>JAMXCX010000003.1 GCA_024542985.1 Candidatus Omnitrophota bacterium | reverse complement strand
AATCCAAAACCCTCCAAAAATCAGCCCGATCATAAAGGAAGTTAAAATAATTCCTAATTTATAATATACATATCCATAAAGCACCTGGAATGCCAGCAAGGTAATTATCTGAAAAGCTATCTCAGCAAATCCGGTAGTAGTTACGCACAGCAAAACCGGCCAATTAGGAAATTTTCTTCTTATTTTTCTAAACCCTACGGGAATAAACAGGAATATAAAAAGTAATACCGAAACAATATAGATTTTTCCGGGGCTTACAGTTTTGAATACCTTCTTTAAGCTATACTTAAAAAAACTGCTCCAGAGAACCATATCGTAGTAATAGGCAATAGGTTGAAAATCTCTATTTATGGCTGCAAATCGTGATTGCTTTAATCTATCCTCAAAGAAATCTATTCGTTCTTGAGATAACTCACTATAAAGATAATACTCCCTCATATATTTGGCTTTTATACTTCTTTTATTCAATCTATCAATTAGAATACGCCAGTCTAAGCTAAGGAGATTTTTTTGCTTTGAAGCTAGAAAGTAATTCGTTTCACCCGGGGTAATTATTACGTCAGCAAAAACGCTGCTCAGCGTATTTTTTAAGGTCATATATAATTGAGCCTGCTCCTGGCTAATATAATTCGGGTTAGATGTTAGAGAAAAGGACAAAATTCCCTTATCTTTCAGCACTCGCTCTACTTCTTTGTAAAACTCCTCAGTATAAAATCTATTGAGCTGGGCAGTATAAGGCTCGGGCAAATTTATAATTACTACATCGTAGGCTTGCTTAGTTCTTTTAATAAACAGCCTTCCGTCCATATTAGTTATCACCCTGACTCTTTTATCGTTCAAAGCTTCATTTAGCGGTAAATACTTTTTTGTTACCTTAACTAATTCCGGATCAAGCTCTACATAATCAACTCTATTTACCGGATGTTTTAGGGCTTCTTTAAGGCGGCCGCTTAAACCTCCGCCTATAAACAAAATATCCTTAGGGTTGGGATGTTCCAGGAGAGGAAAATGAACGCTCATTTCGGAAGTTCGCTCATCGGGAACACTGAAATCATAAAGGCCGTTAACAAATACACTATAGAGATTTTCTCTTTTCGTTACTGCGATATTTCCATAGATTGAATTAAAAGACGTAAGAAGCTCATAACCCCTCCACTGTTCACGCAAAGAGATATCACGGAGAATATTTATCTTGCCTGAAAATATGATGAAAATAAATCCCAAGCTCAGCAGGCCTACGCATAAAGCCCATATTCTTTTTTTCCATAAAAGTAAAAATGCTGAGAATAAATTTAATAATCCTAATAAACTTATTATATAGAGAGGGCTCAATATCCGAATTAAAAATAGGCTGGTTATCAGGCCTCCGATAGCTGCCCCTATGGCCTCCAGGATATATACTTGGCCTATTTTTACCGCGCCCTTTAAGCTGCCTTTATGGATTTCGCAACCTACGACAAAAAGACATCCGACCAAAATACAAACCGGAAAAAGCAATACAAAGGTAGCTATACTTATAGGTAGGATTCCGATAATCTCACCCGGTGAAAACTTAAACAGACTGGGTATGAATCTTACCCCCAGAACACTTAGAAACAAAATAAAAACCAGAACTATCTGCCCCAAACAAAAAACAGCTATTTGGGACTTAAATCTACTTATAAGCCATTTACCTAAAACCCAACTTCCCAAAGCTATGCCGAATAACCAACAAAATAAGGTAATTCCCAGAGAAAGCTCATTGCCGTAAAAAATTACTAAAAGCTCCCGCATTAAAACTATCTGGGAAGCCATAGAAGTAAAGCCAACCAGCCCAAGAGCAAAAATAATACGCTTTTTCATTATCCTAAATATTTGCTTAATTTTTTAGAGGATGATTTTGATTGTTTGTCGAGGAGGGGATCCTTTTTCCAGACTCCGGGAATCCGGGTGCCACAGAATTTGCATTTCCCGTCTACAATATTATTCTCGAGCACTCTGTAACCTATTCTTTTAATCACAACTTTATTATCTTTAGGGCAATAAGTATTCTCGGCCTGGTGTCCGGGAACATTTCCGATGTAAACGTATTCCAGGCCTTGGCTTAGGGCAGTATTTCTTGCCTCTTCTAAAGTCTTTACCGGAGTGGGAGTGAGATTTTTCAACTTATAGGTGGGATGAAATCGGGAAAAGTGCAGGGGAACGTCCTTTCCTAACTCATCCCTAATCCAAATACACATCTTTTTAATCATAGCCATATCATCATTTAAAGGGGGGACTATTAAATTAGTAATTTCTACATGAACTTTATTTTTTTTGAGAGTCTTGAGAGTATTTAAAACCGTTTCTAAATGGCCTTGGCTAACTTCACTGTAGAAATCCTGACTGAATCCTTTTAAATCAATATTAGCCCCGTCAAGATAAACCGCAAGTTTCGCAGCCGGATCAGGATTAAGTGAACCGTTTGAATGGTAGATGTTTTTTACGCCTTTAGCTTTAGCAATCTTAGCTGTATCCAGCATATACTCATAAAATATAGACGGTTCAGTATAAGTATACGCGATTGTTAAGCAATTATATTGAACTGCTTTCTTGACTACTTCTTCAGGCGGCAAATAATGATTTACTGTCTCCTCAGGCTTGAATTGGGAAATCTCCCAATTCTGGCAATATTTGCAGCGAAAGTTGCAGCCGGCCGTAGCGATAGAAAAGGCAGCGGTGGCAGGCAAGAAATGAAAAAGGGGTTTTTTTTCAATGGGATCAACATGAATTGCCGTGGGATTTGCATATACCAGGCTATAATGTTTACCGTCCCGGGGCTCTCTGGCCCGGCAAAGTCCTCTCATCCCATTTTTAAGCGTGCAGTATCTGGGACAAAGCTGGCATTGAATTGTATTTTTATCCAACTTTTTATAAAACATGGCCTCTCGGGGATTGATGAAACCCATACCGCCTTTTGGCCGGGCAGCCTGCGCAGACTCTCTAAGCAAATCGATAAGCAAAGGGGAAAAGACTAAACTTGCTCCGCTTAAAAAGCATATTTTGCAAAACTTTCTCCGGGAAATTTTCTTAAACCTGGCTCTTCGCATCTTAGGAACGATATTCAAATAAATCATCCGCTGATGAGATTTGTTTTGGCCTATGCGGGTGTTTCATTTTATCTGTATTTACTCCGTACTTAATTCATCAATATTAAATCAAATTAAACGACTATTTAACTATTTCGGCCTCAAATTCTACCTTGATTAAAGACCTTAGAGGATCATTGCTTTTGATCTCAACTGTTCTTAGCATTTGCCCTAAATGAACATGGGCGTGGCTTAAATCAGTAACTATGATAAGTGTGCCTTTGCCTCCAGGCTTAATACTTGCCTCCCATCCCGGCGTTGCGCCTTCAGTGCTAAAAGCAGGGCTCGCATATCTCTTTATTTTTAATTTAATTGTAGTACAGGCACAGGTTGTTTTTAAATCTGTTATTTTTAATACTTCCTTACCTTTATTTTGCAACTTTACTTTTAATTTTAATTTACCTCGCCTTTTGCTAATTTTTCCTAAATTATACGATAAGGGCTTAATGAAAATCTGGGGCCGATTCTCACCGGCTTCGGTTATTATTTTTTTCTCAACCGTTTCTCTCAATGCAGTATCTATAATAGTATCTAGGGTGTATTTTTTTGCTATCTTTACAAAAACCTCTTCCTTGCCTAATCCTACTTCCAAAAGAGCATCTATATATCCTTTTATCTCTTTAGCGTGCACACAAACGCAAGGAGTGAATGGCTTGCCGCAATTGCAGCATTTTAATTTAGAATAAATATCTTCCTTGGTACCGGCGAAAGCGGTAATATTGAAAAATGCAATAAGTAACATAAAAATAGTAATTTTTATTTTTCTAATCATCTTCTTCTCCTTTTTTCTACGGGATAACCGGCATCTTCCCAGGCTCCATAGCCGTCCTCAAAAACCTTGATTTTTCCCGGTTTAAAGCCGTTTTTTATTAATATCCGCCCGGCACTCATGCTAGCATCGCATTTGCCTCCATCCCAAGTCCCTTCACAGTAAAAGACAATTTCTTTATCTTTGGGAATTTTATTAAGATTGTATTCTAAGTCAGAAAGGGGAATTCCCAAGGCACCTTTAACATGCCCTTTATTATAATCGTCTCTATTCCTAACATCAATCCAAACAATATCCCTAAATAACAAAAAATAGTGCTCATAAGCCTCTTGGAGATAAACTATAGCCGGCTCTTGGCTGGAAGGAAGCTTTGGGCCACGGATAAGAGGATAGCCCCTTTTCTCCCAAAAAGAAATTCCATCAAGATTATAAACATTATAACCTTTTTCCCGCAACTTCTTGGTTACAAAACTGCTTCTATGGCCGGCCCCGCAATAAGAAACTATAAGCTTGTCTTTATCCAAATTCTCTAATTTCGCTAGGACTTCCTTATCGTTGCGGTCAAACTTACTTTTAGGAAACCAAATTGCTTCAGGAATATGACGCTCTATATATTCATTCTCTTCCCGCACATCTAAAATAGTAATATCTTCTCCTGCCTCTAGCCTGTCAAATAGCTCTTGGGAAGTAAGTGTGGGAATGCTCGATGACCTGCGCTTTGAAATTGGCTCATCAGGGGATGTAATTATTGCCGTAATGGTAATTTTTATCTTAGAATTCAAAAGGTCATTGGAAACGATATAAATATCTTTGGTGTCTTTACCGAGAGATTTTCCTTTTGTGCTGTAAACTACTTTTAGCTCAGCTTTCCCCTTGGGAGCTATCCGCTTAGAGGAAATATTTGCCCTGGTGCAGCCGCAATCGGTAAATACTTTACGAATAATTAAATCTTCATCACCGATGTTTACCACTACAAAACCCTTTTCTTTTATTTCCCCTTCCTTCACTGTGCCAAAATCCCAATATTTCGTATCGATACTAATTTTTGGCCCCCTTTTAGCGAATAAAACTCCGGCGTTAAAAAATATAAAGAATGCAGCGAAGCAACTTAATATTTTAATATATATTTTCATAGACAGACATTATAGCAGGAAATAAAAGGTTTGAGGAGTGGTTTTGGCCTGGATAAAAAATTACTCTGACTACTTTTTCAAAATTTAATCTTGGAAGCTAAGATAAAAATTAACAATATAACGATAATATGTAATATCCAAAACCAAAGTTTTCCGATCTTAAAATAATTAATAATTTTCATATACCTAGCTCAATGAGACTTTCCCGATTTAATTATCATTAAATCGGGATTAGTCGAATTGATCCCGAGCGAGCGTTGGGTAATTTTAGAATAAAATTACCCAACATCTCCAGCGAGCCGGGATACATCCAAGTTAATATAATTTTTCATTTGACGTAGAGCGCTCTATGAAAAAATACTTACACCTAACGAATATACGATTGCAATCCCTATAAAATGAACCAGCCACCATCCGGGAAATAAAAATCTAAATGTTTGGGGAAATTTATAATTAAACTGAGCTTTTTGGGGAAAGTAAGAATCAAATATAACTTTTGCGATAAAGAACTTACCAAAAAGTATCAAGGAATCAGCCAGTGTGGCTTTAAGTAAAATACTAAAAAAAGTAATTTCTCTCCCCAGTTTAAAAATGGATAAATGGCTCATGGTTATAATTCCCAAGATTACAGATAAACCGGTTAAAAGATAGGCACAAGTGACAGTATTTTTATTTAAAAAAAGCAAAGGAATAATAATTACATTTACCAGCCCGATAACGACCGGTATTAGATTTACCCATCTAAAATCCCCGCCGGTAAACACAGGGTGTATTCTAAAATGCAAGAGTAATCCTCCCAGGGACATAACCAATAGAGCCAACACGAGGTTATAGCGAAATTCATCCTGCATTTTATACCTCCCCTTTTAAATATTACTTACCTTGAAGTTATTTTGCGGATGCTGTTGTTTTACGAAAAGCACACCACCAGAAACAGCCCCATAGCAAAATTGCTGCTAGGCTTATAAAAAAGACGATTCCCGGCCCCCGGATAATTGCCAGCGGTATTGCTATGGAGGTCCACAACCCTCCTCCCATGAATGGTTCATGTAAAAGCTGTTTATACCCGAAAGCTGAATAAGCCGGGGTCTTGGCTTCGGGGTCAACAACTCGCAAAAGCATAAGACCGGTAGCTGTTGTTCCCATGGATTGGCCCATCTCAGCAATCGATCTTTCAAACCAGGCATCCGGCAGAAGCTTTTTAGCTAAAAATAATACACAAAAGACATTCCAGCCAATACCCACAGCAATTAAGATAGCGAAAGGCAAAAAGCCTTTCATAATGACCGATAAACGTATTGTTGATATAGCTGCAACCACTAGAAAATCCAGGGCTGTTCCGGAAAGGCGCTGGGTAAGCTGGTGGTCAATGAGGTTAATTTTTACAATACGTGAAAGAACAAGCTGAACAATCAACCCCCCTATCATGCAAAGAGGAAAAAGCGGAAAGGCCGCAAGTAACTTAGTTTTAGCTAATACCGGAAAAAGGTATTCTAAAGTCAATAGTAATTCTCGTAATCCATACCCTATTAAAATACTTACCCCGATAATAGCCAGATGCAGCCCTAAGCTATCTATAGAATCTGCAGAAACTGTTTGATATCCTGCTATGGGTCTTTCCTCAATATTATAGACACCAACCACATTACTTTCAGGAATAGATTCAAAATTTTGCGCTGCTTTAGTAATCTTCTTACGCACTGCCCAGTTGATAAGTATCATTCCTACTATAACTGCCGAAACAATGCCGGCTGTAGCGCAAGCGAGGGCAAAATCCAGGCCTTGGCTCCAATTAAGCGTTTCAAAAGTTTTTCCTAATCCGGCAGCAGTGCCATGGCCTCCTTCAAACCCGACCGGGATAAGTGTTCCAAAAAAACCCGGCACAGAAAAAAGAGGCTTGAGAATAAGAACGGCAACTCCGATACCAACGACATACTGCCCCCAGGCAACAATCTGGCCGTATACAAACTGAGGGCCTGATTTTTGCCATATAGTCGAAAGCGGCGGAATAGAAACGCCGAGAAACAAGGCGGCAAAAACGATATTGATAAGAAAACCCGGCAGCTTAGACCATCCGGCAGTACAATCTGCGGGAATATGAGAACCAAAAATCTGCAAGATTACTAATCCTAAAAAACCAGCAATAACTGAAGAAGGAAGATAGAGCTTTTGAAACAGCTTTATCCTGATTCTTAAGAATTTTCCCGTTAGTAAAAGTAAACAAAGGAAAGAGAATGATAAAACTACTCTCATTCAATCAGCTCCGATATAGTTCAAAGCCTCTAAATTACAAATCATCTAAACACACCTGGCCTGGAAAAGATTAGCTTATCTTAATTTTTATTAGCCAATATTTGTTTTATCTGGGGCAGGAGCCTACGCGCTTCCTTTTCTCCGGATTTTATTAGCTCTTCTGCCCGATAAAATTCAAACCAGCTGATTTCCGAGAGGTCAGGATGCAGGTAAACGTCTGCTTGTTTACGGCTTGCTTCGGCTAATATAGCTTCAGAAGCCTGCATGGCAATAACAATGGCATCAAAAATATTAGGAAAAAACATTCGGTGGATTTTTTTCCCGAGCCAATAAAATAATTTCTTAAAAATATTTGATTTCTTTATTATCTCTAATTTCTCATCTTCTGTTTTTCTGTATCTTTGATAGGCCTTTTTTATGTCTAACTGGCTAGGCAAGACGTCTACGGCAATTATTTTGCTTACCCCCTTGCGGATAAGAAGCTGGATAGGTAATGGCTGTAAGATCCCTCCGTCCATTAAGAATCTTCCCTCATCAACTAAAGGAATAAATACTCCCGGTATAGATATACTTGCCCTTATGGCTCTAGCTAAATCTCCTTCATCCAATATAACCTCCTGCCGGCTTTCCAAATCGCAAGCAACAGTTAGAAAAGGAATTTTTACCTCCTGAAAAGTTTTAACTTTCAAATGCTTCCTGAGCAGCTTTAATATATACCTTCCTAAAATTAAACCTCTCCTAGGAAAAACAAAATCAAAAAGCCTGAGAACTCTAAGTTTATTCCTAAAACCTAAAGCAATTTTTTCTAATCCTGCGACTGAAACTCCGGAAGCCCAAAGCCCTCCGACAAATGCCCCCATACTTGTACCGGCAACAACATCAATGTTGATGTTTTCCTTCTCTAAAACCTTGAGCACTCCTATGTGGGCAAGACCGAAAGAAGCTCCGCCGCTTAATGCCAGCCCTATTAATACCTCTCCTATTTCTCGGGCCACATTTCTTACTGCCAGGGCATACTTTGCGTCAGGGCATTCTAATACCTGTATAAAGCCGCTCCTTTTAATTAACGGGTCTGTAAAATGCTGCAGGCTAACATAGACTCTGTCATTCAGAATATTCCTTATTTGCTTGCTAGAAAGCCTCACTCTTTTGGATTCCACTTCATTTACGACTATAAATATATTATCCTCTATTTCTTCAACAGAATTTCTTAATTTCTCGATAAATATCCTCGTTGCCTTCAAATTATCTTCTTGGTCATCGGTTACAATATGGATCAAATCAGATTGCCCAAGAACTTCATTTACTATTGGCTCCGGGCTTTTAGGAAGATCAATAACTATATAACTATAATCTTCCATCAACATCCCTAAAAGATAAGCTATACTGTTTTGTCCATTTTCCATCTTGAGATTATAACTAACAGATAACAAATCAATACCGCAAGTATGAGTAGTTATATTTTCCTTTAGTTGCGCTTTATTAAGATTAGTATGGTTGAGGTTTAAAGAATAAACCTCTGAACTAAGGCCTAAATTTTTAAAAATGCTGTTTGGCGCAGAATTAATCTCTATAAGTATTACTTGTTTGGTTGTCTCTTTTTTCAAAGATATTGATAAATTCGCCAGATACCTGCTTACTCCCACTCGGGCTGCAACACTTAATGCTGATATAATTTTAGTTTCAAAAATATCTTCGGGATGAAGACGTCTTCTTCTTAAGCGCCTAGAAAGAGACTTGCTCATATGTACTGCTAACTTAGGAATTTTCTGCAAGATATTATTAAAATCTTCCTTTTTTATTCTTAAGATAAAAGAATCGTTTATAACCTTTACCGTTCCGGAATGAGATTCACCGGACAAAAGAGAAATTATTCCAAAATATTTATTGCGGGTTAAATAATCCAGAGTTTTTTCCTGTCCGCCGGAAAGCTTCTTAGATACTTGCAAGCGGCCTGAAAGCAAAAGATAGAATGCATCTCCCGGGTCACCTGCGGTGTAAATAATTTCATTTTTTTTGTATTCAAAAAATGCTAATTTAGGCAGAATAACCCAAGATTCAATCCAGTTTAAGTCTGAAAATAGGGGTATTTGTTTTATTATTTCACTCTTATTTACAAAATCTGTGACTTCCTGCATCTTTAATAAACCGATTATGTTTTATCGGTATTTTTAATAATGTCGCTCTCCAGCCATTTGTATTCTTCGCTAAGCAACTTTCCGGCAATAGAGCTAGACATCTTATCCTGATTGTGATGATTTTGGCTAAAATTTCTTTTTATCCGCATTCTTGCCCGGCGGCAAAATAAATCTGCCAGCTCTACAGAATTTTCCTCGCCCTCACCTTTAGCAGCCAGGCTATCGGCATAAGAACAGGCACAAGACATAGCAAAAAGGTCTACGCCAATATCAACGAACCTATTCAATATATTCTGCTTGCTGGCAAGTTTCTTCTGATAAAACATCATTTTATGAAAAATCTCTCTTCCCAAATGCCGAGATGCTTGTTTTATAAATCGAGTATGTTTTTTAAGCGCCTTGGCTGCTTTTATTTTAGCCGGCCAAAAACAAGGAATCCATAATCTAGGATACCAAAATAAATAGTTAACTCCCACTGATAAAACTGTTTTTATCTTTTTACCTATTGAAGCTCGAGAGTCAAAAAGAGCTTTTGTAGGTTGTAAATGAAAATCCAGGGCTTCTCGGGCAATAAAAAGGTGCATGATTTCACTTGAACCTTCAAGAATGGTATTTACCCTTGCGTCGCGCATAGCCCGCTCTAAGGCAAAATCCGGCTTGCCCCGGCCGCAAAGCGAAGGTGCGGTTTCATAGCCCCGGCCTCCTCTTATCTGAATAGCCTCATAAATAATCTTCCAGCTCTCTTCTGTGCAGAAGAGTTTTGCCATTGCCGCCTCTAATCGTATGTCAAATCTTTTATTTTGAGCCATGTAAGATACCAGCCAAGTCATTGCATCCATGGCAAAAATTGTACTGGCCATATTAGAAAGTTTTGAAGCTACAGCTTCATGTTCACCAATAGAAGCTCCCCATTGCTTGCGCTCCTTAGCCCAGCTTCTTGCAACATAAAGACACCATTTGCTGGTTCCGGTGACAGCCGCAGGCAAGCTAAGACGGCCGGTATTAAGAGTTGTGAGCGCTAGTCTTAAACCTTGGCCTTCTCCTAAAACAATATTTTCTTTAGGGACTTTAACATTATTAAATTTGATAAGGCCGTTTTGAATTGCCTTTAAGCCCATAAAGTCGCAACGATACACTACTTCAAAACCGGGAGTCTTACTTTCAACGATAAAAGCGGTTATCTGTTTTTTCTCTTTCCCCCTGACAATTTTCGGCGGTGTCTGAACCATAACTATCAAAATATCGGCAATGTTTCCATTTGTGCACCATAGTTTCTCGCCGTTAATAAGGAAATATTTGCCGTCTTCAATGGGTGTAGCTGTAGTTTTTATTCTTCTGGGATCTGAGCCTACCTCGGCCTCGGTAAGGGCAAATCCGGAAATAGACCCTTCTCTAAATCGGGGAAGAAATTTCTTTTTTTGTTCCGGGGTCCCAAAATTTATAAGCGGCTGAGGCACGCCTATGCTCTGATGAGCTGAAATAAGCGCTGCTGTTGAACCGCAGTAACTTCCCAAAAGATGCACTGCCCGGTTGTAATTTATCTGGTTTAGTCCTAAACCTCCGTATTCTTTAGGAATTTTAATCGCAAAAGCCCCCATTCCAAATAACCCTTTGATAACTTTATCCGGTATTTCTCTTGTTTCATCCACCTTATCCGGGTTTAAATTCTCTTTTAAGAATTTTTCCAGTTTGCTTAAAAATTTATCTCCTTCTTCTTTGTCCTCCTTAGATTGTCCTTGAAAAGGCCAGATTAAATTCCATTCTACTTTACCCTGGAATAAACGCGAAGCAAAGCTGGGATGTATCCATTCATCCTGACGCGAATCTTCGGCCAGCTCTAAAGACGCTCTTTCTTCCTTACTTATACTTTTATCAAACATACTCATAATTTACCCCTCCATTCTTATGCTTTCAAATTAATGATAAAACTTGTCTTTCCTCTTTTGCATATCCAGCAGATAATTGCAGGGCTTAAATCTTAATGTTTTAAATTTCTGCTCCAGTACTTCAAGTTCCTTAACTATATTATCAATTCCTAAGGTATCAGCGTACCTCAAGAGCCCCGCTCGATGAGGAGGGAAACCAGTTCCCATAATCATGCCGATATCAATTGTTTGAGGATTATCAACCACTCTTTCTTCCAGGCACCTGGCGGCTTCGTTTATCATCACATAAATCATTCTTTTAAAAGCAATATCGTCAGAAATAGACTTCTTTGGGAAAGATTCAATGAGTTTATAGATATCGGGATTAGGTATTTTTTTCTTTTTTTTATGGATATAAAACCCCAGCTTTGCCTTTTTGCCAAGCAAGCCTTTCTCTTTAACTTTATCCAGCAGTCTTGAAACCTGCATTCGAGAGCCATAAGCCTCTTCCAATATCTTGGCCACCTTATGCCCCACATCAATACCTACCTCATCAATAAGCTCCATCGGCCCCATAGGCATACCGAACTTTAAGGCTATCCTGTCAATATGTTCTATTTTAATACCTTCTTCAACTAAAAATCCGGCTTCGTTGAGATAGGAAAGAAGAATTCTATTTATCAAAAATCCCGGCACATCTTTTACTACAATCACAACCTTACCTAAACTTCTGGCAAAGGCTATAGCTCCGGCCAAAGTTTGCTCACTGGTTTCAGGCGACTTTATTACTTCAACCAGGGGCATGCGGTGAACAGGATTAAAAAAATGTAAACCCACAACCCTATCCGCCGAATTGGTGACTTGAGCCATTTTTGTTATTGGAAGAGCAGAAGTATTTGATGCTAATATGGTTTTGGCAGATACGACTTGGCTCAACTCTTTAAATACCTTCTGTTTTATGCCTAAATCCTCTACTACTGCCTCGATAACGATATCTGAATTTTCAAAACCCCGGTAGGTCGTTGTCGGAGATATCAATCCAAATTTATAAGTAACCTGATGCGGTTTAAATTTTCTTTTTCTTTGAGCGTAAGCAAAAAGACCGGCTGCTGTTCTAAAGGCAGTCTGTAAAGCCCGGTAATTTATGTCCTTTAATCTTACCGGTATATCCCGGCAGCTTATTAATTGAGCTATACCTCCGCCCATTACTCCGGCACCTAAAACACCACACTTGTTAATTGGGCCGGGTTTTATTTTAGAATCAACCCAAGGGTATTTTTTAAATTCTTCATAGAGATAAAATACTTTTATCAGATTCTTTGATACCTCGGTTACTGCCAGTTTACTGAAAGCTTCGCTTTCTAAAAAGAAACCTTTACGAATATTGCCCCGGTAAGTACGCTTTATTAATTCAATTGCCTTAAGCGGGGCAGGATAAAAGCCTTTTGTTTTTTTAAGAATTTTTTCTTTGGTCTGGCTAAAAACAATGAGCCGGCCCAGGTGAGTATCTTCGAGAAACTTTTGAAAAAACTTTTTCTTTTTTTTGTTTATTTTTATCTTACCTTCCAGCAAACTATTAACAAAATCAAGGGAATCGTCAATAAGCCTTACTTGGGGAAACAATTTATCTACTACTCCATACCTTAAAGCAACTTTGCCGGGAATCATCTGACCGGAAAGAATCATAACCAAGGCTTTAGTAAGTCCAACCAGCCGCGGGAGTCTCTGAGTTCCGCCAAAACCGGGAATTATTCCTAGGTTCACCTCCGGAAGCCCAATTCTCACCTTATCATTAAAACTAGCTACCCGGTACTTACAGGCCAATGCTAATTCAAATCCACCGCCCAGGCAGGCTCCGTCGATTACGGCTACAGTGATTAAATTTAAACCGGCAAGATTATTTAGAATTCGCTTACCGCTCTCGGCTTTCTCTTTAGCTTCTTGAGATGAAGTGATATTTTCAATTTCTTTTATATCTGCGCCGGCGATAAAAACATTATCCTTTTTACTGGTAATAAGCAGGGCTTTGACTTCTTGAGAACAGCTTTTCTTAGCCAGCTCCTCTATTATTGAGGCTAATTCCTGCATTACTTGTGTATTCAAGACATTAACTTTAGAATCCGGCTGATCAAACTCAAGGATAGCGATTTTCTTTTCTATCTTTAAATTAAAATTGCTCATTTCTATCTCTCCAAAATAATTGCTCCTCCCTGTCCGCCGCCTACGCATAAAGATGCCAGGCCGAATTTGCTATTGGTTCTTTTCATCTCCTTTAGCAAAGTTAAGAGCAATCTCGCTCCGCTTGAACCCACAGGATGCCCCAAAGCTACTGCCCCGCCGTTAACATTAAGTTTATCCATATTGATCTCTCCTATGGCTTCTGAGCGGGAAAAATTCTCTTGGGCGAATTTCTTAGAGGCCAGCAATTTTATGCAAGCTAGGACTTGGACAGCAAAAGCTTCGTTTATTTCAATTAAATCCATATCCTTTAATTTAAGGCCGGCCATATCTAAAACTCTCGGTACGGCATAAGCCGGCCCAAGTCCCATTTTACTAGGCTCTAACCCTATATAGGTATAAGCCCGTATATATCCTAAGGGTTTATAACCCAAAGAATCAGCCATTTCTTCTTTCATGACCAGGAGCGCACAAGCCCCATCTGTAATCTGAGAAGAATTGCCGGCTGTAACTGTGCCGGTATACCGATCAAAATAAGGCCTTAACTTAGCCAAAGCCTCTCGGGTTTGATTTTGCCGGGGACCATTGTCATCTTCAACTGTAGTATCAAATTTTGGCGGAGCCACAATAACCGGGACAATTTCTTTTTTGAGCTTTGCCCGGGCTGCAACTGCTCTTTTATGGCTCATTAAGGCAAACTCATCCTGTTCCTCGCGGGTTATACCGAATTCCTTAGCCAAAACTTCTGCAGTTTGGCCCATATTCAAACCGCAAACCGGATCAGAAAGCCCCAAAAGAAGCCCGGGTATAGGTTTAAAATGCCTGGGCCTTATACAACAAATAAGTTTAATTTTATCGATTAAAGTTTTAGCTTTGTTCAGGCGGGTAAATATTTTAGTTATATCTTTTCCAAAAAATAACGGTATGTTAGACATAGACTCTGTGCCGCCGGCAATTACAATTTTGTCTAATCCGCACTTTATTTTCTCCCAAGCGCTGGTTACAGATTCAAATCCTGAAGCGCAATTTCGGCTTATAGTATAAGCCCTTTTTTCCTTAGGTATACCGGCATAAAGGCTCACTACCCGCGCGACATTGGAAGCCTCAGGAGGCTGGGCTACTGCCCCCAGAATAACTTCATCCACTGAGCCGGGTTTAAGGCTAAGGCGTTCCATAAGCTCACGAACACAAATAGCTCCTAACTTCTGAGCCGGTATATCTTCAAAAAGTGTCCAGGCTTTAATAAAAGGCGTTCTTACTCCTTCAACTATAGCTATTCTTCCCATAGGTTCTTCTCCTTAAAAACAGCCCGAAAAACTTAACCGCTAAGGCTGACACTTTAGTCCCAGTTTCAATATCCCCTTAAAACAGCCTACCTACCGGCAGGCAGGCCTACATCTCTAACCTAAGTATTACTTATTTTTCCCCGTTTATCAACAATCCTCTTTGCCTTGACTGCTGACTCTACCTCCAGCATTTGCTGAATCTCCAGGGAAGAAACAAAATTAACTCTGTTAAAGGATACCTCGGCGCTAGCGCTAACTTCTTGGTTCAGAGAGCTAATGAATTCATCCTTATTGACTCCCCCTAAAAGGCTGACATTAAGTATTAGTTCGTCAACTTCATAAGGGTCATTATCCTTTTTCATAATCTCAATTTGCCAGTCATCTATTGCCTCATTATTATCCAAAATATATTCCAGAGTATTTAGGTTAACTACTGTGCCTTTGATTTTAGAAAGCTGGATATTTTTTACGTTAGCGGCACGAACGATATCATTAGAAATTCTCGGGACAGTTCTGCCGCAATGAGGACAAGGAGAATAAACAATACCTCCCTTTACTATGTCTCCGGTACGATAACGCAAAACACAACTACCCCGGCCGTCTATTTTGGTATACACTAATTCCCCGTCTTGGCCCTCACCTTTAACTTGGCCGGTTAAGGGATCGATAACTTCAAATACCTCTTTATCAGGAAAAGTATGATAACCGCTGGCTGCTCCAATATCCGCCGGGCACTCAACCCAGGCACAACGGGATTCAGTAAAACCATAAGTGCCAAATACTCTTATCTCTTGGGCGCCCATTTGAGTAAGGAGCTTAGAAATCTTCAATTTAAAACCTTTAGGAACGCGCGCAGCTCCTAATATAATCCGGTTAAGAAAGCTTAAATTTAAATTTCTCTCCCGCGCTGTCTTTAATATGTGATAAACATAACTGGGCGTTCCGATTAAAAATCGCGGCTTTACCTTAAGAAGAGTGCGTATATTTCCCTTAGTTCCTACGGTTTTTCCTCCGCCGGTGCTGATGATAAATATGTTAGCTGCAAAACCGGCAAAAACAGTCTGCCAAAAAGCTAAATGCGGCGCATAAGGAAATACATTCATCGCTCTCTGCTCTTTATTAATACCCATTATTTCTATAACTCTCTTACCGCAAATTTTTAAATTATCTAAATCGTAACTGGTATAAAGAAATGGTATAGGCTGATTGGTAGTACCGGCGGTAGCAGTAAGAAAAATCGGCCGGTATTCTTTATCTAAGCTAGCCTTTAGGGAAGCTTTTCCTTTGAACAGGCCTAAAAGGAAAAATTTCAGAAGTTCACTTTTAGGAAGAAATTTTCTGATCAGCTCCTCATTGGGCTCAAGAAGAAAAGCAAAATTACTTCGATCAGGACTTCTTTTAATTAAAGTTATAAAATCTTTCTTAGAGGTAAAGGGCAGTTTCTGAAGGTCTTCAACAGTCCGTATAGCGCTTGGTTTTATTTTATTTTTATCGAAAAGTTCACGATAATACCGGCTAAAGGGATACAAGTGGCGGGTAATAAAAAAACGCAATTTTTCATTTTGCAGGCGTTTAAGCTTTTTCCAGGGACGAAATAAAATATTATTTTTTTTGTTCACCCTTTGTCAACCTCACCTTCCTCGTAGCAAGAGCCTGTCGGCTTTTTAATTTATCGCGTTTGGTTTTTAGGGTGATTTTAGGAACTTCTGTCGGCCGGCCATATTCGTCTAAAGCAATCATAGTAAGCTGGGCTGAACCAATTTGAAGCGTCTTGCCAATTTTAAGTCTTTCTGTATCAATTGTAACTTCAACCTCCATCGAAGTTCTACCCACATAACAAAGCCGCGCTTTTACGTTAAGTATATCTCCGATATGAACCGGGTGTTTAAATACGATATGGTCCATGGAAGCTATCACCACATTCTTCCTTGCGTGTTTAGTTGCGGTCACATAAGCTGCTTCATCAACTATTCGCAGTATGGTTCCGCCGTGAACATTGCCGTAATGATTTGTATGTATCGGCATCATCACCTGAGACAGAGTTGTTATTGACTCGGATATAGCTTTAGATTTTCTCCCCATAAAAACCTACTTAGATTTTATTATACAATAGATAGTTAAAAACTTCTATAAGAATTTGAACCAATTAAGGTTAGATTATTTTTGTGGTTTCAATTATGCGCAACCGGGCATTTTTTATCAGAATAGGCGCAAATCACACAACAGATATTTTTAGGGGCAAAGATGACCTTTTTGCAGCCATCGCATTTATAAAAGGGCAGGCAACTTCCTTTAGGAATTTCAATTTTCTGAACATGCTTGCATTCCGGACACTTAATATTAGCTAGGGTCATATTTTCACCTCTCTTTGTTTTTCAATATTAACTATTCCGGTAAAGACGCTTTAAAACCGGTATTATTTATTGCCTTGATTAGTTGGCTCAAGCCGGTTTTGTCAGGCTCATAATTAACCAAAGCAATACCCTCCTTAGCGGAAGCCCTAACACTTATCACGCCATTTACTCTCTTTAAGGCTGACGAAACTGAAACCTCACAAGTAAAGCAAGTCATACCTTTAACAGGAATTAAAACTGTTTTTGTATCAGCAAGGAGAGTGAACGAATCCACAACAAGAGGCCTAGCTGCATAAGTATAAAAATTCAGTATCAGGAAAAACGAAACTATACTTGTAGTTATTATTAATGTAATTAAAGTTATTTTTTTGTTCTCCATCTGGCATTTTTTAATATGACAATTCTTTTTTTCTTTAATATATCTTATCCAAGAAAAAAGAATAAGTAATATGCCGACAGTCAAAAATGCCCCATGATATTTATTTATTACTGCGCCCAGGCTCAAGCTCCCAAAGCCTAAAGCGATTAAAATTATCGGCCCTATACAGCATATAGAAGCGCTAATTGCAGACAATATCCCCATCTTTATTGATTTCATATACGTCCCTGCCTTTTTAGCGAGAAGAGGTAAGGAAAAATTAGGCCTTACCTCTTCCCTTAATATTAAACAAATAGCTGTTTTACCTGTTCTAAGGTGGGCTTTCCCACAAAGGCAATTTTGCCATCGACAACAACAGTGGGAACCGCCTTGATATCATAATCCTTAGCCGGCTGACAACATTCATCCCCGGAACACTTACGCTCAATTATCTCACACTCTTTGGGAGCCTCCTGCTTTATCAAGCCAAGAGTATCTCTACAGAGAGGACAATCTGCACTAAATACTTCAATTCTTTTCCCCATGCTTAACACCCCCTTACTTGGCTATTTAGCAAATTTGTAAACAACATCCATTAACTCACTGTAAATCTTATCCTGTCTTTCCTTTCTTTTTGACTGGATAGCTTTAGTAACACAAACCTCCAAGTAATTTTTCATCAATACCTTGCTAACGCCTCGAAGAGCTTCATGAGTCGAAGATAGCTGCTGTAATATTTCAAGACAGTATCTGTCATCTTCCAGCATTCTTTGCATGCCGTTAACCTGACCCTTTATACGATTCAAACGGCTAAGTATGGCTTTTTTCCTCTCCTTGGTGATACAGCCTATTTTCTGAGCCATATTGAAAACCTCCTTGCAATATACTTATACTCTCTACCACTATAATGATACACTATTTTTTTCCTTTTGTCAAGAATATATTGGGGTATCGGAATTTTTTGGGCTTTATTTTTTCACGAGCCCAGACGGTAAGGTAAAAATAAAAGCGCTCCCTTTTCCGACTTCGCTTTCGGCCAAAATTTTTCCGCCGTGGAGCTCTACAATAGCCTTACAAATGGAAAGCCCGAGTCCTAATCCGCTTTCACCTTTAGGAGACTCTAAACGCACCTGCTCGTATTTTTTGAATATCCTGTCTAGGTCATCTTTTTTTATGCCTATTCCGGAATCAATTACAACAATTTTCGCAAAATTTCCTGAACTAGTTTTTTCTCTATTAAGTTTAATTTCAACACGCCCGCCGGAAGGTGTGAATTTTAAAGCATTGCTAATAAGGTTAGTAACAACCTGATAAATCCGCTCCGGGTCTAGGTCAATAACAGGTACCTTTTTGATGTCAGAAACAAGCTTTATATTTTTGCTTTCAGCCCAGGCTTTCAAAGAATCTAAGGATTCCTTCAGCAGCTCACCTATATTAACATTTTCTTTTTTCAGGGTTATCTTTCCGGTCTCAAGCTGCCTTACGTCCATTATTGTATGCACTAACTTTTCCATTCTTTCAATATTTCTCTGACAAACTGTTAGCATTTTTTTATGCTGTTCACTTAAAGTTTTAGTGAATTTTTTAGCCGTCGTTAAAGCTTCCAGGCTGTGCTTCGCATTGTAAATAGGTGTTCTCACATCATGCGCCAGCATATCCATAATGTCGCTTCTTTGTTTCTTTAGTTGCTCTTGCTCAACTGTGCTCGGCAATGAGAAAACCGTTCCTATGGTTTTCCCGTCTTCATTCTCAACTACTGCCGATGATTCGGCAATAACATCCTGGGATTGTTTATCCGGCGAGAAAACTTGCACCTTTTTAGGAGTAAACTCCTCTGTTTCCTTCTGCCAGCCAGAAGTTATAGAAAACATCCGGCCGCTCTTCACCAAATCCTTTAGCATCTTCTGCTGAGCTTCTTTCAAGGCTACACCCAGGGCTTTTTCAGCCAAATTATTCAGGCTTAATACCTTTCCTTCTTTATTAATGACAATAACTCCTTGACTGCTCTGACGCAGAAGGATATTCATTTTCTCTTTTTCATCAAGTAATTTCTTGTTTATCTTTTTTGCTTCTTTTGAAGCCTTCTCCACTCTATCTTCCAGTGTATTCTCGAAATCTTTCTCAAGTCTTCTCAAGCGCTCCAATTCATCCTTAGCAATGCTGACCTTTATCTGTTGATTAAATTTTTTCCTTATCTCATCTAATACTTTTGGTTCCAATCCTAAATCGGCCAGTTTATCTTGTATATCCGCAAGAAAAGCCTCTATGTCCCTTTGCTTTTTTGCGACTCGGTTTATAACTTTTAGCAATTCAGTTGGGTTTTTCTTAGCTGCCTCTAATAAATCTTGCTGGTCACTGATAATATCTTGTCCCGCAGGCTCAGCCTGGAAATATTTTTCCCAGGTAGACGAAAATTCTTTTTTGTTTACTGCCGAAGATTTTTTAGAAATTTGTCTTTTTGGTTTTTCATCTGACGCAGCCTCGCCTGATACAGCCTCGCCTTCATCTAATATCCAAACGCCGCCTTCTTTACTTTGACCTTTCATACCCTGGCCTTCTCTGTTTTGCCCTTCTAGAACCTGACCTTCCTCTAATAGCGCAAAACGCATTTGATTAACTTGAATATTTACAACATTTTTCTTCTCCAGAAACCCTCCCAAACCACCTTGCTTTTCTAATTCTTCAAGCGGTGTATTCAATCCTAAAAACAATTCATCCAATTCCCCGGAGGATATATTCCGCCGAAAAGTAATACTGCTTATATTTAAGCTATTAAAACTATCGGCAATAACCCCAATAACACCTTTGGCCTGTAAAGTATCTGCCGGCAGGCTAAAACTCAAGCCTTTTAGTTCTATCTCCTTTCCCTTTTTAAGAATTAAGAATTCCGGTATTAGGCGCAGAATTTCTTGAAGTGTCCGGATAAGTTCGAGCCGGGCTTCTTTAGCCTGGGGACGCAAGAAACCGTAAAACTTGCGTTTATTTTCGGCCGCACACCATTGGCCCAATACCTTTGAAAGCTTACTTTCTAAATCTTTTCGTTCCTTCATAGCGTTTTCCTTCCATTGGAGTTATATCATTCTAAGAAACTGTTTCTGATTTATCCTGGGGAGATAAAATCTTAGAAGTTGCTTGAGTAAGCACATCCGGAGAAATCCCCAGACCTCTTATTTCAATACTTGCATCTTCAAGCCAAATAGTATATTTTTTGCTAAGCTTCTCATTGTTAATTAACTGAGAAGCAGCATTAACAATATAGCTGGCGGTATACTCTACTATCGCGTCAGGGACTCCATCCTCAGCTTCGGATTGCGTAGTCATATCACACTGATCATTCACATAATCAATGGCAACAAAACGCATCTTTTCAGCTTTATTGTCAATTGTTATTTCGGTTGAAAACCAGGACATGCGGGTAACTGCGGCAATTTTAGAAACAATCTTCGCAAGAGGAAACAAGCGATAACTATTAAATTCCTCATACCCTATATGCTTGTATATATGGTTCTGATCATCCCACCAACAAGGAATTATAGTACCAAAAACATTAAAAACCCGAAACCAAGCCCGCCTGTTGCCTAATTCAATTGGCGTGATTTTCTCCTGAAGTAAAAAATTATCTCCCCGGTCAAAATTACGGGCAGTTGCAATCTCGCGTATTGAACCGCGAGCATCCTGTATGACTCCTCCTCGGCCGTATCCTAAGGCCGGCTTTATCACAAAAGGGACACCTAAACTATTGCGCTCTTCCTCAGTCAACTTAAAATTATTTGGTTCCCAATTACGCACAACAACCGTATAGGGAAGAACAATACCTATATTCATCAATTCATAATGGGTAATAGATTTATCTACCGCCGCCTTTGCCCTATCCGGATCATTGATAACAATACCGCCTGAATCTTTTACTGCATAGCAAATACGCGCATAAAAATCGCTTTTTTTATTATAGGTTGCTTCTGTATCCAGCAAAACCTTTATAGCAATCTGATTATTTTCTAACTCCCGGGCCACGTCTTTAGCATTATCATCGCAAATCCAAAAAAAAGAAAGCTGACTTTGCTTACATGCGGTCTTGATAAAATCAACGAATTTTTCCTTTACGTTTCCGCTCCAATTAATGGCAAAATCATATTGCTTCATAAAAATCACCTCTTATTTTAATACCTTTTTGAAAATCTGCCTAACTTCATATATTCACTGAACCGCCGGCTCGTTAATTTTTATAGTCAGATTATCAGCATCAATAGTTACCGGTATTCCCAGGGGCAAGGTAACATGCAAGGCCCCTCTTTTACCGGTATGGCCTGAAGGAAATCCAAAAAGCACCGGCACGCGAGATTTAGCAGACACCTCATTAACAATAGCACGGATATTACGCTGCTCATCAAAGCAATCTACCATTTTTCCAAAAATTATTCCTCTTACCTTCTTAAACTTTCCGGCATCTTTTAAGCTAATAAGGTAGCTTTTGATTACATCTAAATTCTCGCCTATATCTTCTAGAAATAAAATTTTATTATCTGTGTTTATATCGTAAGGTGTGTTGATTGCACCGACTATTAAAGACATGTTCCCACCTACTAATATGCCTGTTGCTTTTCCGGGCTCAAATGAAATAAGCTGCCTGAATGTAAGCGTCTTAAAAGCTGAAGGCTCACAAATCAGGCCCAACAGGTATTCTAAGGTCTGCTGGTTCATGCCGTCATATATTTCATCAGAAACAACCGGCCCGTGAAAAATAACCATGTTTGCGATTCTTTGTAAATCTAAAAGTAAAATAGTTATATCGCTGTAGCCGACAAAAATTTTAGGATTATTGCGTATGACTTCTTTATCTAAATACGGTAGAGTCTCAATTGAACCATAGCCGGCTTTAGCGCAAAATATAGCTCTGACCTCTTTATCGGCAAACATACGGTTAATCTGCGTTCCCCGTTGTCTATCGTGACCGGGCCTAGACCAGCACTCATTAAATATAGCCCGTTCATACTTTACTTTGTAGCCGATTTTCCGCAGCATTTTAATTCCATTTTTAAAGTTATCAATATCAAATGAACTAGCCGGGGCTACAATACCTATAGTATCCCCCTTTTTAAGACGTTGAGGTTTGGTAATTTTCGGCTTGCCCATCTCAAAGTATGCAATCCTAAATTTGTTTTAGTTTCAAATTTAATTTATCATCAATATCAGCATTTTGCAAGACGCCATTTAAATATTAAAAGACTATCTTGCAAAGTCAGGCAATAAGCTGAATCTTAATAATCAATACAATTAATTATACATATTTTTGCAATTAAAATAAAAAAATGGTAAAATTAGAATAAATTATTAACTGTTAGATAAGGAGGTTAATATGGACGAATTAGAAAAAGTTCCTCAAGAATCTGCTAATTTCCCGGAAAGCCGGCACAATCTTAACATCGCCCTATATCTCATTGTAACAATCCTAACCTGCGGCTTATTTAATATATACTGGAACTGCCGTCAAATGCAAGCTTGCAATGAATTCTTAAAACGAGAAGAATTCAGTTTTTGGCTTTGGTTTTTCCTTAGCATCATCACCTGCGGCATCTACCATATTTTTTACCAATATAAAATGGGCTCAGCTCTTGTTGAAATTCAAAGAGATAGAAACAAAGCTGTATTTGATAACCTGCCAATAATCAGCGTAATAGTCACAATTCTGGGATTATCTATTGTTGTCGATTGTATTCACCAGAATGAAATCAATAAACTCATCAGCCAATAGGAACTATAAAATGCCCTTTAGGCAAAAGTCCGCAAGAGCCTATTATCAGAGCCCGGATTTCATCTTGCGAGCTTTTGTAATTCTTACCCTAGCCATAATTATATCTTGCGGCGTCTATCTTTATTTATTTGGCATAGATTTTACTAATTACCTGCCGCACTTTTCAATTTGTCCTTTTCGGGCCATTACAGGCATCCCCTGTCCCGGATGCGGCATGACCAGAGCCATGCTGCATTTAGGACAGTTAAAAATTCTTAAAGCACTTGCGCTTAATCTTTTTTCTCTGCCTTTACTCTTAGCCATGGTTCTGTGTCTTTTGCCGGGAAAAATCCTTTTAGGTAAAAAACATCGAACTCTGCACCTTACAATCCTAATACTAATGATTATTTTCTGGTTATTGCGTATAATATACTAAGAATTACTAAAAAGATTGGAAAGGCAAGACGGGCGCCTGAAAAGCTAAATATCATTCCTATCGAAATAGCGGAATATTGATTATTCTTACTTCTTATGCATTTTTGGTTGCCTTCTTTTCTTGAACCGGTAGGCTTTTCGGCTAATTGTTAATTTTAGCAAAGAAAGACAGCTTATAGCTAAAAATGAATACACAGTAGTTATAAAACCCCATCGAGCTTGAATATTTATAAATAGCTTTTCCTGATTAAAAAGACGCTCTTGCCTATAAAGCATAAAGAATATGCCTAGTGCCAGCAAAACCACAATTATGTCAAAGCGTCTCCAGCGATTACCGGCAAGGGTTAAAAAACAAAATAATGTTGCCGCAATCGGAACCCCATACAACATATACACCCGAATCCCCATGCTTTTAGCCATAAGCAGAGGTATCTGAAATCCCTTGATAGTCTTATTAAGTCTTTTATGTGTAAAAACGTAAGTGAGAGCATCTGCGGTTTTTTTTGCTATCTCAACAGCTCCTTTAAACGTACCGGTAATTTCGATTTTCTGGATGAACTTTGTGGAATCATCTAAAGGTTCTAAAATACTACCCCTGCCGCTTACCCAGGGCATAAAAAAAGCAGTAATCACGAAAACCGAGACACAGATAATGCTAAAAGAAAATATTCGTAACATAGGCTATAATCAATGTTTACCTTATACTATTTATTATAACAAAATATCAAAAAAATATAAGAACCAAAAAAACTATTTTTCTCAATCATAAAATTAATTGATGTTTTTTAAAAAATGATTTAGAATGAATAAGCAGCACAAATATAAACCGCCGGTTAAGCTTATATGATAAAAAACCCGAAGATTAAAGAAAAATCAATTTTTGCCCTCCTGCTACTTATAAATGTTGCGTTCATCCTGCCGTCAAATGGCCAAGATAAATACACTATTGAACCTGATAACTCTGCAATTACCTGCTCGGTAGGCTACCTTGTAGCTACTAAATTAAAAGGTGAATTCAAAGACTTCTCCGGTGTAATTCATTACAATCCCAAAGATATTACCAAAAGCTCGGTATTTATAAAAATTAAAACTGCCAGTATCGAGACGAAAAAACCTTTTATCAACCGCCTCATCCGGTCCAAAAGGATGTTGAACTCAAAATTACACCCCGAAATAACTTTTGCCGGTAAATCTGTAACGCAAAAAAAAGGTAAATATTATATAAAGGGAATTTTAGACTTACACGGAATAAAACAAGAGGTATCTTTCGCATTTACAATTAAAGAATTCGCAGAAAAAAAATCAAGAATCTCTCACCTAATATCAAAAGGAAGCTGTTTTGTGAATAGGAAAAAATTCAAAGTTGTCTGGAGCAAATTATTTGATAAAGGAGGGCTTCTGGTCAGAAACAATATCCTAATTCAATGGAACATTACTGCAGTCCCGGAAAAATGAATTCCTGCGCCAGGAGCTACAATGTTTTAAGCCAGGCTTGAATTTTTTGTTTTATCTGTTCTCTTACCTTTACCGTCTCTTCTAGTTTTTGCTCTCCCGACCCTGAGAAAGAAGCCGGATCAACAAACCCCCAGTGCAATTTTTTTGATTCCCCAGGAAAAAACGGGCACCTCTGGGAACTAGATTCATCGCACACTGTTACTACATAATCATACGTTTTGCCCTGCTTAATTAAATCAGAAACACTTTGAGTTTTGTTTTGCGAAATGTCGATACCTATTTGCTTCATTGCCGCAACCGCCAAAGGATTTAAGGTCCTCGGCTCTAACCCGGCACTTTCTACCTCAAACTTATCAGAAGCTATATTCCTTAACAAAGCTTCGGCCATCTGACTCCTAGCAGAGTTATGCACGCAAACAAATAAAATTTTTAGCTTTTGCATACTATCTAACTTATAAATATATTATTAGCCCCTGGAATAAGTGCCCGAATATAAACCTATCATTAGCCCTAAGGTCGTAATTATTCCGGAAGTCACGCCAAAACTAAAACCTACCTTAAACGAGTGCTTCATAGAATCTAGGAAACCCCTTCCAAAGAATCAGCTTGTCTTTGTAATTCCAAAATTTTAGTCGAAATTAACTTAGCAAGTATCCGTCTTTCGATGAAACCCTTCATTACATTATCGCTTGTTACTACCGGCAAATATTCAAGATTATATTTATCTAAGAGTTCTTTCACTGACAACAACGATGACTCCGGATTAACCGAAGCCACCGGCTCCTCCATAACATCTATGGCTAAGAGCAAAGAGCTAAGCCCTGTTTCCATAAAAATGTTCTTGATGCTGTCTACAGTTATAACGCCTAATAACTTCTTATCCGTATCTACTACCGGATAATACAGGTTAGGGCTCTTGCTAAAAATATCCAAAATTTCCGACAAGGACATATTCTTAGATATTAAAGGTGGTTTTTTATCCATGAGGTCTGTAGCTTTCGTACTGTCAATTAAATCTTCTTCGGTTACATTCAAACCTACCTCACCGGCTTTAGTCACCGCTATTTTAACAAGAGCAGGGCCAATAATTTCTAAAATCAAGGCCGTAGCAGTCACGATGATAACTATCATGTTACCTATCCGGCCGGGAAAATAATGACTAGCCAAAATAGATAAACCAATAGCAACTCCGGCTTGACTAAAAAGGCACAAAGGCAGATATTTTTGTACAGACTTTGCTGCACCTGATATACGTGCTCCCACGTTTGCACCGATTGCCTTTCCTGCACTCCTTGCAATAAGATAAACTGTTGCCAGCAGAATTATCGGTAATGTCATATGATGTATATTCAATTTCGCCCCCACGAGCACGAAAAAAATAACATGGATAGGAGGCGTAAATCCCTCTACCAACTTAAAAGCATCCTGGCTTTTACGAGGAGCAAAATTAGCAACAACAACTCCTAAGGTCATTGCTGCCAGAAGCATATCAACATGTATTAGCAAAGATAAACCGGTAACAAAAAGCACTGCCCCCACGGAAAAGGCCAAAAGCCTTTCCTTCTCAGAATATTTTTTAAAAATCTTATTAAGAACTATTCCTGCTACCAGACCTATGCCTATAGACATCCCTATCTCGTATATAGGGGCAATGAAGGCTTTTAAAACTCCTTGCTGAAGGCGGCCGGTTAAACTGCCGGCAATACTAGAAGCAACGGCAAAGAGCAAAAGTGCCAAGGCGTCATCTAAAGCAACAATACCTAATATTGTTCTAGTTAGGGGCCCTCGGGTTTTGTATTCGCGTAAGACAACAGTAGTTGCAGCAGGAGCTGTGGCTGAAGCAATAGCGCCTAATAATAAACCTAAAGCCCAGGCAAATTTCCAATCTCCAAAAAGCAATGTACCTAGCATTCCTATAAAAATAGAAACTGCTAAGAATGCGGTAATACCCTCAAAAAATAAGATTTTAAAAAACTGTCTGCCATATTTAGCAAAGACTTCCTTT
Organism: Candidatus Omnitrophota bacterium; assembly: GCA_024542985.1. Taxonomy (GTDB): domain Bacteria; phylum Omnitrophota; class Gorgyraeia; order Duberdicusellales; family 4484-171; genus JAMXCX01. The sequence goes on along the minus strand of JAMXCX010000003.1, from coordinate 32,258 downwards.
TTTAACTCCCCGCCTATCATAAAGCCGATTAACCCTAAAGCAAAGTAGTTAAAAGGCTGCAAAGCCACAACTGTATCGTGCCCGATAATTTTCAGGAAAGATTCGCCAATTATTATTCCTATGACTATATAACCGACAACTTGAGGAATGCGTAGTTTCTGGAACAGTCTTCCTCCCAAAACTCCGCCGAATAAAGCCAACCCTAAAAGAAACAATATATTCAAATGGACAGAAGATATTTTAGTTAAAATATAACTGATTTGCTCGAACATGCCTCACTCCCTAGATAATTATTTTGGTAATAAAATAACTAAAAAAAACTTCCAAATAGTAACTATAATATTGTATGATTTTTAAAACGGATTGCAAGGTTATTTGAAATGCTTGCTAGAGATAAGGGCAAAGGTGACCTTTTGCCTGAAAAATCAGGGGAAATAAAAGAATTGCTTGAGAAGAAAAATTACAAAAAACTATTTATCAGCATCGCAGCTAGACTAATTATTTTCATCCCGAGGTGATAAAATCGCGGGCTTTAGCCGCGGGGCTTCATTTTTTGCTGTTTTTCTTCAATAATTTTTTCAGAAATAGCCGAAGGAACTTCAACGTATTTTTCAAAATGCATAGTATATGTGGCCCGGCCGCTGCTTAAGGACCGTAACGATGTAGCATAGCCAAACATCTCTGAAAGAGGAGCCTCGGCAGAAATAATTTGGTGGCTAGCCTTAGCTTCAATTCCTAAGACCTTGCCGCGACGGGAACAAATATTACCTACTACATTGCCTACATATTCTTCAGGCGTCGTAATTTCTAAGGACATATGCGGCTCAAGTAATATCGGAGCTCCTTTCATAAAAGCCTTCTTAAAGCACCCACTACCGGCCAATTTAAATGCCATCTCTGAAGAATCTACATCATGATAGGAACCGTCAACAAGCTCGACTTTAACATCAACTACAGGATAGCCTGCGTAAATCCCTCTTTGCATGGCTCCAATCACACCTTTTTCTACGGCCGGAATGTATTCTTTGGGAATTTTTCCTCCTACAATGCTATTTTTAAATTCAAATCCTTGACCGGCATTCGTAGGGGTAATTTTCATAACTACATGCCCGTATTGGCCTCTTCCGCCGGTCTGCTTTGCGTGTTTATACTCCTCTTTTACCGGGCTTAATATTGTTTCTTTATAAGCTACTTTGGGCTGCCCTACAATTGCGATAACACCAAACTCGTGTTTCATCCTATCCACAATAACTTCTAAATGAAGTTCCCCCATACCGGAAATAATAGTCTCATCTGTTTCTATATCCGTATGCACTGTAAAGGTAGGGTCTTCTTCTGAAAGCTTTATTAGGGCCTTAGATATCTTCTCCTGGTCTCCTCTGCTTTGAGGTTTAACACTGATCGATATAACCGGAGCCGGAAACTCAATTGCTTCAAGCAATATAGGATTATCCAAATCGGATATCGTATCTCCGGTTACAGTACGGTCAAGGCCTATCGCAGCCGCAATATCACCGGCATAAATAACCGGACGATTTTCTCTCTGGTTTGCATGCATCTGCAAAATTCTACCAACCCGCTCTTTTTTATCCTTGGTAACATTAAGCACATACGAACCGGCATTTAATTGTCCCGAATAAACTCTAAAATATACTAACTTACCCATGTGGGGGTCGGACTGAACTTTAAAAGCAAGCGCAGAAAAAGGTTCGCTATCTTTAGGAGCTCTTTTAAGTATTTCATCAGTATTCTCGGGGTTAATTCCTTCAACTGGGGGCTGATCAGCAGGCGAAGGTAAATAATATGTTATGGCATCGAGCAATTTTTGTACGCCTTTATTGCGAAAAGCCGAACCGCACAAAGCAGGAACTATTTTATTACCGATAGTTCCTTTGCGAATTGCCAGCATTAATTCTTCTTTTGGGATGGCATCTTCTGACTCCAAATATTTCTCCATGAGAGAATCTTCTAGCTCTACAGCCTTCTCAAGCATAATATGATGATACTTCTCGGCTTCTTTCTTGCAATCATCGGGTATGTCTTCGATATGGAAATTCTTACCCAATGACTCATCGTCATATATATATGCTTTCATTTCCATGAGGTCTATAATTCCTCTAAAAATATCCTCTGAGCCGATTGGTATTTGTAAAGGAATAACGTTAGCGCCCAAGTCAGTTTCTATGTTTTTTATAACTTCAAAAAAATTAGCCCCGACACGGTCCATCTTATTAACAAAAGCGAGCTTAGGAACTTTATATTTATCGGATTGACGCCAGACTGTTTCTGACTGGGGTTCAACCCCTCCTACAGCGCAAAAAACAGCTATTGCCCCGTCTAGAACCCGTAAAGACCTTTCAACCTCTACTGTAAAATCAACGTGGCCCGGGGTATCGATTATATTAATCCTGCAATCCTTCCAAAAACAAGTAGTTGCGGCTGAGGTGATAGTGATACCTCTCTCCTGTTCCTGTTTCATCCAATCCATCTGGGCTGCTCCATCATGAACTTCGCCTATTTTATGGGAACGGCCGGTATAGAAAAGGATCCTCTCGGTAAGGGTGGTTTTACCGGCATCGATATGGGCCATAATCCCGATATTTCTTACTTTGTCTAGATCAACCATACGAGACATAGTATTTCGCTCTCCTTAGGTTAAAAATTTACTCGTCTTTGAAACAACTAGTGCAAATATAAAAATAAACTGCTATTTTAATGAAAAAATCAAATAAATCAAGCTTTTTTTATAAACTAATGTCCTTTAAGCTAGGATAGATAAAAGCAGTGTTTTGGAATGACTTTTAAAAAGAGTACTAATTCCGTTTAGGGTTAGCTCTATTTAGGATTGTCTTAAACTTTAAGATTTTTCTCCACGATATCCAAAGCTGTTCTTAAAGCAGACCAAGGGTCGGCGTAAGCGCTCAATTTAGGAATAAATACACTAACTCCTAGTTTTTCTGTTCCTTCGATGGATCTTTCATCAGGAAATGCGGTAAACATAATTACCGGAATTTTTGGGTCAATTTCCCTTATTTGTTTCAATGCAAAAACACCATCCATGTCAGGCATAATGTAATCCAGCACTATAATATCGGCACCTTTATTTTTTGCAATATCAATAGCCTCGGGCCCGCTACGAACTGCTCTTACCTCGTAGCCCCAGCTATTTATCCTTTCAATGCCGACATCCAGGAAATCTTTTTCGTCATCAACCAACAAAACTCTTGTTTTAGCCATTTTTTACTCTTTGGGGAATAAATCCTATCTATACATATAGCCCTAGTTTAATTATAAGCCAACATCGTGCAGTTGCAAATATTTTTTTTCAAAAAAATGTCAGGTAGAAAGGTGTTAATGAACAAATTATGAAGAAAATGCCTTAATAAACTTAATCAATTTTCTTCTTTTTTTATTTTCCAAGTCGACAAACTCTAACCCTATTTTATATTTCTTAGATAAACCTCCTAGAGGTTCATCAATATTTTTTATCCAAACGACTCGCCCTTTAAAAACAATCGCAGTTTTCTCCTTAGGTAACCTTAAAGCAATGTCAACATTGGCATCTGTTTCTAGAGTCTCCGGAGATATAAAACATATTCCCCCCTCAGAGATGTCCATAGTCTGAAAACTCTTAACCTTATCATCAGAAGAAGAGATTTCAAAATTAGCCTTATAATTGATTCTTTTATACCGCCTGGTGTTGGGGCCGATAGATATATTCTGGATATGAAGATTGGTAGAAAATTCCCTTGTGAGCATATTTTGCCTTTTGTGAGAATATGCTAAAATCCCTAAATTTATAAAAATATTCTCAATATTTCTATCAGCGAAATAAGCCTTTATCTTATCCTTAATAAACACGCATAATTTAGTAGTGTCGCGCTGGGAAGCTTCAGGAAAAAGAATGCTCCACTCTCCAAAACGATAATCTTCTAGAATTATCTGAGGCCAGCCCTTTCCTGTCTTACGGAACTCTCCCAAAGCTGTCTCAATAGCCGTTTTTAAAGCTCTGAATAAACTTTCAGGCTTGACTTTGATTCTCTTTTTAAACTCTTTAAGATTAACAATCAGTAAATTAATCAGATATACTGATTTACCCTGATGCAATAGATTATTTATCTTGAAACGAATGCCGGTACCGAGAATTTTTGTAGTATAAAATAATGGCAGAGTAAAATAAAATCTGCTCCCTTCGCCAACCTTAGATTCAGCCCAGATTTCCCCGCCGTGTTTATCTACTAACTCTTTTACAATAAAAAGGCCTAAGCCTATTCCTTTCTCTTTTTGACTATGCCTTCTTGTTAATTGACGGAACTTGTCAAATACCCCGGGTAATTCCTTCCTGGGTATTCCAATACCTGTATCAATAATCCCCACCCTGACCTTAGTAGCAAAGACTTTAACCTCTATTCTGATTTTACCGTTTTTATTGGTAAACTTTATCGCATTATTCACCAGATTTGAAATAACCTGATTTATTCTTTCGGTGTCAACGAAAATGTTCATTTGCTCCTTAGGCAAATTGCATTCAAAATCTATGCCTTTTTCCCGGGCCCATTTTTCAAAAAAGCCAGAGAAATTAGCAAACAAATCATTCAGGTTAACCAAAGAATAGTGAAGCGTAAGTTTTCTAGCTTCGATTCTTGACATATCAAGTAAATCATATATCATAAGGTTAAGACGCTCCATACTCCCCTTTATTTCTTGAAGCAATTCCTTCTGCCTTTTATTAATCGGCCCGGCTATTTGGTCAGAAATCAAACCAAGCGTCTCCTTGGCAATTGCCAGCGGAGTTTCCAGCTCATGAGAGATAACTGCAACAAATTCAGACTTAAGCTGGCTCAATTCAGCTAAAGACTTTATTTTTCTCTCCATTTGCTCGTTTTCCCTTTTTAGATGTTCAAATTGTATGCGATAGCTGATATCCCGGCTAATGCCCATTAAACCCACTATCCGACCTTTGTCATCACGGCGAGGTACTTTTGTTGTAGATAAATAGGTACTAATACCCTCAGGACGTATGTCTCGTTCAATTTTATCAACTATCTGCTTGCCAAGCTTTAACACCTGCGAATCATCCTTTGTCATCAGCCGAGCTTGTTTTGGGGTAAAAATATCAAAATAAGTCTTCCCGATAAGATCTTCCGGCTTTCGGCCCAGCCAGCTTGCGCAGGCTTTATTTACTAAAACGAATTTTCCCTTTTTGTCTTTAAAATATATGAGGTCGGGAATGCTGTCGATGAGCTCAAATATAAAGCGGTGTTTACGTTCTAAATCCCTGAAGCTGATTATCTTTTGCTTTGGTCTTAATTTTATTTTTACTCTTGTTTTCTTCCTGGATTTCATATAATTCGATAATACTATACATCCCGAAAAAGTCAACTTGAGCTATCGAAAATAAGGCTCTATCTTCGGCTATTCCTTTAAAAACCTTGCTATTTTATTAACCTACAGCAATAATTCGGCTTGGCACACATGCCTATTGGAAAAAATAAAAAATCTGCTACAATAACCCTGGTGTTTTTTGCAAAAGTTTTTCTAAAAATATTAACCGCCGATAGTACTTATGCAAATTAATTTAGCTAAATCTGCAGGATTTTGCTTTGGGGTCAAAAGAGCCCTCGATGTGGCTCTCAAAGCAGCAAATACCAAGAAAGAAATATGCATGCTTGGTGATATTGTGCATAACGAAGAAGTGGTAAAAAAAATAGAAAAAACAGGTATAAAAAAAATTAAGCATTTAAAAAAGACTAAGGACAAGACACTCCTTATTCGTGCTCACGGGACATCTCTTGCAACATTCAATAAAGCTAAAAATTGCGGCTATGAAATAATCGACGCCACCTGCCCTATGGTCTGCGAAATACATAAAATAGTCAGAGAATGCGAACGCAAAGGCTATGCAATCATTATCATAGGTGACCAGAAACACGACGAGGTCCAAGGTATAAGCGGACAGCTAAAGAACAAACCAATAATTATCGACCCGGTCAAAAATAATTCTTTCAAAAAATTTAAAAAAATTAAAAAAGCGGCAGTCGTGGCTCAATCAACCCAAAATCTTCAAAAAACTCTCCGGATAGTTAAGGCCTTAAAAAAATATACCTTCAAGTTAACCTTTTTTAATACAATTTGCCGCCCCACTCAAATAAAACAGAAAGAAATAAAAATAATGCCTCTTAAAAACGATATCATGATTATCATTGGCTCAAAGTCAAGTGCCAATACTAAAAGACTCTATGAGATATCAAAATCATTAAACAATTCTACCTTCTGGATACAGTCAAAAAAAGGCTTAAAGCCTAAGTGGTTTAACGGCACAAAAACCGTAGGAATAACTGCCGGGGCGTCAACTCCTGACTCTACAACAAAAAATATAATTAAATATATACAAAGAATTAACTCTAAAAGAAAAATGCTTTCTTCCCGGGGCAAATACTCTTAAGCACACACTGTAAGCATTTTGGCTTTCTCGAACGGCAAATCTCTCTACCATGCTGCACTAAAAGATGATTTAGACAGCCCCATTCTTTCTGAGGTAAAAGACACATCAAATCTTTTTCTATCTTATCCCGGTTCTGATTATCGCTAAGCTCAAGTCTCTGGCTTAAGCGGCTGACATGAGTATCCACTGCTATGCCTTCAACTTTTCCAAAAGCATTATAAAGAACAATGTTGGCTGTCTTTCTAGCCACCCCCGGGAGCTGCACTAATTTATCCAGAGAATCAGGAACTTTTCCGTTAAAATCATCCAATATTTTCTTAGCAGCCATTAAAATGTTTCTAGCTTTATTGCGGAAGAGGCCCGTAGAATGGACTTCTCGCCTTAATTTATTTAAATCTGCTCTCGCATAATCTTTAAGGCTTCGATACTTCCTAAAAAGCTGAGAAGTCACTAAATTGACCTGTCGGTCAGTGCACTGGGCAGAAAGAATAGTCGCCACTAATAACTGGAGAGGATTTTTAAAATTGAGGAAGGTTCTTGTAGCTGGATATTCTTTTTTAAGCCGGCTTACAACCTTTAAGGCTTTTTCTTTAAGCATGGCCTTAACTTAATCAGACCAAAAATTATTTCTACGTGCAGTTTGGCTATCAATTATTATGTGCTTATCCGGAGCAAGCCTTAAGGCATCATGAATCGTGCTGTCAAAGGTATAAAGCTCTACATGCTTTCCGTATCTTTCTTTTACTTCGGTTATAACCTCGGCAAAATCAGAATCTCCGGAAACAAGAGCGGCAATATCGTAATGGTTTAAAACAGCTTTGGAAAACATATCCAAGGAAATTTTCACATCGACTCCTTTTTGAACCCAGCCATCATGGACACGCACTAATCGGCCTAACTTAACTTCAAAATAGGGAATGCTCAGCTTAAGGCTCTTTAGGTATTCTTGCTGCTCTTGATAAGTCTGGCTATTTTCATCTTTGTTCAACTCTGAAGAATAATAATAACAACGGGTTAGCCTTTCCCTCCCTACTATCCACTTTATCATATTAGCCCACTGGATATCTTTACGACGCACTATCTTACGCCCCTTGCGAATTTCCCTCAACTTTTGAACCACATATTCAGCATCCATAAATAACATTATCCGGCTCATTAATCCTCCTATGTTAATTGTCCATGACTAATCTACTTATTTTTTGAATCCTATTGCCAAAAGTTTACTTAAATCCCAAATATCAATTTCCAAATCCCAAATAAATTCCAATATTCAATGACCAAAATTCAAAACATTAAAATAGATACTAATGTTTTGGGTATTTATAAATTGGAATTTGGTAATTATTTGTTCTTTGATGCTTGGAATTTGTAATTTTCATATAAATTTTGACATTACCTTTTGAATATACAAAGTTTTAAAACATGCCCAACAGAAAATTAAAACTATTATAACAAAAAGTCCGCCTTAAGTCGAGTGCGGATATTTATCCTTTTAGGTCAATCCAATAATTTCACTAAAGCCCCAAAAGAGATATGCGACCCTTAAGCCCTATTTTGAGGAGCCTCAGAAAACTAATCTATTTGCTATATGACTAGTCAGATATATAGACAGTAACTATACTAATTCTGAAATTATACTAGCATTTGACTAGTCAAATGCTAGTAATACACTATCTCATAAGAGACTACTCTCCTTATAAATACACAAAAATAAGTCTATGCTCCCTATATATATATTTCAATTTGCCTAGTCAAATATATATGTCCTCGCTCCTCTAAACAAAGCATTGGGCAAAAATATATTTCAAAATGACTAGTCAAATGTATATTTGGAATTTGGTTGCTCTTCCTTAGAGTTGAAATGCCAAGAAAAACAGCCTTGCTCATCTTCTTTCTTTGCTCCTCCCCCTTAAATGCTGCTATTCATACTTGCAAAATGACTAGTCAAATATATAGAAAATATCCTTTATTTATCGTCTTCATTAGAAACTTTTATTTCAAAATGACTAGTCAAATGTATTAGAAATGAATTTAGGCTCTAATACGGTCTGGTTAAAGCCTGCTTTTACCCCGTTAGAGAAAGCCACCGATTTTAATCGGTGGTCATTACCGATTGAAGCTGACCCCGTTAGATGTTTACTATCTAACGGGGTAAAAGGACGAAGTTCTCTAACGGGGTTTACTAAAAAAAGGAATTGTGGTATTTTAGCTATTCGAAGTCAGATCGGATAAAATCTTTTGATGTATTTCTAGACTTTTCAGACCATACAGGACAAAGCGAATTTTTTTTACCTGTTGCAATTGGGAAGCTTCCTCAATGACTGTTTTCAAGGCAACTTTTGCCGCCTCCTCTAGAGGATAGCCAAAGGCACCGGCTGAAATCGCCGGAAAAGCAATAATTTTAATTTTATGTTTTTCTGCTAAAGCTAAGGCCTTGCGGTAACAGCTTGACAATAGTGTAGTTTCGGGCTTATCCCGGCCATAAATCGGCCCCAGGCAATGTATGCAATAGGCGTTTGGCAAACCCTGTCCGCTGGTTATAACTGCCTCTCCGGGTTTAATCGGCGCAAGCGGACGGCATTCAATCTCAAGGCCCGGACCCGCAGCTCTATGTATTGCTCCGGCGACACCTCCCCCAATGCGCAGCTGGGCATTGGCGGCATTTACTACTGCATCAGCATCGCTTTGGGCGGCTATATTACCTCCTAAACACTCAACTATTATCCCGTGAATATTTTTTTGCATAAACTAAAATGCTTTTTACACTCTTAACTGTTTTGCATCGGTTAGATATCAAGCAGATTAAAATTAGCGTTTTATTTGTCTAGTTTTTTTATCTTCACCTTGACTATACCGTTTTTTAACATACCTAGCTTGCGGGCTGCTGCTTTTGATAAATCTATAATCCTTCCTGTTTTGTAGGGGCCCCTATCATTTATTCTTACTATAACTTCCCGGTTATTCTTGAGATTGATTACTTTTAGTTTTGTTCCAAAAGGCAACCGGCGATGAGCTGCTGTCAATTTATTCATATTATAAATTTGACCACTTGCAGTTTTCCCGCCGTGGAATGCTTTGCCGTAATAAGACGCCAGGCCCACATTTGCATAATTATCATGAAAAAACCAAAATAAATTATGGCCTAAAAATATACCGCCTATGCTTAAGATAAATATCAAAAGTTTTTTGTGAGAATTTATCTTAGTCAAAAACTTTTTTGTATTTTTTAACATATTTTATTTTGTCCAATATAGCTACAGCCACCCGCACATGCAGAAAGCCGATATCGTTTTCGAATCAACTAATCTTCCTTTCTTAAAAAGCTCCTTTACATTTCTGCGCGTGACCACAAAAGAGCTGATTACTTCATCTTTTTGAGAATCTATTTTTTCTTTTTTTAACTTTTGAGCTTTATAAACAGTAATTTTTTCTGTGGAATAGCCGGGAACCGGAAAAATTACACCCAGCCTTTTCATGATTTTAGCCGAGTAGCCTATTTCTTCTATTATTTCCCTCCTGGCACAGCTAAGAGGCAGTTCGCCATCATCAAGCGTCCCTGCGGGAAGTTCATAGATATAGGAATTTATTACCGGCCTGAATTGTTTAAGCAGAATTACTTTTTCTTTAGAAAGAAACGGTATAATAAGCACTGCTCCCGGATGCTCAATAATCTCTAGATTCGCTAAATAGCCGTTAGGGAGCTTTTTCCTCTGGGTAAAAAGCTTGAGTAATTTTCCTTTAAATACCAATTTCTTTTTCATGCAATATCTCTTACCGGTTATTTATGGCTTCTTCTTAAAAAATATTTTTATACTCTAAAGCTTTTTTTATCTTAAAAACTAAATTATCCAACTCTATTGGCTTTACCAGGTAGTCCAAAACTCCCAGCTTGTAAGCCTTTAACTTATCAACTTCTTTTTCTAGGCCCGATACAATAATAATGGGAATTTTTCTAGCTTCAGGGTTTTCATTTAACATTTCGCAAATCTCTAAACCCCCGATTGGCGACATAAGAAGATCAAGCAATATCAAATCCGGTTTATACATATTAACCTGTTCTAGGAAACCCTTGGTTGTGCTGCAAACTAACACCTCAAATTCATTCTTTCGCTCTAAGTTTTTCTTAAGCATATCAACGAAATCTTTTTCGTCATCCACAAGCATTATTCTCTTTTTTTTCATATTATTTTATCCCGACGCCACAAAACCTCGCTCTTTAGACCGAGGATGGAGGCGGGTCGCCTGCCTGCCGGTAGGCAGGGATTCCGCACCTAAGGGAACTCCGGACTTCAGCCCGGGTGGGGCTCCATTTTCTTCAAAATTAGATAATACAGATAATACTATATAAAATAATTATACTAATTAATAATCAATAAACAAGAAAAATAGCCTGCCCCTTGCCTTGTTTTACTTTGTAGTTTAACTTTTTGCTAATCGTTTAGATAAATGAATCTTTCAGCTTTTTTATCTTTAAGTTAATCTCGGATATCCGCTGTTCTATTTGCTTAAGAATACGGCCATATTCTATAACCATTTTTTTATTATGATAACTGCGAGGGTTAGATAAAATCCGGGCTTTAACATTGCGCTCAAGTTCTATTTTTCCCAATTCTTTTCGTAACTCGCGTATTTTCTTGGAAATTGCACTGTTGTGTTTTGTGCGTTCTCTTTCCCGGGCCCCGGCAGATATCTTTTTCGGCTTAGGCCTCTGACTATCAAAAGATTTATTTTTATTCTGATTTTTAAAATCGTCTTTTGGGGCCGGAGTTTCCTTAGTCTTTTGCCAATAATAATCGAAATTGCCGGGAAACTTCTTTACCCTTGCGTCTTTAACCTCAAAAACAGCATTGGCTACAGACCTGACAAAATGAATATCGTGGCTGATAAATACCAGAGTTCCCGTGTAGTCAGTCAAAGCCTTAATCAAAGCATCAACTGCGTCCACATCTAAATGTGTTGTTGGTTCGTCTAAAAGGAGCAAATTCGGAGGATTGATTAAAAGCTTAGCTAAAATGAGCCGGCTTTTTTCGCCTCCGGAAAGAATACTAACTTTTTTATCAACATCATCACCGCTAAATAAAAATACTGCCAATATAGTTCTTATATCTCCCGGGGGAACTCTTCCCGCGGAAGCTGAATAGGCCTCTTCAAATACCGTATTGTAGGGATTTAAAATATCCATGCGCGTTTGCGAAAAATAGCCAATATCAGTATTATAACCCCGGCATCTTTGGCCGGAATCAATATCAGTAACACCGGCTAAAATTTTAAGCAACGTTGATTTGCCTGCTCCGTTTTCTCCGACGAATACTCCCTTTTCCCCCCGGATTATTTCAAAATCGAAATCCTTATACACCTGAATATCTCCGTAAAACTTAGAAATATTTTTCAACTCAATAACTTGATAACCGCTTGCCTTGGCTTGAGGAAAACTAAAACGCCTTATACTTTCACGCCTGTCAGGAGGAACTATAATTTCAGCCATCCTATCTAACATTCTTTTTTTAGCCCGGACCTGAGCAGCCTTATTAGGCTGACCATGAAAACGGCTAATAAATGTCTTTAATTGCTCGCGCTTCTTCTGCTGTTCATTAAACTGCTTTTGTAAAAATGAGCGTTTCTCATCCATTATTTTCTGGTAATCATCGTAGTTGCCTCTAACCTTAGTTAAAATACCCTGTTCTAACACCAAGGTATAATTTGTGACATCGTTTAAAAAGTCTTTATCATGAGAAATCATAATAAATGACTCTTTAAAATTGGCTAAATAATCCTTAAACCAAAGAGTAGCTACTAAATCAAGATGGTTCATGGGCTCATCAAGAAGCAAAATATCATAATGATAAACCAGCAATTTCGCCAATAAAGTCCGCATTTGCCAACCGCCGCTCATCTGGCATACGGGGCGATTGAAATCTTTAGGCTTAAAACCTAAACCGGTGAGAATCTTTTTTGTTCTATGCTCTAAGTCGAAATACCCTAGAAACTCTAAATCATGCAAAACTTCTCCATAGCGCCTTGAGCCTGCCTTGTGGTTTAGCTCCAATGATTCTTTCTCTTGTTCAAGTTTCCTAATGCTCTCATCACCTCCAAGCACCTCTGACAAGACTGTGCTTTGGGAATCAAATCTAGCCTCTTGAGGAAGGTATCCAATCCGGACTCCTCTGTTAATTTGTATATTCCCTGCGCAAGCCTCAATTTGTCCTAAGATAAGAAAAAAAAGTGTAGATTTTCCCGCACCATTAGGGCCAACTAATCCAATTTTCTCACCTCTGTTAATACTTAAAGAAAGGTTTTTGAAAAGGTCTTTTCGGCCATAACTTTTGGAAATGTCGTATAGGTAAATCATGGGAAATAATTAAAATCAAAAATAAGATAGCAGCCTAAGGCAGCGGCTAAACCTTAACCTCTAAAGCCAGCGATAAGGGCTTTTATGTCTTCTTCAATACGAGAGAATTCTCTCAAAGCCAGCCATTCTTTTCTAAAAATACTCCCGCCAAAAGCAACCGCAGATGCTCCGCAGGAAAAAAAATCTTGAATATTATCTGCAGTTATACCTCCGCAGGCAAGAAGTTCTATCTGTCCAAAAGGCCCCTTTATTTCTTTAAAGTATTCCGGACCAAAAAATTTGGCCGGAAACACCTTTACCATGGTAGCACCCATAGACCAGGCCTTATATATCTCCTGAGGCGTTAATGCGCCGGCGAATACCGGAATGGATTTTTTTACACAATACTCTACTACCTCAGTAACTAAAGTAGGTAAAACAATAAAAGTGGCACCGGAATCCAAGGCCTTCCCTAAATCATCCCTGGTTAAAACAGTTCCCGCCCCTATTGTGAGTTTTCCTTGAGCCGATTTTATAGCATCTTGGATAAGCTTTGGTGCGGCCGGAGTATTCATGGTGATTTCAATTGTCTGTAATCCTGCTGATATAACAGCTCCGATGAGAGGCTTAACCACATCTTTTTCTATGCCCCGCAATATACCTATAAGGGGAAGTTGTCTAAATTTTCCTATATCCATACTTAATCTTGTCTCGCCATTGCTTCCTTTGCTGTTAGTTAATCTATCTCTGCATTAGCCAGACTTTCGTAAAACTCACGATAATTTTCTTTTTTATCGCTTTTACGCAAAGCCATAGCTGCCCGGGGATGCACATTCATCATTCCTGCTATTGCATAAGGAATAATATAACCCCACTCGATTTTCTCCCGCAAAGGAATAAATTCATAAGATATCAAATCCAGAATTGGACGTATATCAAATTTGGGATTTTTTAAAAATCCGATTAAGAGCTCCAAAGGACAATTTCCCGCTGCCCGGCCAATACCATATACCGTACCATCAAGGTAATTTGCATCGTGAATAATAGCTTCGATAGTATTTCCAAAAGCTAGCTGTTGATGATTATGTCCGTGAAAACCTATCTCCTTAGTCTTCAATGACTTTTTAAACCTTTTTACCAAATACTCAATGTTTTCCTGGTATAAAGATCCGAAACTATCCACTATATACACTACATTTACCCGGCTTTCTTTTTCTATCTGTTTCAGGGCTTCATCCAACTCTAAGCCCTGATCTCGAGAAATAGCCATAATATTGATAGTTGTCTCATAGCCTTTATCAGCGAAATGATTGACCATGTATATTGCTTTATCAATATCTTTCACGTAAGAAGCAACTCGTATCATATCGACCGGGCTTTTATCCGCGGGCTTTATGTCTTGGAGATTAACCCGGTCTACATCCACCATTACTGAAATTTTTGTCTTTGATTCTACTCCTTCTATTACTTTAGCTATTTCTTCATCATCGCAAAATTTCCATGAACCATACTCTGACGGTGAAAAAAGCTCCTTGGAATTCTTATAACCGATTTCCATATAATCAACACCGCTTGCTGATATCGCTTTATATACTTGGCGGACAAAACGATGATCAAAATCATGGTTATTTATGAGCCCTCCGTCACGGATAGTGCAATCTAAGACCTTAATCTTTTCTCTGTACATATTATTGCCTCCCCTTGTTATACTTCGTATTATCAAAAGTTTACGTAAATCCCAAATATCAATTTCCAAATCCCAAATAAATTCCAATATTCAATGACCAAAATTCAAAACATTAAAATAGATACTAATGTTTTGGGTATTTATAAATTGGAATTTGGTAATTATTTGTTATTTGATGCTTGGAATTTGGTAATTATTTGTTATTTGATGCTTGGAATTTGTAATTTTCATATAAATTTTGACAGTATCTTATACTTCAAAAATAGCAACAGTTATAAGCGCTTTTAGAAAAACATTATACCAGAAACTACTACAACCACAAAAATTTAAAAATTCCCCAATTAATTGGACTCTTTTAAACATTTTATACACTTTTTCTAGATGAATGTGGCTACTGCTATTTTTAAGCTTCAATCGACTATTATGTTATATAATATATTGACTATCTATAAAATGAGAGGTAAAATTAAAAAGTCACAAAAAATCTAAGTCAATATCTTTTTATTAGATATGAAAAAAAACAAACTATCAATTGTTTTCTTAGTAATAGTTTTCTCTTTTACATGTTACTCTTATACTTATGGCCTTCCGAAATGGTTTCCTTTTAATAATGATAACGCTCTAAATGAATGGCAAGAAAAAATATTCAAAAACAGAGTCTTGTATATAGTTAAAACAGAAGAAAAAGGCGGCTACCTCTCAGCTAAAAGTGAGCAAGCCTGTTCCAGCCTTTTGTACAGAATAAAATTTCACCCTAAAAAGTTCCCCATGATAAGCTGGCAATGGAAAGTATCTAAATTTCCTGAAAAAGGCACAAACAAAGTTGCCAAAGGGGGGTGGCTAGAAAAAGATGATTACGCAGCCAGGGTATATGTTATTTTCCCCAGTTGGATATTTTTCAAGATAAAATGCATCGAATATATCTGGGACGAAACCCTGCCTGAAGGCACTATAATAACCAGCCCTTACTCTAGAAATATTAAGTTAATCGTCGCTGAATCAGGTATAAAAAACAAAAACAAATGGGTTAAAGAAGAAAGAAATATCTACCAAGACTACCTGAAAGCTTTTGGCAGACGGCCGGGCTGGGTCGGAGCCATAGCCTTAATGACCGATACCGACAACACCCTTTCTACTGCCGAGGCCCAATATACAAATATAAAAGTGAGGTATAAGAATGAACAAACCAAAGAATAAAAGAAAACAACTTTTCGCAAATAAACTCCATAGCCAAACTGTATTTTTGGTTTTTATAGCCGGGGCTTTACCGGCAGTCATCACCACTATCTGCCTCTATTATCTAATCTTCGGAGTGATGGCAGACCAACTCAGCATCCCTGAAGTAATTGCCTACAATATCCTCCCCGCAGCTGAAAAAGTTTTTCTAATCCTGGCAATTGCCCTGCCTATCAGCATAATCGTAATACTCATCATAGCTCACAAAATCACCTTTGCAATACTTGGCCCTTTCGACAGGATAATCCGGGAACTTGACGAGCATCTAAGAGGTGAGAAAAAAGGTCATATTAATTTGAGAGAAGGCGATAAATTCTTACCCCTGGTAAATAGGGTTAATGAATTATTAGATAGGCTTGAAAAAACTCCGGATAGTTAAAAGTACAATCCCTGACCTTTCGGCAGGCAAGCCGATACCAAAATATCCCTGTCTATTTCTCTGGTTTTCTCCTATCGGGTAAAAACACATTTTAACCATCTTTTCAAACGATACTTACTAAGTATCCTCAATTTGAGCTTTTAATTTCGATTTTTCTTTTGCAGGCGTAACAAGTAATTCGTGAACCCCCAAAGCGCGGGGAAACCTGCAGTAATTTACCGCAAGAACACTTAAAAGTCTCCCAACTTTTAGTCTTTCTAATATACACTTGAGGTTTTATATCTACTGAAGCAGCTGTTTTTAAGTCTGTGAGAGGTACATCGATTTGGCGCTTACAGCGCGGGCAGGACACTTTTGGTTTTTTAAAATTAGGAGGAACTTTTATCTTAAGACCGCAAAGACACACTAAAAAGATATACTTATTTAAGGCTCTCATCAAATCGCCTATATCTCTTGCTTTTTGCTTTTTAGTTTGCGCTTTAACACTATCCTTAATCGGTTTACGAATAGAAATAAAAGCGGGATCATCCAGAGCAGAAGCAGGCATAATGGCAGGCGTCCCTGATTTAGCCTTAGAAAATGACTTCTGGTAATCAGAGTAATTAACCCCTCCCATCATATCTCTTAAAATCCTTACCCGCTCCTCTATAGGGGGGTGCGTACTAAATAGGCCGACAGCTTTAATTTTTTTTCTCTTTAAAGGATTGGTAATATACATCGGGGCGGTTATTTTATTAGCCACACGCAACTCAGTATTTGAACCGGAAATTTTACTGAGTGCGCAAGCCAACCCTTCAGGGTAGCGGGTTAACCGTACGGCTGAGGCATCTGCTAAATATTCTCTCTTGCGCGATAAAGCAAAATAAAAAATGCGGGCCAATATCGGGGCCAATATGGCAAAAGCAATAGTTACAATAAGTATTATAAGTTGAGCCTGGCCCCCGCCTTTTGAAGAGCTAGCCCGGTATCTTCGTGAAGACCCTGAAGAATACCACATGCTGCGCAAAAAGACTTGAGAAAGCATGACAATGCTCCCCAGCATTACACCGGCAAAAGTCATATAAAGAACATCTCTGTTGATTATGTGGGACATCTCATGAGCGATTACGCCCTGAAGTTCATCGCGGTTAAGCCGGGAAATTAATCCTGCTGTTACTGCTATGGAACTTTTTTCTAAACTTCTCCCCGTAGCAAAGGCATTAGGAGAAGGGTCATCAATCATATATATTCTCGGCATTGAGGAAAGATTTGCCGCTATCTTCATCTCCTCAACAATATTAAAAAGCTGAGGATGAATATCATAGGTTATTTCTTTGGCGTGGCTGCTAAGAAGGAGTATGGAATCTCCCTTAAAATAGCTCAGTAAAGCTAACCCAAACCATAGGCATAAAGCGAGTAATGTACCTGCCAATCCCCCGTCAGGCCCAAACCATACCCGGCCAATAACATATCCTAGCAGGCTTAGGCAAAACCCCATGCTTATAAAGAGAATCCATGACTTCCTTTCGTTCTCTTTGATTAATTCCCACATAACTAAACGATAGGACTAAATTGGGAGTATATTTATGAAAAGTTTACTTTAGGTACTTTTCTTTCCTGCTTATCCTCTATCGCGAAAAACTCTTCTGTCTTAAAATTAAAGCTCTGAGCGACTATATTCGAAGGGAACATCTGTATTTTATTATTAAAGAAAAGAACCTGGTCATTATAAGCCTGCCGGGAAAATGCTATTTTATTCTCTGTCGATGTCAATTCTTCTTGAAGGGCCAGAAAATTCTGGTTTGCCTTGAGGTCAGGATAATTCTCAACAACTAGGAAAAATTTACTCATAGCGCCGCTTAACTCACCTTCGGCTTTTGACTTCTCTCTCACACTTCCGGCTCCCATGGCCTGGCTCCTTGCTTTTGTAATATTTTCTAGGGTCTCTCTCTCATGAGCCATGTAACCTTTTGCTGTTTTTACCAAGTTAGGAATAAGATCATGCCTTCTTTTAAGTTGGACATCAATCTGAGACCAGGCGTTCTTAGCCCTGTTTCTCAACCGAATAAGCACATTATATATACCCACAAGATACAACACCCCCAAGATAGCAATTGCTAAAAACACTCCTAGAAACATCATCTTTAGACCCCCTTTTTCTCCGAAGCTCACAACAGCCTAGGAAAAATAAAGATACTACGGGTGCTAGCCCGCAACAGCTTCATTTATTTTGTTAAACTGTTTCTGAATACATCCTTTAACATAGATATAATCTTATTATTCCTATCTATACTTACTGTATCAATAACTTCACAGAGCTCACCGGCGTCAAACCAAATCCCGTCACCATTACGGCATTTATCAATTAAAACTTTTTTATCTTTTCCCCAAGATACTTTGTCCATTTTTTTTAGGCATATCGGGCACTTGCGTTTTTTCTCATGGCTGGTTTTATCAATTTCAAAAGAAGTTAACACCTGGTTTTTTTCTTGGACGCTTTCCAGCAAAAGCTCAAGTTCTCCTGAATCAAGCCAAATACCTCTACAACCCAAACAATGGTCAATTTCTACCTCATCGAGTTCGAAAACGACCATAGCATTCCGGCAAACTGGACAATCCATCTAATTACTTTTATGTTAAATCTTGGAAATGCGGCTTAGAAAATGGTGTACTCCCGACAAAATCAGGGAATAGGAATTTAAAAATAGCTTATCTTTATTTCTTCAAACAAATTATCTTCAAGGTTGTGTGGACTTCATCCTGCCAGGGACAAAACATAGCTATAATACTGTAACCATTAAACTCTTTCCCAAATAATGTTTGATTATCCCAGATTCCCCCATGGTCTTTTGTTAAATCTAAAGCGTTCTTGGTTGGTTTTGCTTCTGCGGATTTGATCGCGGGGCCTAAAGCCTCAGCAATATTTTCCCCCCACGCAACTACATCTTTGCTAAAAAACACTAACTCTGCATAATCATCCTTAACGACACGCTGCTCATAAACACTTAGCCTACTGCACTTTTTGATAATTTCTTTAACTGACATACGTATTTTCTCCTGACTTTGCTTAACCTTTTATCCCTAGAACTATAAGGAAAAATCTATATTTTTGCAATGCAAAATTATACCAAAAAATACTGCTTATGTCGAGTTCTAAACCGTTATTTTGGGACTGCGAAATACAGTCCCTGATTGCAGTGATTAGAGAAAGATTTCATAAACAAAAGACTTATTTTAGAACAAAATACCCGGTAATTATACTAAAAATGACCCTACCGAGACCTAAAAGACGCAAGGGTAATGATTTTACCTTCAGCAATAATATTCTTTATTTTTCGCTTAAGTAACGTTTTAAATAAACCTCTTGTAAAAGGAATTAATCCTGCAAAGCCGATTAAGTCAGTAAGAAATCCGGGGGTCAATAATAATAAACCGCTACACAAAATCAAGACTCCGTCAAAAAGTTTATCCGCCGGCATTTTGCCCTGATTAATATCAGCTTCAACCCTGTGTAATATACGCAGACCCTGTAATTTTGCAAGCAAGGCACCGGTTATACCGGTGATAATGACAATGGCAATAGTATTAACCACCCCCATAAACTGGCCTACTTTCAGCAAGAGAGCAAGTTCTATAACCGGTACTATAGTAAACAACAAAATTAGATATATGAGCATGATAGGCCTATTTAAGCTTTGAAAACATTAGCTTAATCACTTCTCTTGGTGATTATCATACCATTATCTGCAGAAAAATCAAGTAGTCCAACCCTTGATTTTTTCTTCTTGCTAAAATCGAAAAGTATGATAGAATGACCAAAATGAAAAAAGGAGAGGATAAATGGCAGAAGTAAAGATTGAAACAAATAGGGACTTTGAAAAGGCGTTACGGGGTTTCAAATTACAATGCAAAAGAGAAGGCATTATAAAAAGATGCCGTGAACGCCAATATTACACAAAACCATCTCAAAAAAGGAGGGAAAAAGCGAAAAACAAAAAACGTTGATAAACGTTACTAAAAGGGATATTTTTTGTATGAATTTTTTTCAAAAGGAGTAAATGTAATGGAAGAAGAAAAGAAGATTTATCTGGGTAATTTAGCGTATGATTTAACTGAAGAGGACGTACGCAAAGCCATCGAAGAAAAGGGAGTAACCGTAAAAGAAGTAAAACTCATATCAGACAGAAATACTGGCAGAGCCAAAGGTTTCGGGTTTGCAGAGTTTGAAACCGAGGAAGATGCCAATAAAGCAATAGATGCCTTAAACGGTGTGGAGCTAAATGGAAGAACACTAAAAGTAAACAAAGCTCAGAAAATGAAACCTCGTACCGACAGAGGCCCAAGAGGTGGATTTGGCGGCGGCGGATATTCTGGCGGCGGCGGCGGATATTCTGGCGGCGGCGGCGGATATTCTGGCGGCGGCGGCAGATTTAAAAGATAATCTTATTGTGAAATTAAAAAGGCAGGGATTTTTTCCCTGTCTTTTTTTATTCTTTATCTTTAACCTTGTCTTTTCTACTACCAATAAAAGGAAACACCTTTCTTAATCAAAAGCTGAAAAAATTTGTCCGAAATTAACCCCGGATATAACCTTTGAATGATATCGATTCTTAATGTCCTGTTTCGCATTTTTGAAAGCTTCGCTTTGTATACCGTTGCATAAAGCCAGGTAGGCCTCTAGAAAAGCGGTCAACTCATCTGTAGCTTTAATTAACCTTCCGTCCCTTTGGATAAGGCCCTCTTTTGAAACAAGATCAGCGAACTCATTTTCGGTAAACATATGCATGCTAGCGTGCCAAGAGCGAGGAATCAACTTATAAATCTTTCTCTGCATTTCTTGAGATTCATATTCTTTGATTAACTCACTTAAACCTTCAACAGAGCGCTTTACCGGGTTAATTATATCCCGGGTAAGAACCTCCGGCAAATCATGAAAAAGACCGGTAAAATAATTATTTACACATCTCTGGCCTTGAGCTTTTATCTGCAAGGAAAAAAGATATGACAACATTGCAACTAGCAGCATGTGCCCCAAAACAGAAGTTTTTGGTGCCCGATGCAAATGGCTCCAGCGTATCTGAAAACGAAGCTGGCCGCATATATTTATAAAATATTTTAGACGCGGCGAATTAAGCAAAAACTGCATGCTTTTTAAATCGTGATATCTCTTTTGCTTCTCCCTAATATCTTTTCTGATTTCCTTGATTAAGTACCCTTTGGGATTGGCGCGCTCAATTATATCAAACTCCCATTTTGTGGCATAAAAATGGGCAGCGCTGATAATCCTGCGGTTTAAGTTCCGTTTGGTATCGTGAAGATAGCTCTTAAAACTCCTGCAAAAATCTTCTCCCAAGGGAGATATGATTGGGTTTATTTTCTCATAAACCCACTCATTTAACTGAGCATATTTTTTCTTATCCTCTTTTATCCTGTGAAATAATGCCGGTTTTAAATCCGTAACTACTATGCGCTGCAAAAATTCGAATATTCCGGCCTCTATAACCTCTATCCAATCAAATCCTTTTGTGCCAAAATCTTCTTCGCACTTACCCAACACATAAGCAATTATCATTTTATGGGCTTGCTTATCTAATTCTGTAAGTTCTACTGTGCGTATTTGGTCATTCCAGCGCTGCATACTGGCAGCTTCGTAAATTTTTAATAAAAATGGTTTCTGAATCATAATTATCTACTCTGGCTCTACCTATAAAATTATACTTTATCCAGCCAATAAAAACAAATACGAAATGATATATTGTAAGTTTTAAGTCTTATTATTCTCTTTATTGTTATTACTTATCACAATAGCGTGGCCGGAAATTTTAAGTGCAATATCATCAATAATGGCATAGATACAGGGAAGAGCGATCAAAGTAAGCACAGTAGCGCAGATAATACCCCAAACAATAGTAAGTGCCATGGGTTTTAAGAAGGGGTCACCTCCCCAAATGCCGTAAGCAGTAGGCGTAAGTCCGAGAGCTGTGGTAATGGTAGTAAGTATAACCGGCCTCAAGCGTAGTTGACCGGCCTGAACAATTGAATCCCTTCTGGCAACTCCCTTGCGGCGTAGATTATTAATAAAATCAACTAAAACAATAGAATCATTAACCACAATACCGCTAAGCCCAATAACACCCATCATCATAAAAAAGCTTATCGCAGCCCCATGGAAGAAAAAAGCCCAGATAACGCCAATCAATCCAAACGGAATTGCCATCATTACAACCAGAGGCTGAACTAAAGAATTAAAATTAGCTGCCAAAATAAGAAAAATCAAAAAGAAAGCGAAACCGAAAGCCCTTATAAAGCTGCGCCTAGATTTTATGTTTTCCTCCTGCTCTCCTCCATACTCTATGCGGTATCCGGGATATTTTCTTGATATACCCTTAAATTCTTGGCTTAAGAGCTCATTTACCTTTGAAGAAGTCATATTCTTATTATCCACACCAGCTCTAATAGTAATCACCCTTTTACCGTTTAGATGCCGGATACGGGCTACTGATAACTTATCCTCTAGATGGGCTACCTTTTTTAAAGAAATGAGGTGTCCGAACTTATTAGGAATTAGAATTTCATCAAAAGTCTCTCTCTTATTGCGGTATTTTTCAGGAAAACGCACTATAACATCAATTTCTTCTTCAGCTTTAACCGGCTTAATCGTAGTAGCTATTCCTCCCCGAAAAGCATTACGTATGGAAGCCGCAATCTCACCTACTGAGAGAAAGGCACGAGCGGTCTCGTCCTGATTAATAACTACCCGGATTTCTCCCCGGCCTATTTCATAATCAGAGGCAATATCAGAAACTCCTTTCTTGTCTTTTAAAAAATTCTCTATATTACCGGCAATCTCCTGGAGTACAGAAAAATCCTCACCCCGCACTTTAACAGCTACGGCTTTTCCTACCGGCGGCCCGGCACGTTGTTTTTCAAAGTAAATCTTATCAAAACCTTGGATATCTTTAGTTTTCTCCCTCAAATCTTCAATAATTTCACTTACCCTTCGCTTACGTTCAGAATAAGGATTAAGATACACCACAACTTGAGCGACATGACTCCCGGACTTGCTGTAAGGGTCATACATCCTCCTTCCGCTGGTTAAGCCAACCTGAGTAGTGTAAGTCGCTACTTGGTTTTTAGGTAATTGTTCAACTTTCTCTTCTATCCGGCGTACCAATTTATTGGTGGTATAAATATTTGTGCCTAAGGGAACTTCGGCGCGAATATAAAACTGCTCGATACCTTCTTGGGAACCAAAAAGAATAAACGGCATGCTTTTTGCCAGAAGAATAGTTAAAAAAAATGCGATAAGCAAACCGGATAATACCCAATAACGCCGCTTGAGAGCCTTGTTAAGAATACGAGTATAAAAACTAATCAGTTTCTTAAACCAAGGCAACTCCTTCCTTGATCTAAACTTCTTACTTACCCTAACAAAATCAGCGAAATGTGAAGGTAAAATAACCAAAGCCTCAAATAAAGATGCGCTCAAAGCAATACCAACTACCAAGGGTATGCCCCAGATGAATTTACCCAACATTCCTTCCATGAATAGAAGTGGGAAAAAAGCAGCAATGGTAGTGATAATAGTTGCGGTAACCGGCCTAGCCACTTCCTGTGTACCCACGATAGCCGCCTGGCGTGGATTAAGGCCTTCTTCCAAGTAACGGGCGCAATTCTCAGCTACAATAATTCCATCATCCACCAGCATGCCCAGAACTATAATTAACCCGAACATAGTAATAAGGTTTATACTTAATCCTACAAAACCCATCACTGTTATGGTAGCAGAAAAAGCAATAGGAAGGCCTAAAGCTGTTAACAAGGCTATACGGAAATTCAAAAAGAGCATCAAAACACAGCAAACCAAAAACAAGCCGATAATTCCGTTATTCTTCAGCACTCCCAGCCGGCGTTTAATATAAAAGGACATATCTCTTATGTAGGAAACTTTTAACTTAGAATCGGCATACTCAAGAAAATCTTTAGTATCCTTTTTAACCTGATCGACAATTTTAATTGCATCTGCTGTTTCCCGTTTAATAACAGTAAGATTAATTGAACGCGTACCATAACTTTTATTGATAACGTCTTCATCCTCAAAGCCAAATTTAACCCTGGCTACGTCTTTTATCCGCAACCAATTTCCGGCTTCATTAGCCCTAATAACTACTTTTTCGATTTCATCAGTCGTGTAAAATTCACCGGTAGTACGAATACTGAATTCTTTTTGAGCGCGGATTTTTCCTCCGGGAATACTAGTATTTCTTTTCTTTAAAGCCAGCATTATTTCTTCCAGGCTCACATGCACATCACGCATTTTACCGGGGTCTACCTCAACCCACACCTCCTTATTCCTCCAACCTCCCCGGGAAATACTAGATACTCCGGGGATATCTTCGAGTATGTCTTCCAAATTTTCTGCATATTCCTGCAGCACAGCTTCATCTAAATCACCGCTTAAAGCTACCTGAATTACCGGTATCATGCCCGAAGTAATTTCAGTTACAATCGGCTTTTCAACTTCTCTGGGTAAATCCTGCACCCTCTCCACTGCCCGCCGGATATCATCGACTACTTTACGTTTATCTTTTACATCCTGGCTTATATCCACCCTTATAGTCGAGATATTTTCTTGGGAAGTAGACTGAGTTTCCTCAACCCCTCCAATTCCTTTAATTTCTTTCTCAATAGGAATAGTAACTAACTTCTCCAAATCCTGGGGCGGAGCTCCCGGATATGCAGTCTGTATGATTACTATATCCCGTGAAACTTCAGGAAAGGCCTCACGGGGAATTTTGAAAATAAAAAGAGTATAAAAACCGGCTATAAGGATAAAAACCGAAATAAGGTTTACTAAAAGCGAATGTTTTACCGAATATTCAGCAATTTTCATAACTTATCTCTATAGTGAATCCTTCCAATATTTATCCAGCAAGGTGTTTTGCGCTAGCTCCAACTCAATAAAACTCACTTTATATTGAAATAAATAATCCACCAGTTCTAAGCGAGTGTTTAATAAATCTTCTTCATAGCGAAGGAGCGTATCTGAATCCGAACGCCCGAACTTTAGGCGTTTTATCTGATGTTTAAGTTTTTTTTCGTGTATTTTTACTGTTCCTTCATAGAGCTGGACTTGATTTTGTATTACATTTACCCGGCTGACCTTATTATTAAGTTCTTTCAAAATAAGCCTCTCTACACGCTTTAGCTCAAGCAATACTTTTCTCTTATTAAATTCTGCCTCCTTTAGCTCTGCTTTAGCCTCAGTATTCTCAAAAGGTATCTTAATAGTTAAACCTACAAAAACCTCATCATTGCTCTGACGGGTAGCATCTTCCCAGGCTTGGAGGCGGTTTAAATTAAGATTATTACGGTTTAAAGAAGCTTCTAAATCTATTTGGGGCCATAAAGCATTTTCCTTCACAACTAAATCGATATTATTCTTTTTAATTTCATTAATAGCCCTCCGGTAGTCGCGCCGGGAGGCTATAGCTTTGATAAGAGCCTGGGCTAAATCAACCTTCTGACTTGTTGAAGACAATTCTTCCTTTGGCTTAATTTCCTGCTTAAAATTTCCTTTATTTATCAAAAAAAGAAGGTTATTTTTAGCAGTCTGGCGCTTAAGCCCGGCTATGGAAACACTCGCCTTTCTGGTATATACCACAGCTTCAACCGCCAGTAACTCACTTTCCTCAACCAACCCCAGGGAAAATTTATCTTTATATATTTTGTATAATTTTTCAGCCTCAAAAAGCATATCTTTCCTTATTCCTAGCTGCTCTTCTTCTAATACGAGGCGCCAGTATGCTTTCTGCACTCTGGATAAAATATCCTCTATGTCATCTAAAGAAGTAAACTCTGAATTTTCAATATCGATTTTTGTAACTTTAATCTTAGAACGGTCAGCCAAGCCAAAAAAATTCTTTCCTAATTCCTGGGTTATGGAAAGCTCTATCCGGGCTTCGTTGTAAGGATTCAAAGTGCTGAAAATACTATTGGTCCTCTTTTTAGTACCGATTGTGTCCAGAGAAACTGTTGTTCCTGTGGATGTCTTCTTTTCTAAGCCGAAAGAAAACTCATGCTCTTTTGTCTCTGTGCCGAAAACAGTGCTTGCCTGCATCCTCTTATCCCGGTTATAAGTTATGCTGGCACTTAAAAAAGTATCAAATATTGAATTCTCTTTTTTTAAAGATAATCTCTCTATGTAAACGTCAAGCTTTGCGATTTGAATATCCAAAGAATTATCTAAGGCAATATTGGTTACATCCTTAAGAGATAGCTCTAGGGAAGAAGGAGCAACGGCTCCCCCCTTATCAGGCCGGGAAGCTTTCCCCTTATTTCCTGTTTGAATTTTTTGCTTTTGATGAGAAAACTGGTATGCAAACAGAACACTTTTTGCATTCATAGCTACGGTAAGGGCAGCTGATAAAAGCAAAATGGATACCCCTTTATTGTTTAGCCTTTTCGCTTTTTTCATAAACAATCTTTTTTACCTTACGGATAATGGTTATATAGATTTCACGCTCTTTGTCACTCAAATCGCTGAATAGCTCCTCAATCACCCTCCGGCGGCCCAAAGTTACACTTTCAACGGTCTTTTTTCCTAAGGAAGTAAGCACTACATAAATTACCCGGCGGTCTTTTGCATCATAGCTTCTTTTAACCATCTTCATCCGCACAAGCCTATTAACTAAGCCGGTAACTGCCGGAAGGCTTATCCGCATTGCTCTGGCAATATCCTTCATCTTAATTGACTCTTTAACGCCGAGTACATTAAGGGCAATGTATTGAGGAAGGGTAATTTTACCGGCGCTGAGAGGATCTGAACGCTGCCCCAGCATCGCCCGTGAGAAACGAGCCAAATAAGGTATGGCCTGCGCCAGCTCTGCGGCAAACGAAGAAAGATTTGATTGCTTAGCCATAATTAATCCTCCTAACTATTAAGTATGTTAACTATTAACCGACTAAAGTATAAAATATAATTAGCTAAAAGTCAAGTGGCTTCATGAAAGTTCTAAAAAAAGTGGCGAAAGCTATCGAAGCTCTCTTAAGGCATAAGGAACAATAAAAATGGCGAGTTAGTCCGAAGTTAATTTAAGGCTTATTTTTAACTATAAACTTTAGCCCCTTCATTTCATGCGGCCTTTTTGCTCTAGAATCTTTCTTTCCTGACTGGTTAAACTCCCCACTCCTTGTCGGGAGATTTTATCTAAAATAGCATCAACTTTCTTATCCAGGCTTTTATCTTGTGGCTTTTTTCGCTGTGAGGGCCTAATCTTACTTTTTTGTTTAAAATTAGCCAGGCTAAAATTCAAGAGTTTAAATTTAAGCCACTCATTCTTTAAGTATAAGTAACCGAACAGCCCCCCTCCCAAATGGGCAAAGTAAGCAATGCCGCTGCCCGGGTTTGAAATTGCTCCTAAAAGATTTATCCCGGCCAAAACAAATATTGCATATTTCATCTTCATGGGAAAAATAAGAAATAATAAGATGACACTATCGGGAAACATTGCTGCATAAGCAACCAATATCCCGAATATAGCCCCTGAGGCCCCTATAGTTGGGGTAAGAGAACCCGGAGAAATCAGAAAACTACAAAGGCTCGCGCCTATTCCGGTAAAGAAATAATAAGTTAGAAACTCCTTTCGGCCCCAGGCTTGCTCTATTGCCGGCCCGAAAAAATACAGCATAAGCATATTTAAAACAAGATGCCACAAGCCATAATGCAAAAACATGTAAGTAAAAAACTGCCAAAGCCAAAACTTTTTTACGATGAAAACAGGCACCATCCCAAAGATATCGGCCCAAGGAAATGTACGTGAAAGATTAATGATGATGAATACAACAACATTAATAATAATCAATACCTTAACGGTACTGCTCATCGAGGACCCAAAGTTTAAACGCTGGTATCTTTCCTGCATAATATAAACCTTATCTTAAGTCTAATTCTACTCTTTTGCCAGTTTATGGTGGAAACTCTTTTCATTATATCACAGAAGGAAACCACCCTTTAAGTTAAAATCCTAAGGTTTCTATAAAATAATTATGCTCGCCTTCGGTTGCGATAATTCTCAGAATAGCCTGCGAGTTAGTTCTTTTAATTTTGGAGATAAAAATTACTCTCCAAATACTTCGGCGGTAAAGACGTGTATTTCGCACTTACCTGTTTTCCAGGCGTCAACTTCCATATGGGCTTTTTGGCCGCAAAGGCTATTCATAAATTCTTCCTTGCTCCAGCCGGTTTCAGTGGCCACTTGAGGCAGGTATACCCCGCTTCTAAACCCATCCCGCACTAAAACTCCGTGTGTACCTAAGATTATCTCATCGGGATCGAAAATTTCTCTTAAAGGAGTAAGTACAGAAACTTCAATTTCTATGTCCTTAAGTTCATGAAACCTCACCGGGCTAAAACGCGG
This sequence comes from Candidatus Omnitrophota bacterium, assembly GCA_024542985.1. Lineage (GTDB taxonomy): Bacteria > Omnitrophota > Gorgyraeia > Duberdicusellales > 4484-171 > JAMXCX01. The sequence continues at coordinate 3,785 of JAMXCX010000003.1, read as the reverse complement.
GTCCTGGGCAGCAGCAGCAATAGCCATGTTTCGCACCCCAAGATAAAGCGGTTCTCTGCCGATAATATTTCCGATACAACCCCGTAACTGGCCGTCTTTACGCAAAGTAACAAAAACACCCATGATTTCCTTAAGGATAGGGTCATTGGTTTCTACATCTAAAACTTTCTTTTGTTTTACATAACTATTAATCGTATCCCGAGCTATCTTTAAGAGTTCCTTTTTTTGCTTTGGCGTAAGAAATTCTCTCATCTTAACACGCTCCTTTTCCTTTATTGGTTTTTCGCGGATGAAAGCGGCGCTCAAGTAACCAACAACCCTTCCCTTATCTCCGCTGCCCTTAGCAGAAGTGTCCATTTTTAATATCTGAGCCTTTTTGGCCCCTAATTTCTTTGCAGCAATCATTGTGGATACAACCGCTGCTAATCCACACATGCGCTTTTTCCCATAACACCGTAAGAACAATTCTTTTGGTTGCATTTGGGTTATTGCTTCGGCAGTCTTGGAATCTATCTTCCTTGCCTCAAAGTCAGACAGATAATGGCTCATATCCGTACTGGCAATTATAAGAAAATTATCTTTATTTTTTAATATTTGATAAAGGGTTTCTCCCAAAATCCGGCAATTTTCCAAACTCTGCCTGCCGATAGCCAAAAGTAAAACTTTTGGATTGCCTAAAGCGACTTGTATAAAGGGTAGAATAAGCTCAAGGGAATTTTCCTGAGAAAAGGCCGGCAGATAAGTGAAAATCTTCTTATGGGCTGAGGTTATTTTTTTTACCAAGACTTTATCTGAATAGAGTACTCCCAAAGGGGTTCTAATACCATCTTTATCAAAAACAGCTATGCCATCGTAATCTTTTCTATGGCTAAAACCCACTAAAACAACAGTTTTTATACCTTTATCCCTGAGCGGTTCGAAGCTATGAGCAGCCACTTCGCCGGAAAAAATGATTCCCGCATGAGGAGAAATAATAGCTATTGTCTCTCCTTCGATATTTTGCGCTTTAGCGCTTCGCAAGTAGCTATTAATCTTCTTATATAGTTTACGAGAATCAGCTAGGTACCAAGTTCCTGAAAGGTCGGCTTCTTTGATATTTTCACAAATAGCAGGATTAGAAATAAGGGACGAAAATAAAATTAAAACAAAAAATTTAGACATAAAGCCTGAGTTTCCCTAGGTCAACAGACCACCCAGAGTAGGCCTCCGGCCTGTTGGGCAGGCTAAAAATGGATAATTTCACCGACTCGTATATCTACTCGGGTAACATTCTTAATCGAAAGGTTTACCTTGTCTTTCCTCAAGGCTACCGGAATTCTATCGCCATCTTTTTCGATTTTTACCACAGTAAATCTTTTACCTTTAGAAGTTACACCTATTGAGCCTTCTGCTATTTCACCAGACTCTACATTCCCGGCAAGCATGAGACTCACGCCTCCGACATCATAACACTGTTTCACGAAAAAATCAGCTTGCATATTGCTCCTTATTTTAAAATTGCCTATGTGTCATTATATCTAAATATACTCCAAAACCAAGGAAATAAAATCCCGGTGTCAATATCTAGATTTTTGTCCTTTTAAAAGCAAGCAGGAGTATTTTTTGAATTAATTTACTATAAGAAACTCCAGCTTTCTCTGCTGATTGGCCTAACTCGTCATACATAGCCAGACAAGGGTTAGCATTGGCTTCTATAATATAAATTCTCGAATCAGGAGTCACCCTGATATCAAAACGGGCATAACATTCCATATTGAGCTCTCTATAGGCCCGCTTACAAACTTCTTCAATTTGCTCGGCTAAACCATCCTGTATCCTGCCGGCAAAAACATTTTTAATCCCCCATTTCTGGCGGTAATCATAATTCCATTTGGCCTTATAAGTTGCTATGCGCGGCTCATCTTCAGAAAACTCGCCAAACTTCATCTCCCGTAAAGGCAAGACTTTAATTCTTTTGTTACCTAGAACACTTACATAAAACTCTCTGCCGTCTATGTACTCCTCAGCTATTACATCCATCTTCATACTTTCCTGGATAAATTTTACTCTTTCAACTAAAGCGTCTTCACTATCGACTACTGAGGCTTGAGATATGCCTCGCGATGCTTCCTCGCGAAGAGGTTTAACAATTAAAGGAAGCCTGAGGCGTTTCGGCAGCCAGATACGGAAATTCCGATAAAAAGTATAAAACCGCGGGACCTTTATTCTGTGAAATCTTAAGATTTTCTTACACAAGGCTTTATTGCTGCAAATAAATAAAGTTGCCGGAGAAGCTCCGGTATAAGGTATATCTAACATTTCCAGAACTCCGGCAACATTTTTATCCAAATGCGATTTCTGATTGAACACATCGGCAAGATTAAATATTACATCGGGTTTGTTTTCTTTAACTTCTTCAAGAAGGATACTTATATCGTTATGTAATCCCAGCAATTTAACCTGGTGGCCATTATCGCAAAGGGCCTTATAGACATCGTCCTCTGTGACCCAGTCTAAATCCTGAAATTCCTTCTTAAAGTCATAGTCCCGGGGTTTAAAATAAGGGCTGTCAAAAAGAAGTAGTACCTTTAATTTGCGCATCTTTTTCTTCTAAAAGCTCCGGTATACAAGTAATTCATAACCAAGGCTGTAACATAGGCAGAAATCTCAAGTAAAACTAAAGCCTCGGCCCTATCTGTAGATAAACGTAGCTGTCTACATCTTAAAATCAATGTATCTATAAGATCGGCAATAATATATTTTTTCTCACCTGTCCAAACAGCCACGTTTTTAAGTATGCTATTTTTATAGCGCTTGATAATCTCAACGGCCGAGATTAAATCTGCATCCTTCTTCGCTGCAGGAAAAATTTCTGACTGCAAACTAAATATTCTCTTTAAATTAGAATCATGAAAATCGGGAAAACCCTCAGCATGGAAATACCTTTTCTTTTTATAGAATTTCTCTAAAGTTGTGCGTGTACGGGCAGCTTCCCAGTATTTTTTGCCTTTTTTTACCAAAGGTCCTTTTGGCCCGATTTGGCGCATTAGGGCATCGACATAATTAAGCTTTATCATTGCCTTCCAACCTTTATATTGTTTTTCCCAATTTAAGGCCGGGGTAAGCCAAACCGCAAAAGTCTCGGCAAAATCCTCATCAGGATGATATTGAGCATAATAATCTTCTAAGTGCCTTACAAAATTCTTACTGTAAGGACGAAATCTATAAGTATCAGTGTATTCTTTAGAAAAGCGGCCGAAAATTTTTTTCCATTTCTTTCTTCTGTGTAATTTATAGGCATAATTTATAGCATGACCGGTTTCATGCCTAAGCAGCTTCATACACCAGGAGCGGGTACCGCCTTCCACATCAAGCATCATCTTTTTTTCCAATTTCATAAGTGAGGGGTGAGCTAAATAAAAAGGTATTCCCACCAGCGGTTCCTCATCCGGGCTAAGCCATTCATCAGCTAGATAATAGGTAGGCCTAAATCGAATTCCTTTAGAGTCTAGCTCTTGATATAAAGTTTTTATACATCCTTTAAGCCAAGTCCCTTCTATGTTTAGGGGCAAATCGCAGATTCTAGTTTTAAGAAGCTCTGCCGGTGAAATTTTTGAAAGATTAATCTTTGTAACGGCCATCTATCTTTTAACCCTAACTAACTTTACGCAATCAAAATAATAAATATTTTTTCCTGCTGAACGAGGTTCAAATTGAAAGCTCCTGATGGGAAAGTCCAGAATTTCGTCTCTTGTTGCAGTTTCCGGCTGCCAATCCGAACGAGGGAAAAATTCAAGAAAAGGACA
>JAMXCX010000039.1 GCA_024542985.1 Candidatus Omnitrophota bacterium | reverse complement strand
CTTAGCTTAGCCTAGAGAATCTTATTTTTATTATATCAGCTTTTTCTTATTATGAGGGAAGTTTTAATGTCGGCTCTCGGAAAAAACAATGGCGGCAATTACCTCTTATTAAAAAGACTCCGGCAGGAATTAATCAGATACTCTAACGGGGAAGATACTCATAGGGACGCCTTTGACAAACTTTATTATAAAAACATTCTGCGCGTTCTTTAACAATTTCTTCGGCTATCTTCGCCTCTTTTAACCTTTCCCGGAGGTTTAAATAGCTTACTTTTCTAAGATCATCAATATTGTAAAGATAAATATTCTCAATATCAGCGATTCTCTGTTCGATATTTCTGGGAACACCTAAGTCAATAAGAAATAAGGGCTTGCTATCTCTTTTTTCAATCGCAGAAATTACATCTTTGTAATTTAAAATATAATGCGGAGCGCTAGTCGAACTAATAATAATATCAGCTTCGCTTAAAGCTTTAGACATCTGGTCAAACTTTATAGCTTTTCCCCCAAATTTCCGGGCAAGTCTCAAGGCTAATTTGTAAGTACGATTTGCTACAAATATTGATTTTATTCCTTTGCCGGCTAAAGATTTAGCCGTAAGTTCTCCGATTTTTCCGGCTCCAATGATTAAAATATTTTTTTCGGATAAATTGTTCAATTTATCTTTGGCTAACTCTACCGCGACACTACTTATCGAAACAACTCCTTTGCCTATATTCGTTAAAGACCTGACCTCTTTGCCTACGCTTAAAGCTTTCTGAAAAATCAAAGATAGATTTCTTCCTGCTGCTAGGCAGTTTTTAGCATTAAAGTATACTCGTTTAACTTGATATTGTATTTGGTTTTCTCCGATAACCATGGAGTCCAAAGAAGAAACCACTCTAAAAATATGCTGAATTGCTTGAAGATTCCGGAAAGAATATAAATATTGGTCGATAGAACATTTTAGATTATGATAATTATAAAGAAAACTTTTAAGACTATTTAAACCTTCTTTATCGTCACCCGTAAAAATATAAATTTCGACGCGGTTGCAAGTTGAAAGAATAAGACATTCCTCAATATAAGGATAAGTTTGTAAAAGCTTCAGGGCCTCAATGACTTTAGAAGGAGGAAAAGTAATTATTTCTCTTACATCCAAAAGTGCACTTTTATGATTTAGGCCCGCTACTAAAAATCCCATATCTTCAATTTATTTTTATATCCGGATACCTGAGCGTTTCACCCGGCTTTACAATGACATCCGGTTTCTCACTAAGCTTACGATACCATCCTTTACCGGGAATTGACCAGTAAAGGTCATATTCACCTAAAGGAACCTTACTGAATTCGAAATATCCTTTTTCATCACTAGTTGCCTCAAAAACAAGCTCTGGGGATTTATTCTCATCCGTTGGTGTAAACATACGGGCAAAAGCATTGGTTTGTGAAGGAATGCTTACTATCTTGACTTTGACTTTTTCTAACGGCTGCCCTCTTTTTAAAATTCTACCCAACACTCTACCGGCACCTTTATAAAAACTTATCCCATCCGGCCTGCCTTCTGCTCCGGTATATCTTAACTCTTGTTTAAGAGCCTTAGCAGAATCATAATCCGGCCCGGTGTAATTATCCGGCAAAACAATTTTTTCTTTAGGCAAATAAAGCGTGATATAATCTCCGGTATCCTCCCAGAGAATTCTCTTTTCACTCCACAACTTCATCTGGGTAGGGCGCTTTCGGGTAATTAATTCTATTTCTTCCTTAGGAATTTTTACAACAAAAGAATCTTTATGTTCTTCGATAATCTCAATCTCACTTCCCTTTTCGGGGTCTTTTAAGCGCAGCCAATCACAGAACCCCTCCTGAGGAAATGACCAAAGCACCAAGCACCAAATTACAAATAATAACCAATTACCGAAATTACAATGACCGAAACATAAATTTTGTAGCTTTGGAATTTGGGATTTGGAATTTATTTGTAATTTGTAATTTGTAATTTGTAATTTTTTTAATTTAGGCATAACTATGCAATCCTTTTAAGAGAAAATTTACCCCAAAATAGGTAAAAAGGCAAGATAAAAATCCTGCTATGGCTATCCAGCATAATTTCTCCTCAGAATGCTTTTTCGCCAGAAAAGCATGAAAATAATAACCATAAATAAACCAGGTAATCAAGGCCCAGACTTCTTTAGGATCCCAATTCCACCAGTGTCCCCAGGCAAATTTTCCCCAGATAGACCCCAGAATTATACCTAACGTCAAAAATAGAAATCCGATAGATACAGAACTGTGCGTAATACTTAAAATATCGGACGAGCGTGATTCGCGATTAACAATATAAATCAGAGCGGTAACAAAGGCAATAGTAAAAAAGCAATAAGCAATAATACAGCTCGAGACATGAAAAACTAACCACTTGCTTTGCAAGGCAGGGAGAAGCGGCATTGGGGAACTCCTTGCAAGCCAAAGGGAAGAAATTAATGCTAAGGATGCAATTAAGCTAACCAATAAACCAATTACTTTAGCCAGCTTGTTTTTATAGTTTACGGCCAGAAAAATAAGCCCAATAATAGTTGCCGCAAAAAGAAGTGTTTCTGAAGTATTAGTGAGAGGCAAACGCTGAGTTTGAAAGAAATGCCTAATTACTAAAAAAAGGCAGCCTAAAAAACCTAAGGACAAAGAGAGCAAAGCAATTTTCGGAAAAAATTTCTGCTTGAAAAAACAAGCTAAAAGGTAAAACAGAAAAGAAACTAAATATATGCCTACAGTAAAGTTTTCCATTTATAGCAAAATATTTTCTTGAAAGTTAAAAGCATCCCCCCTAATAAAAATAAGAACCCAGTATATACGATTGGCAATCCCGGATCTTTAACTACCTGCAAAAGGGTCTGGTTGGGAAATTGGGGGTCATAGCCGTATTGATAAAACCAAAACCCCTCCCATCGTAAAGGCTTATTAACTTCAATGATTCCTTGTTTAAGAACATTACCCTCTTTGCTAATTACAACGGAAGTCTTAAAACTCTTTATAAAATGCATCTCCTTTCTTTCCTCCGGGTAAAATTCTACCGAGAAATCTTTCAAAAGAATTGAAAAATCCAAAGGATTAGATAAATCATCTTCCAACCAAAACCTCGCTACGCTCTGGCCTTCCTTTATTTCAATAAACCCTTCCACTTCTAAAAAAGATGTCCAAAAACCACCTAAAAGGATAAGAAAAAATCCTAGGTAAGCTATAAAAGGGGCAATTTTTTTTGACCTCAGGAGATTAACTGCCTTGACAAATATCCCTGCTGAAAAAATTATTCCCGCAATTTTAAACCAAATTGTCCGATAAAAAAATTTGTTGGCGAGCTCTTGAGGAAAAATGGTAGAGGCAACAAGGCCGCATATTAGGATTAGGAAAAAAAATGGAGTTATCCTTTTAAGTATCTTCTCCATTTCTCATTGAGGTTGCCTTATGAGGCCGCTGATTAAAATTCCTATACTTGCGATAACACATAATGTCCCCGGACGGGCCAATTTAATAAAACCCTGACTAAAGCCGGCCAGGAAGAAAGCACCGGAAAATAGAATTGTTCCCGCAATCAACAACAAACTCCCTGCTGTCTTCAGGCGGTTCCCCAAATTAACCCGTTCAAAACAATATCCGTAGAGGATATTCACCAGAGCCAGCAGGCTAGCATGAGCATGAAATACTCCCCAGAACACCTTACGGCTTGATTTTAGCCACTCCGGACCTGCACCATGTTTGGTTTGTAAATACGCACCGACTAATAAGGCAGCTAAGAGCCATATCCAACCGAAAATAATATTTAGTTTTCCTTTTTGCATCAATCATCTCCTTATAAGCTAACTAGTCCGAGGGAGATACAATAACTCTTCCTTTAAGGTCGCCGTGACAATCGCTGCACCACAACCAGCATAAGTATTTAAAACTTCCTTCTCTTCGGGCATCAAATGTGATTTCCTTAACTTTACCTGCGCTAATCTCATAGGGACCGATACGAAATCTGGGAATAGCAAAACTGTGCAAAACATCGGCGCTGTGGACACGAAAAACAACTTTATCTCCTTCCCGTACAGAAATCTCCTCAGCAAACTTAAATTTTTTCCACCAATAATTGAAACTGTTAACTTTCTCTAATGTCCAGAGGCAACTATTCTGGCTCACTTTAGCAGTCAAATTTATTATTTTTGTTCCTTTTGGATAACGGGAAGGAAGATAAGAACTATCGTACCAATTAATTACCAGGGGTAAACCCACGAAAATAAAAATCAAGGCAAAAAACGCTATAAATTCTATTAGAATCTCTATCGTTTTCTTCATCCTACATATAACCTCAAAAATACTAACGTTACTGCTCCAAGAAATATTGTTATCGGGATTAGGCTGCGCACTAACTGTTTATTATCGCTGAATATATTTTGTCCTATTTCATAGGTACTTTTTATCGAGTAGAATAAACCCATAAGCAGAAGGGGAATTTGGATATACGGCACCCAATTCGGAAAAAATGGTTTCCAGGAAAAGTTAGCAGTTCCGAAAATATTCCAACCCCAGCCAAAAGGATCAGAGATAACCGAAATTATATAGGAGCCGTTAATCATGATCAAAGGGACGCTAAAAGCTATCCAGGCTAAAAGCCCGAAGGGAACCAAACAATAAGAATATTTTATAAAGAGATTTTTCAGCGAAACCTCTTTATTGCCGGATAACTTTTTTGCCCAATAAATAAACAGCCAATAAATACCCGGAAGCACTGCCACGCAAAGGAGAACTATTGCCAAGCTTAGTAAAATAAATCCTAACCACTTACCACTTTCAGTAAAGTTTACCCAGTCTTTAAATATTCCCCAGGGCCCTAATAGATTAACTGAGTAGACAAACGCCAAACCCAGCATAATAAATGCCTTCCAGGTTTCATCATATCCTTTTATTTCTTTATCGCTGCAAAAAGGCCTCCAATATAAGGCGATATTGCCGGCATCGCAATTTTTAACGCACTCAAAACATAAACCACAATAGTTATTTCTGGTCATAGTGCAGACATTTTGAAACCAAGAACAAGGATAGCCCTTTACGCTGCCCAGATAACACTCTACGCCGCGATGCGACTTACAAACCTCAGGGTCTTTTCTCCGTAGGGCAATTTTAGCAGTCATCGCATATAACCCTAAAAATCCGCTCACCGGACAAAGATACATACAAAAGGTACGCATACGATATATCAAAGCGAGAATCGTGGATATCACAATCATTCCGCCTAAGACAATTACGCTTACTATTGGTCGAGTAACGAGAAAACCGCTAAAACAGGCTAGAATTAAAAATCCTATATTTTGCAACCAAATATTCTGAAATCTCTTGGGCCAGGGTTTATTCAAACCGAAGAATTTACCTTTAAACCCTCTAATAGTTTCACCTGGGCGCACCCTAGTTAAAGTCATTCGCTGCAGCCATTCGCCAATTGCCGGAAGCGGACACATTGTACACCAAATCCTTGAACCAAAGGGAACCATAACCGCGATAAGTATCGCCCACCACAAAATCCAAACAAAAACGACAATAATATTTCGATTTCCTACCGGCGTACCAAACAAACCCGCAAATAACAGGAGATAAAAGAAAAATATATTAGGAAGGATAATCAGATAAGGAAACACCCGTAAAGTTACGATGCGTTTCAAAATAGGTATTTTTTCAAATAAATCTATCATCACTAAGTTTCCTTTCGGTAAAAATAGAAAAGACAGGCAAAAGATAAACCTATGACCAAGCCCACGGAAGCCGGATAAAGAAAATTCGGTTCAACAATTAATTCACCCTGCATAAAGGGATGAAATGTGCCACAGGTTATCGAGCAGCGATAGCGAAATTTACCGCTTTTTTTAGCGACAAAATTTATCTCATCCACCTGCTCATATTCGTCGCTTTGGGAAGGATGGCGCAACCAAAAATGAGGGTACTGGGCTCTTATTTTGGCATCGATATCGTGTCCCTCTAAATAAAACCCGTGGGTCACATCCTTAGAGCTTAATTTAATAGTGACCTTATCCCCGCGGTTAACTACAATCCTTTCCGGGCTATAGGCATACTGCCTGGCTTCAATAGTAAAATTCCTCTCTTGGGGTTTTGCTTTTTTTACACCCCAAAACCCAGCGATTAGGCCGACTGTAGCCACAAAAAGTAAAAGAAAGAATATCAGGATTTTTTTACTCATATTTTACGATAAGATCGCTCTAGTGTTTTGCTAATTTTTCATACATCCGAACAGCACTGTTCATTCTATTTAAGAGTGGAACGTTCAACCGTGATATTATCTGTATATCCTTAGCTGAAACTTTATCAACCATAATATCACTGGAACGCACAATAGCCGGTTTTAATTTCTTCCACGTCTTCATCACCCTGTCTATCTGGCGTACGATGTTCCTATCTGTGGCGCCGGGAAGTCCCAAATCATCATCTCCATATTTTAATCCTATCAACGTCTTCTCAAAAAGAGTATAGGATTTACGAAGCCGCTTTTTGTTTGCTCTTCGGTTAATATTTAAATATACGGCTAAGGCTTCCTTAGACATTTTTTGAGTTAACATTCTCTGCTTTCCCGCCAAGTTTATTTCAATTCCTAAAAAAGCAGTATCGCCTCTTAAGGTATTATGAGCTTCGTCTTCAAACATCTCAACCACTCTATCCATGCTTTCTAAAATAGCAGGGCTCTTTTCCATTACCTCAAATAAGGCATCACGGGAAGGTTCTTGCCCCCTTATCACTCTATTAAAAATAAACTCTACTTCTTGAAAAAGTAACTTTACAATATCAATCTGCTCACTAATATGCTGTGTATTCGTCGGAGATAATCGTAACGATTTATCCCCCTCACGTAACCCATAAAGAGTTTTTGTAAACAGTTCTAGCGACTGCTTCAAACGTTTTCTGTTTTTTTTCGTATCTATCTCTAAATGTATAAGTAATACTTCTTTTACCATCTTTTGCGACAACATTCTCTGCTTCCCGGCAAGGTTAATAGTCACCGCATACTTTTCTTCAGTAGGCGCCGCCGAGGCAGAAAATAAGCTTGTGGTGCACGCAACTAAGACACAGGTCAGGAAAAAAATATTTCTCATCGCTTTAAGTTAAAATCCACTATTATTTCCCCGGTAGAAGACGTTACCTCTTTCTTTACGGATTTTAAACGGTCATGCCAGGTTTTTATTTTATATGTTCCCGAAGGAACATTCTTTATTTTATAATTTCCTGCCTCATCAGTCAACGCAAAATACGGGTTCTGTAAAACAATAATATAAGCCTCCATTTCAGGATGTACATTGCAGAGGATTGCTACTTCACCCAGCTTATCAAAGGTATAGGGTACTACCCTTCCTTTACCCCAGGTACCTAAATCAAAGTCATAATCGCCCACCCCGAAAACATTGTGTTTTAAGTCATCGGCGTTGTAAAATGCTACAGTAGTGCCTAAAAGTATTGGTAAAACACGGGGAACAAAAACCAAGCTTATCTGGTCCATTTTCGCCGGCTCTTTGGGTACGCTAAATTCTTTACCTTCTACTCTTTCTATATGGACAAGAATATCCTTGGGGCTTTTTAATCTTGATGCCGATACCGTGCCCTTTATCACGCCAGCATATACATTATTTGCAATGACACTCAAGATTAAAAATAAGCTCAAACCGCTTATTATTTTTTTCACAGCTTCCTCCTATATTTTAAAAAAGGGCAAGAAAAGACCTTGCTGGCATTCCCCTGCCCCTTACTTTTGTTTTTCTTGCAATAACTCGTTAAAATAGTATTGCCAGGTCAGCGAGCACACTATTGCTGCCGTCCTCACCATCAGGATAAATTGCCCCTTCCAATATGATACGAACATTTGCTCGGGCATATATTGCGATAGAAGGTACTAGTTTCGTAACATCATTAGTGGCATCAGTATAATCAAGAGATTCATACCTAAAGGAACCAATTAACCAGGGATAAAACACGTATTCTGCTTGAGTAAACCAACCCCGGCTATTTACGCCAGTTCCTGTCCCGCCGGGATCATCATCATCGCCGAAAACCCAGGCTGCAGAAAGATCCAAATTTTTCCACTGGAGATGCACATCCCCTCCTAATCTTGTAAAATCATTAGTAGCGCCGGATATGGCTTCTTTGCCCACGTATCCAAATGTACCCACAGTTAAAGAATTATCTACCCAATTATTTGTTTGTTTCAATTCCTCTTCCAGGTCTTCATTCTTGCCATCAAAGGCCATTCCGCCAAATTTATAGGCTAGGCGCCAATAACGGTCCTTTTCAGAACTGGAATTATCATCCCCGGCTGAATCAACCAGGCCTAAAGCATAACGCCAGCGGCTATTGATAATACCATTGGCCTCAAAGCCCTTCTGGAGATTTCTTAGGCTAAAGGAAGCATCCCCCACTGTATAATCACTAGGGAGATACTTATTGAGTGTCCTTCGAGTAGCGCTATGGAAAGGATCGGCAGCAATATCGAACTTACCTACTTTCAAATTTAAAGCGTCTTCCGGCAAAAAGTCAAAGGGACCGGTAAGTAAATCATTAAACTGGGCAAATATCCTCTGGACTCCCTCGACCTTACCATCCTCATAGAGGACAAATTCTCCAAAGAAAGAAATCATATCTCCAAGATCGCCACCGACAAACAACTCCCATTCATGAGGAAAATCAAAGTCAACTTCAGGCACATCTCGCGTTCTTGCCGACTCATTCCAGATTAAACGCTGATGCACCATCATGCTTAGGGGAATAGCCTGAGGCATCATTCCCGGCCAGACACCGTCCGGCCAAACTCTCTTCCAAGCCGGAGCTCCTAAACTTACGGGTTCTTCTTTAACATATACGGTTTCCTGACCTTGAGGAATCTGGTAACCATTCAAGCGATAAGCGCTGCCAAAAGGATTAAGCCGGTTAAACCCGATATGGCAAGTTGTGCAGCTTGTGCGATACTTACGGGCAAAAGTTGGGATAGCATTGGCATTTTCAATGATAGTTAAGCTTAAAAAAACAGTTAACAGCAATCCAACTACAAAACAGCTTTTTCTCATTCTTACACCTCTCCTTACGTTATTTAGGAAAAGTTAATAAACTTGGAGCCTATACTTAGTATTATTATGGACACTTCTTCCAAAATTGGCAATACGATTTAAATACTTACGAACTGCGTAGTAAAAATACGTATTGATTTCTAGCTCTATTTTTCCTTAAAGGTTCTGCAGAAAAGAAGTTAAGTTAAGACTTTTTTTACCTATTCCTAATTTCTTTCTGATATTAAAACGGTGTTTTTCTATAGTGCGCAGAGATACGTTTAAAAGAATTGATATTTCTTTACTCGAAAGGCCATTTTTTATCATATTGCAAATTTCAATCTCTCTTGGACTCAACACAGCCTTTTTATCGGTTATCTTTCTTCCGAAGGAAGATGTTAACTCTTGTAAATTCTTCCGTAATAGAGTGAGGTATTTACGAGACACTCCCTTTACTCTGAGCCTCTCTAGCAAGGGAAGTAATACCTTTTCTACATTAAGAGCTACATCTTCTTTTATCTGTCGCTTCTCAATACCAATTTGTTCGAGAATCTCACTAAGGGCAATGTTTTTTTGCTCTAGGGATATTTTCTGCTCACGAAGTTTTGACTCCGATACCTTCAAGGCCACTTCCGCACTTTTACGTTCACTTATATTCCTAGCGACTTCAAGGCAAGCAACAATTTTTCCTTGAGGATCTCGGATAGGATTAGCCATATTTTCCCAATAAGCTAGTTCTCCCGAAGGCATTATTACTTTTCTCTCAGAAATATGCGACTTCCCGTCTTTAAAGGCTTTTTTAACGGGACAACCATCGCACACTTTATTCTTGTCCTCATATACCCGATAACATTTCTTTCCCAAACCGCCGAAGGCAGTACTCAAAATCTCATTTTGATAAATAATATCGTAATCCAAATTATGAATGCTTAGACCATCTTTCATCGCCCCTATTATGGATTGGAGTTTATTTCTCTCAGACTGAAGTTCGCGTTCAATACGCTTATATTCAGTAATGTCTTTTACAATATGTACATAACCCCTAACCTCACCCTTAACATTACAAATTGGCGAGACGCTCACCTCAAGATGCTTACCTAGGTGCGGCTCAAAAAAAATCTCAGTAATTGTTTTTTTCGTCTTCGTTGTCCGTCTAGACGGACAATCTGAAATGGCTTTTTTTGTTCCGTGGAATAGCTCGCAGCAAGATTTTCCAAGTAGCTCTTGAGGGTTCATATTAAATAAATCTGCACAAGCTTTATTCGCCTTAACAATAGTAAAATTATTACCGTGTATTGAAATGGGGTCCCTAATAGAGTTAAAAATAGTCTCCCATTTTTCAGTGATATTCTCCTTAGCTATTACAAATTCTTCTACTCTTTGTAAAACCATATTTAGATTTTTAACCGTTTAATTACCTCAGCTAAACGATTTAAACGGCTCCCGTTCTTATCCCTGCCCCTTAACCGCCTTATTCTTCTACGCCGACTCCATATTCATAAACTAGGCGCCCTCCGTAGTATCCGGTTATTGCAACCAAAGACGCCATTATAATTAGTGAAATTAAAAATAGGAGTTTAAACAACTTCGGAGATTTCATCTTTAGCAAAAAAAGCCCTATTGATGACAAAATAGCTACTGCCAATGTCCACCAGCCTAGGGCCCGATGGATGTAAAATACACTGTGCTTTAAACTTTCACCGTCAATTAATGCACTCAACACTGCTGCTATTGCCGCTAACACCGCTAGAAGGTAATTATGCCAGGCGCTTTGGTGAAAATTATCTTTTTTTAAAACCAGACTTAAAAGCTCTAATCCTAATGCACTTATAAACAAGGCGATGGGAAAATGTACTATTATGGGATGAAAATGTATATGAGCCAGTATGCTAGGCCTCCATTTTAATGATAATGCTCTCCATGCCTGCTGCCTTTTTCTGCCTCTTCTTTTTGCGCCTTTAGTTTTTTAATGTACTTCTCAGGATTCTTTTTAAAATCCTTAAGACACATCTTACAGCAAACATTATAGACTACTCCCCTATATTCATATTTTATCACTTCACCGGCGATAAGTCTCTCATTGCTTACCGGACAAATCTTATTTCCGAATTCTATTGCCGGGGCTGCCATAATAATGAGTGCATTTATTATGAGCATAATAGCCAGGCTAATGCTAATAAGATAAATATTTTTTTTCATTTTTACCACCTCACTTTTTTAAAAATATTATTTTTCTTTATCTGCCTCTTTACATTTTTAGCATACTTTTTTTATCTACTTTTTATTACGGCATTTTTTACAGATAAAACAAGCCGGGGTTGCACCCTGGCGAATGAGTGAAATCTGATAAGATGATAATTCAGACATACAATTACAAAGAGGGCATATAGTTGCATAAACGCCGCTGAATAGTTTACTTTTACTATTTTTTTTTATCAGCAAATACCCTGCTCCAAAAATAACCGCAGCCAGAATTACGCCAATAAAAATATTATTTTTTTTCATAACCTAAACTTTTAATCTTGTCCGCAGCTTAAATTTCTTTATTGTTTTAAGATTTAAAATATTTTTTCTACCGATTTGTTGGGAAATTTTATTTAAAACCTTCTTTAGCTGCCCGTCTCTGTACAAAAAAACAAACCAAAGATTGAATTCACCTTGACGCAAATAACAATGGGTGACTTCGCGCTGTTGGGTTAAATAATTCGCCATCGGATCAATGTCATTATCGCAAACTCTTAAGGCAATCAAAGTACTCTCAAATCCCAGCTTCCGATGGTTTAAACGGGCTGAGTAAGCTCTAATAATGCCCTTTTCTTTAAATTTTGTAATTTTTGCCAATAGTTTCTTCTCAGTTATACCTATCCTTTCGGCCATGGTTTTAAATAACTGCGAAGACGGCAAAATTTCTTCTTGAATTAAGTTAAGGATTTTTCGGTCAAGGGTTGATAGAGACATTCCGGCTCCTCCTCTAAATAGTTAGCTGTGGCCGCATAGGCACGGGCCCGGCAGCCGCCACAAACCTTTTTAAACTCACAAATAGCACACTTACCTAATAATTGCGAGTCGTCTCGCAAGCTTTTAAAAAGTTCACTTTCAAACCAAATTTTTCTAAAATCTTGTTTTCTTAAGTCTCCGGCTAATATATCAAGATATCCGCATCCAAACACCTCACCCTTATGCGATACAAAACACACCCCCTGGCCGGTGAGACAACCTTTAGTCATTCTCGGGTGAAAGTCTTTCCGGAATAGGCCCTTATTGTGCTGCTGGGCTTCTTTCTGTCGGAATACCCGATAATAATGCGGCGCGCAAGTAACCTTTATAGACAGGGATGAACTCATTTGGAGTTCATATAAACGGTTAAAGGCTTCCTCATACTCACCAGGAGAGATACTGTCACCTTTTAGGTATCTTCCTCTTCCGGTAGGAACTAAAAAAAATACATGATAAGCGGAAGCGCCCTGAGTATGAGCAAAATCTGCCATTGCTTCCAACTCTGAAAGATTCCGTTTAGTAAGAGTAGTATTTATCTGCAAACTAATTCCAGCTTTCTTTATATTTTTTATTCCTAAATGAGTCGCCTTGAATGCCCCGGAGTGGCCGCAAAACTCATCATGGACAGAAGAATTTGACCCATAGATAGAAACTGCGGCTACCTCTACTTTTACTTTTTTTAGCCGTTGAGCAACTTCCTTTGTAATCATAGTAGCGTTTGTTGCAACTGCCGGCCGCAAACCTAATCCCGAAGCATAAGCTATTAATTCATAAATGTCTTCCCGCACTAGGGGCTCTCCGCCGGAAAATACCAGCCTTGGCTTTGCAAATGCAGAAATTTCACGCATAAATCGTTTTGCCTCGTCCCCGGTAAGCTCTTGGGGAGAACGTGTGGCTTCAGCCTGAGCCCGGCAATGCGGACATCGCAAATTACAACTACGGG
>JAMXCX010000038.1 GCA_024542985.1 Candidatus Omnitrophota bacterium | reverse complement strand
ACTCCGATTACGATAATTGCTTCAACCCCTAATGATGGAACCCATAGCTGGAAAATACCTAATGACCCGTCGGCAACTGTAAAGGCAAGAGTAATGAGTACCCTTGACAGTGATGCTTATGATATTTCTGATGCTAATTTTGGTATTGTGGTAGGTGTGCTTAGCTTAACTGCACCTAACGGCGCTGAGCGCTGGGTAACAAGAGAAGATCGGGCAATTAGCTGGCAGACTCTATCCGGCTCAATTCCTTTGGTGGATATAGATTACTCTAAAGATAATTTCGTCTCGAATATTATTAATATCGTTTCTTCTCTAGCTAATACTGTTTCTCCTAATTCTTATACCTGGACTATTCCTGACGACCGCTCAACAACTGTAAAAGTGAGAGTATCTGATGTCAGAGACGTAACAGTTAATGCTATATCTGCTGCAGATTTTACCATAGATTATTACTCTATAACTTTTGAAGTAAGAGATCTTTTAACTAATGAACATTTATCTCAGCTTACTATAAATGCTTCTTCGGATAAAGGCGATGTTTTAGTGACTACCCAAGACCCCATTGTTCCTGCTCAGCCCCTAGGTTCGCCAGTAACTTTTGAAATGCCTTATGGTTTTTGGACAGCGGTTTGGTCAAAGACCGAGTACGGCGATAAGCAGGTAAGCTTTATGTCTAACAATGACCAGAGCATAGCTGCTATCTTTATGGAAACAACCGCTATTCATATCTGGCGGGCTTATTCAGACTTTACTTATGACCCCACAGCTGATAAACTAAGTGTAACAAGCTGGTTAGAAAGAGACGGTTCTAGGGTCGGTGGAGCATCTCTGGCTGATGTCTATATTTATGATTCTTCAACCGGAACTCTCTTGGTGCAATTGGCTGATGCAGTTATTGACGCAGCAGGATTTTTCTACTCTGAGTGGACAGCGACTAGTTTAGTGACCGGAAAAGTTTACGCAGTTATTACAGATATTACTAACGCCGCTGGTGCGCATTTTGAGACCCCGGATTCATTCAGTATTACTGAGTCTAAAAAATTACAGGATCTGGAAGATACAGTGAATTCAGTGTTAGATAAGCCGATTTCAGAGGTAAGTGCAGAGCTGCAGACAGCACTTACTGACCAGACTACACTTATTGAAACTAAGATGAATGAACAGCTGACCATGATTCAAACAGCTACTGATGATATGGCAGAAATGGTTGATGCGGTAATGGCGAGCTTTGAAGCGGATATAGCTTCAACAATTGTCCTCCTGGAGGAGAGCGCTACAACCGCAGCAGAATCAGCATCATTGCTTGAAGAGACTTCATTGAAATATTCCTGGAATGCTACTGTAGCTCCTAACCCAGCTCTAGCTGGTGATTTGATAACTATAAGACTTCAAGGCCAGCCCGGATTGTTACCGATGCTGGATATTTATAGTTGGGATGATAAAATAATTTATGATGACCAAAGGTTTACTGAGGTAGACGATGGTCTTTATGTCTTTGAATTTTCCGCTGATAAGCAATTTAGAGTTGGCAAAGCCTATCTTTATATTATCAGCGAGCAGACAACAGGTGGCCTGGTTGCTGGTTCAGCGACTGTTGAAGCCATGACTCTAACCGAAATCGCTGGTTTAGCTGCTTCGGCTCCTAATGCCGAGAAGGCTGCCAAAAAAGCCTTAGATGCCATAAAAGCAGTTGAAGCAGTATTGATTTCCGGTGAAAGCATTAATATAGCTCTTACCTTAAAGAATCTTAAAGAGTCTGTAGATGAGTTACCTGAGATGCTATCTAGCGAAGGGCCTTCGGTTGCGATAATTAATGCGATAAATAAGGTAGCCGAGAAAATAAGTGCTTTGGCCGGAGAAGAAGGTTATGATATGAAGACTATCTTAGAGGAGGCCTTGGGTGAATCATCAACCTTAAAAGAGATACGCAATAAGACTGATGCTGTTGGGATTGCGGTTGATGTTTTGTCCGGTATTTTCGAGTATAAATTCGGCGGCAGGGAAGATCCAATAATAAAGACATCTTTAAAATCAGGAA
Organism: Candidatus Omnitrophota bacterium; assembly: GCA_024542985.1. Taxonomy (GTDB): domain Bacteria; phylum Omnitrophota; class Gorgyraeia; order Duberdicusellales; family 4484-171; genus JAMXCX01. The sequence continues at coordinate 11,654 of JAMXCX010000038.1, read as the reverse complement.
GTGTAATATTCCAGCTAGTTGCGGTCAATCCTTCAAAGACTAAGACTCAGAAAATTTACCTTAAAGAATATTTGCCTAAAGAAGCTACTCCTGACGCTATTAGCGATACCGGTGGTTTAGAGATAGAGTATGATACCAAGAAGGCTATTTACTTTGTGCATAAAGAAATTGAGCTTGCTCCCTCTGAAATGCGTAAATTTGAGGTGCATATTGAAGATATCTGGATGATACCGGAGAAGAGATTGGCAATATTTGAAGAAAGGATAGACGCAATCCTTAAGCATCTTAAAGATACAGAATATATTACTAAAGCTGAAGGTATTGCCAAGACAGTGTACTTGCGGATAGAAGATATTAAAACTTCTCAAACCAATGAGGCAGTTAGCCGCCAGAGGCACATAGGTATATACCGGCAGAACTTGCTTACTATCGAGGGAATTAAAGAAGATGTTGCCCGGATGGAAGAGATTCTGGTTACAGCCGGCGGTCCGCCTGCACCGGAGATGTTAGCTGATGCTAAAATAAAGGCCGACGCACCTTCGAAGACTATGACTTGGATAGTGATATTTATAATAATTATCTTTGTCGGGCTTTTGGCCGGAGTTTTGTTCTTTACTTGGCATCGACAGTCGCAACATACAAAGGATGTTTTTTCCGAGGCTACAAAATCAGCGTTCCCGGAAGCCGAATCCAAACCTCAAAAAGAAGAAAAAGTTTAAAGTCGTATTTGAGACTAGACAGAGAAAAGTTTTTGCTAAATGCAGCTAGATGTTTTTGTAGTTAGTCCTAGAAAAGTTGTCTTTAAAGGAAAGGCGGATAATCTAATACTTCCTGGTGAGCAGGGAGTTTTTGAAGTATTAGCTTTCCATAAACGGATTGTAAGCCGTTTAGTTGAAGGGATGGTGGTCGTAGGCAGTCAAGAATTCCCGATAAAAAGAGGTATAATTAGAGTTAGCCAGAACAAGGTAACCATAATCGCAGAAGAGAAGTGAGCCGTAATCTAGCACTTATCATAGTTTTCAGCATATGTGTTTTAGGACCGTGTGGCGTATTTGCAGCCTGCGGTTTTTCTAGCATTAAGGCTTTAGGAAGAAACCCTTCGGCTGCACCTAAAATATTTACTGCTATGATTATTGTTCTGGTTCTTGCTCAGGCTTTGGCCTTGATTGCGATATTGACAGTTTTCCAGTTATTTACCTCTTGAGGGTAAACCCCGTTAGAGATACGGGTGATGAGGAGATATTTTGCTGTATAAGTATTGGAATATAAAGAAAAGCTTTCATTTAAATATCAAGGCTATGCTACGGTCGTCTCAGGACGACCTATCTCTAACGGGGTAAAAGTATAAAATGGCGATTGTTTTATTATTAGTATTATTTCTGGTTTCTATTTTTGCCGTACTTATATTTATTCTCAGGAAAATACTGACCAAAAACGTAATTTCAGCTACAACCCACCTTGAAGAGTTAAATCAAGATTATAGTCAGAAAGAAAAAGAGATAAATAGACGGCTCGAAGAATCAAAACAGAAATCAGCTGAGCTTCTGGCAGTTGCAGAAAAAGAAATCCAGGCCCAGAAGATTCAGATTATTAAAGATGCCCAAGACGAAAGAGATAGAATTCTAAATGAAGCCCGCACCCAAAGCGAGGAAGTACTCCAAAAGGCAGAAAAATCACGTCAACTTCTTATATCAGAGTTAGATAAAAGAATAGCTCAAGAAGCAATCAATAGAGCTTGTGAATTAGTGCAAGATAATTTACCTCAAGAAGTTAAGGAAGATGTTCATCTGCGCTGGGTTCAGGAGTTAATAGAAAGCGGTTTTACCCAGATAGACCGTTTACATATCCCCAAAGATTTAAAGGAAGTAAAAATTAGTTCAGCCTTTGCTTTAAATCCCCAGCAGAAAAAAGATTTAGCAAAAAAGTTAAAAGAACTCCTAAAGCATGAAGTTACCTTAAAGGAGCAAGTAAACCCGAAGATAGTAGCGGGTATTATTGTCTCAATCGGAAGTTTGGTTTTAGATGGAAGTTTTAGAAATAAAATCAAGCTCAAAGCTAAAGAGATGGATGATGAGGCCGCAAAATAATGATTAGTAAAGGCAAGGCTAATAAAGCAGCAGGCGCAAGATTTGAGATTAGAGAAGTAGGGTATGTAGAGTCTATTCGTAAATTCGTTGTTATAGCCAAGGGTCTTCCTTCCTGCATAAACGGGCAAATTATTGAATTCTCTAATGGTGTTAAAGGCCTAGTAATAGGATTCACCGAAGAAAAAACTCAAGTTTTAGTTTTAGGTGATTCTTCGCATATCCGGGCCGGTGATGAGATTTATAATAAGGGCCAGTCTTTGAGACTGCCGGTGGCTGATGGATTCGTAGGCCGGATAGTAAACGGTCTTTGCCAACCCCAAGATGGTTTAGGCCCTATAGAGACAAAAGAGCTTTACCCGGTATTCAGGGTTGCTCCCGGAGTTATGGAACGTATTCCGGTTAAAGAGACTCTGGAAACCGGGACCCTGCTTTTAGATGCTATTATACCTATTGCTAAAGGCCAGCGTCAGCTTCTCATCGGGGACAGGCTTACCGGAAGGACTACCGTAGCTATAGATGCCATACTGAACCAGAAGGGTAAAGATGTTATTTGTATTTATTGTTGTATTGGTAAGCCTTATTCCAGTTTGCTTAAGATACTGGATATATTTAAAGAAAAGGAAGCTTTTGAATATACGATTATTGTCAGCGGTGTAGCTGCTTTATCAACTGGTGAGCAGTATTTATCACCCTATACCGCGTGTATGTTAGGCGAGTATTTTATGTATAACGGCAAAGATGTTTTGGTTGTCTTTGATGATTTAACTAAACATTCATGGATATACAGGCAAATATCATTATTGCTGGAGCGTGCTCCGGGAAGAGAGGCTTACCCCGGAGATATATTTTATATTCATTCTCAGCTTGTGGAACGGGCAGGTTATATGAGTCCTGAGAATGGCGGTGGTTCAATGACTTTTTTGCCTATAGTTGAGATACTACAGGGAGACGTTACCGGATACATCCCTACAAATTTGATTTCTATGACTGACGGACAATTGTATTTTTCTACAGAACTTTTTAATAAAGGGTTTAAACCGGCTATTGACTTCGGGCTTTCAGTTTCCCGCATTGGCAATAAGGCCCAATGGCCGGCAATGAAGGATTTGAGTAAAAACTTAAGGCTGGAATACTTACAGTATAAAGAGCTTCTGCAGATGACTCAGTTAAGAACTACAGGTTTATCCAAAGAGGCGGAGGCAAAATTAAAAAGAGGGGATATTATAAACCGGCTCATTATTCAGGATAAAAACTGCCCGGTGTCTATAGAAGCACAGATAATTTATCTGTACACTTTGGGTCAAGGGATTTTAGATATGTTGTCAGTAGAGCAGATAGAAGGATTTAAAAAGACAATTTGCGGTTTTATCGAAGGCAAAAATCCTAATTTTTTTTCTGAATTGCGCAGCAAGAAAGAATTAACAAATCAGCTTAAAGAGCAGCTTGAAAGCAGTTTGAAAGAATATTTCCAGGAGAAAATATAACTTTCGGGATCCCGAACAATGAAGACTCTGGCAAAAATTAAAGAAGATTTAGAATTCAATAAAGGCCTTACAGCTTTAGTTGAAACTTTAAAAACAATAGCTGTTGCTCAGTATCGGTCTTTGGAAAAGAGAATAAAACTTTTTGAAGAATTTACCCCGGCGGTTAATGGTTTCTTTGAGCATATTGATGTAGAAAGAGTCGATCACCCTTTCCTAAGGCCGAAAAAAGAATCCCAGATAGCAATAGCTATTACTTCAGATTCCGGATTTTTAGGCGCGCTCAATGTGCAAGTTGTAGACGCTGCCTTGGCAGAACTAGAAAAGATAAGCGGTAAACTTGTTGTTATTGGTGAGCGTGGTAAAATATATGTTCGGGGGACTGGAATGCCGGCAGCTTATTTTCCCGGTATCAATGATGAAAATAGATATGAGCAGGCTAGGCAGTTAAGAGATTACATAATCGAGAAAGTTTTATCTGACGGCTTTGGTTATGTCAAAGTTATCTATCCTAAACCGATATCATTTACTGTGCAGCGCGTGGAAGCAGTTACACTTTTGCCATATTCTTCGGATGCCGGCGGCTTTAAGCAGAATTTTATGGCTGATACCATTATGGAAAGCTCTCCTGATAAGGCAATAGAGTATTTGGTGTATTTATTGCTCGGGCATAAATTTTATGAAATTTTTGGCTTAAGCCGTTTAGCGGAATTTGCTGCCAGATATATACATCTGGAAGAAAGTGCCCAGAAAATAAAGGATAGAGATAAAAAAACTCAGCTTGAATATTTTAGGGTTCGTCATGAATTAGTTGACCGCACTATGCGTGAGCTTTTTGCCGGGAGAGCAATATATGCCAAGTAAATTAAAAATGCAACCTGCCTACCGGCAGGCAGGAATGCAAAATTAGAAATTTAAAAGAGACACGCATATTTTTGGATTTTGATATCTGATTTTGGTTTTTGATGTTTGATTTTAATTAGGAGCATTTATTTAAATGAGTAAAACCGATAACAGAAAGCGGGAGGGTCGGATTATTTCTGTCCAGGGTCCGGTTGTGGATGTAAAGTTTTTGAAAGCAGAAGATGTCCCTAATATTTTTTGTGTTATAAATGCTAAGACTGTTGACGATGAGAAGGTAGTCCTAGAAGTCGCAGAGCACTTACCTAATAATATTGCCCGGTGTATTGCTATTAATTCTACAATAGATCTTCAGCGTAACTCAAAAGCTGTTTCTACCGGTGAAACTATTGAGATACCGGCAGGAGAGTGTTTATATGGACGGCTTATTAATGTGCTGGGTGAACCAATGGATAAAAAGGGTCCTATTGAGTCGAGTGAGAAGTTTCCGATAAGAAGAGCAGAGATGGGCAGTAAAGTCAAAGTCGAAAACATCGGTGCTAAGACTTTTGAAGTCTTGGAATCAGGAATAAAGATTATAGATCTTCTTTTCCCTCTAGTAAAAGGGAGCAAGAACGGAATTTTGGGTGGAGCAGCTTTAGGTAAAAGTGTTCTTACCTTGGAAATCATTCAGCATATTGTCAAACGTCATGAGGGCAGCTGCGTGTTTGCCGGAGTAGGTGAGCGTATCCGTGAGGGGAATGAGCTTTATCATGAGCTTTCCAAGCATGGTGTTTTAGATAAGACAATGATGGTATTCGGGCAGATGAATGAGCCTCCGGGAGCTCGTTTTGGAGTGGCAATGACCGGTATTACCATGGCTGAAGCTATCCAACGCAAGAGTCAAGATGTTTTATTTTTTGTAGACAATATTTTCCGTTTTGTCCAAGCCGGGGCTGAAATTTCTACTCTCCTGGGCCGAGTTCCTTCTGAAACCGGATATCAGCCGACATTAATTTCTGAAGCCAGTGAATTTCACGAGAGAATTCGTTCTTCTCAAGATGGGGGCGGTTCTATAACTTCAATCGAGGCAGTTTATGTACCGGCTGACGATTTAACCGACCCGGCAGTAGTTGCACTTTTTAGCTTTTTGGATTCAGTAATGGTTCTTTCCCGGGACCGGGTGCAGTTGGGCCTTTACCCGGCCATAGACCCTTTGCTTTCTTCCAGCGCAAATTTAGATATTGATATTGTAGGTAAAAGGCATTTTAACGTTGCCCAGGATGTAATTAGGATTTTTCAGCGATATGAAGAGTTGAGACGTATTGTTTTGGTCATCGGCGTTGATGAACTTTCAATGGCTGACCGGGTTATTTATGAACGGGCTCGGAAATTACAGAATTTTCTTACCCAGCCTTTTTTTTGCGCAGAGGCCTATACCGGGAAAAAAGGCACTTACGTAACTACTGGTCAAACTTTAGCCGGATGTGAGAAAATAATCTCCGGAAGAGTTGACCAGAGACCAGAAGGGGAATTTTATCTAATCGGAGCATTATCATAAATTATATTATAGGAATGAAGAGAAAACCAGAACGTCTAGGTGAGATTTTAATTGCAAGGGGCTTGATTATTCCCCAACAATTAGAAACTGCCCTAGAAGAACAGAAAAAGACTGATGCCTTGCTGGGTGAAATATTAGTAAAAAGAAAAATGATTACTGAAAAAGACCTGTTAGAGGCCTTATCAGACCAGTTTAATATACCGTATATTACCATAAAGTATAATTATATTGATTGGGATTTTGTTAAGGAATTTAGTCCGTCATTGATTTTAGATTATAACTCTTTTCCTATGGAAAAAGACGATTGGTCAGTAACTATCGCTATCACTAACCCTTTAGATGCAAAAGTGCTGGCGAAAGCTGAACAAGAAACCAAAGGTTTAAGATTGAAATTAGTTTTGGTTTCCGGAAGTGATATGACTGAAGTTAAAAGTAGATATCGTGAACACATTAAGGGCAAGTATTTCTAAGCTATAAGCTATAAGCTATAAGCCTTAAGTCTTAAAGCTTTAAGCTTACAGCTTACAACTTATAGCTGATCTTGAAGGTATGTTTAAAAGATACGATAAAATTCTCTATGAGGCATTAATAGAAAAGGGTTCAGTTTCTGAGAAGACATTAGAGCCTTTTGTTAAAGAAATGGAGTCTCAAGGCTCAAGCCTCCAGCAAGTATTAGTTAAGAGAAGATTTTTGAATGAGAAGGATGTTTTGGGTGTTTTTGCCGAGAAGCTAAAACTTTCCTATCTTGATTTAGGCAGTATTTCTGTTGGAAGGGAAGTTCTAGACAAGGTTTTGGTAAAAATTGCTTCTTATTATAAGTTTTTACCGATAAAGATAGAAAGCAATACTTTGACTATTGCTGTTTCTTTTCCCTTGGATATAAAAACCCAGGATGAGATAAGAACACAATTGGGTTATGACATAGAGTTAGTTCTTTCTTGTTCAGAAGACATTTTAGAAGGTTTAAAAAAATACTATGGCTTAGCTGCTGATACCTTAAAGAGTATTGTTTCTCAACAGGATTCACAATTTGCGGTTAGTTCGCAACCAGTTGGGCCTGAAAAGGTAGAAGACCTTGAGAAGTTAGCTGAAAAAGCCTCAGTAATAAAATTAGTCAACCAGATAATTTTAGAGGGATGGAGGAGGAGGGCTACTGATATTCATATTGAGCCCTCAAGGCAAAGTCTCACTTTGCGTTATCGGGTAGACGGGGTGCTTTATGACGCAACTGTTTTACCGGAAATGAAAAGTTTTTTGAATGCCATAATTTCGCGTATTAAGATTATGTCTAATTTAAACATTGTGGAACGCAGGCTCCCCCAGGATGGAAGAACAGTAGTAAAAGCTCAAGGCCAAGTTCTCGATTTAAGAATTTCTACCATACCAACGCCATTTGGTGAGAGTGTAGTTATAAGAATTCTTCCTACAAAGATGCTTTTCAGCTTGGAAAAACTAGGTTTATCAGAAATGGATTTAAAGATTATAGAGGAGTTAGTTAAAAGACCTTACGGTATAATTTTTGTAACTGGCCCTACTGGTTCCGGTAAGACTACTACTCTTTATACTTGTCTCAACAGTATGAATACCAAAGAGCATAAAATTATTACTATTGAAGACCCTATTGAATACGAAATACAGGGTATAACCCAAATGCAGGTTAATCCGGGCATTGGTTTAGATTTTGCGCGCGGACTGCGCAGCATCTTGCGCCATGATCCTGATGTTATACTAGTGGGTGAGGTCAGAGATTTAGAAACTGCTGAGATTGCTATAAGGGTTGCTTTGACCGGCCACATGGTGTTTTCTACCCTACACACCAATGATGCAGTTAGTGGAATTACAAGGCTGGTTGATATTGGTGTTGAGCCTTACTTAGTTTCTTCAAGCGTTGAGGCCTTTATAGCCCAGCGCTTGGTAAGGATAATCTGTCCGGAGTGTAAATATGAAGATAAATCCGCACCTCTAGAGTTAAAAAAGCGAATTGTTAAAGAGTTACATATAAAATCAACAGATGGGGTTAAGATATTTAGAGCAAAGGGTTGCTCTAAGTGCAATTTAACAGGTTTTTTTGGCAGAACCGGAATTTATGAAATATTTTTACTAGATGATGCAATTAAGGATTTAATTTTAAAGAAAGTTCCTGCCAACCAAGTTAAAAGAATGGCTGTGTCAAAAGGAATGCGGACTTTGCGCCAGGACGGCTGGCTGAAAGTTATCGCCGGCATAACTACGCCGGAGGAGGTAATGAAGGTAACTTCTATTGAGGAGCAATCTGAACCTGATACAGGGATGCAGAGTCTTTCATACCAAGAATCTTTTAAGAGCGAAGATATTGAGCAGTCTTTTCCCCAAAACAAAAGAGTCTATCCGCGATTAGATAAAAAGATAAATTTGCGATATGAATTTTTTAAATCAAAGAAAAAAGTGTCTAGAAGAGGGTTTAAGGCAGAGCAGTTTAGCGTTACAAAGAATATATCTGCCGGAGGGTTAGTTTTTGTCTCTGATGAAGCCTTAGCCATAGGCTCTACCCTAGAGCTAAAGATAGAATTGCCTGATGGTAAAAATCCGATAGAATGTTTAACCAGAGTGTTACGGGTAGAAGAAACCCAAGAGAATAAAAAATACGATATCGCTGTATGCTTTTTAGATATAACTAGCGCCCAACGTGTCAGGCTAAATAAATATGTAGTGTTAGGGATAGATAAAGAATAATTAATATGGCTATATACAAATATACCGCTAAGAAAGGTCCTGAGGAGTTGTTTGAAGGCAGAATTGAAGCTCAAACTGAAGAAGAGGTAGTTGATAAGTTGAACCAACTGGGGTATGTTCCTGTGCGCATAAAAATAGAGGAACAAACTTCTAAACCCCATCGGGCCGCGGCAGGTAAAATTAAAGGCAGGATAAGGTTTCGGCAAATTACTATTTTTAGCCGAGAGTTGGCTAGCCTTCTAAAATCAGGAGTGCCCATTTTAAATGCTTTAGGTATTATATCAGAGCAGTCGGGTAGTCCTCGACTAAAGAGTGTAGTAGACGGTATTTATGATATGGTCAAGCAGGGCGATTCTTTTTCTTCTGCTTTAAGGAATTATCCTAATATATTTTCTTCTTTTTATACTGCTATGGTTGCTGCCGGTGAAGATAGCGGGGCGCTTCCAGTAGCACTTCTACGGATTGCTGATTATCGCGTGAAACAAGAAGCAATGCTTTCTCGCCTGCGTATGGCCTTGGTATACCCTGCGTTTATGGCAGTAGTGGGGGCGGGCACAGTGGTTTTTATGCTTACCTTTGTGATGCCCCGCCTTATGCAGATATTTTTGAATATGGGCCAAGATTTACCCTTGCCTACGCAAATTTTGATTTTCCTAAGCCAGTGGATACGTAAGTGGTGGATAGCAATAAGCCTGGGGTTGATAGGTTTTATAGTTATTATTAGGCAACAGGTCAAAACAAAAATCGGAAAAGTCACTTTTAGCCTGTTTAAATTACACCTTCCTATATTTGGGAAATTAATCCTGAAGGCAGAGCTTTCCCGTTTTTGCCGAACCATGGAGCTGCTTATAAAGAATGGAATACCAATATTGAGGGCGATTTCAATAGCTATTCCTGTGCTGGAAAATGAAATAATAAAAAATAAATTGAAGCAGAGCTATAAAGATTTAGAACAAGGCGGTTCTTTTGGCAGAAGCCTGAAAACATCAAAGTTATTTCCTTTGTTTATGACTAACCTAATAAGTGTGGGGGAGGAGTCTGGCTCGCTTGACGACTCTTTAGGTGAAGTAGCAACTAGCTACGAAGAGGATACTGATGAAGCGATGCGAGTGATGAGTAGCCTTCTTGAGCCCTTGATGATTTTGATTATGGGTTTAGTGGTGGGTTTTATGGTAGTAGCGATGCTCCTTCCGATATTCGAAATCAACATTATAACTAACTAAGAAACCTAAAATTAGTAATGCAGGGTTTAAGAATAGAGTGCAAAAGTGGAATTTTTTTTATACTTTTTCTTTTAGTTGTAATTTTTTTAGTTATAAGCCTAACTGCCTGGGCCTACGATTGGCAAAAATTAAACGGTGATCATTTTTTCATTTACTATATCCGAAATAAAAATTCTGCCAAGGATATCCTGGGAGCGGCAGAAGTATATTACAAAAGAATCGCTAAAGACTTAGGTTATCCCAGATATTCAGAATTTTGGTTGTGGGATGAAAGGGCAAAGATTTATATTTATCCGGACCGACAATCTTTTTTAAAAGCAACCGGCCAGCCCAAATGGTCAGAGGGTATGGCGGATTACCAAAAGCGAGAAATAGTAAGTTATGCTTGGAGTGAAGGGTTTATTGAATCGCTTCTTCCCCATGAAATCGCTCATCTCATATTCAGGGATTTTGTAGGGTTTAGCGGTGAAATACCGCTCTGGCTGGATGAAGGCGTGGCCCAATGGGCTGAAACAGAAAAAAGGTCTTACATGAAAGAGCTTGCAAAAGAAAGCTATAGACAAAGCAAAATGCTTTTAGTGGAGGATCTAATGAAGCTGGATATTAATCGGCTTAAGGATATAAATAAGGTTTATATCCGTCCCACTCTTACCAGGAAAGGTAGCCCGGGAATTTTATTTTTAACCCCGGATAGTTTAGTTAATGCTTATTATTTAGCAGCAGTATCCTTAATAGGTTTTTTGATTGAGAGATATGGTTCGCAGAGATTTGCTGAGTTTTGTCGGAGCTTGAGAGACGGAAAAAGCGTAGAGGTGGGTTTAAGATTTGCCTATCCTGGACGAGTAAAAAATTTGCAGGATTTAGAGCTTAAGTGGAGAGAATACCTGGAAGAACAAATGTGAATTAGATACTGTCAAAAGTTTTATGAAAAATAAATGATAAATACATTCACACCTCGTAAGCCAAAAAGATTAAAAACGCATGATTATTTACAGCAAGGGTATTATCACATAACCATTTGCACACATAACCACCAAGAGGCCTTCGGTACAATTAAGAATAACAGTATGATATTAAATGAATATGGCCATATTGCGAATAATACCTGGATAGACCTGCCAAATCATCATAAAAATATAAAATTAGACGAATATATTATTATGCCCAATCATATCCACGCAATCATTAACGTAGTTGTAGGGGCCGGGCCTGCCCGGCCCTTTACCAAATACAAAAATTCAAACAATATGTCCATAATAATCGGTTCATACAAATCCAGCGTAACCCGACAAATCAATAAATTAAATAACAATAAATTCCGATGGCAGAGATCCTTTCACGATTATATTATTCGCAGCAGTAATCATTCCTTGTATAATATCCGTAAATACATTATAAACAATCCCGCAAATTGGGATGCTGATGAAAATAATATTAAAAATTATAAATTAAAGGGCCGGGCAGGCCCGGCCCCTACAGCGACGTTTGATAAAATATAATTGGATAAAAAATAGGAGGAAAAGATGTTGTATTTAAATAAAAGGGCAGGCTTCACTTTAATTGAGCTTATGCTAGTGGTGATAATAATCGGCGCCTTAGTGGCTATGGTAATGCCAAGATTGACCGGCCGTAGTGAACAGGCACGCGTACAGGCTAGCAAAGCTGATATTGAAGCTAATATTGCGACCGCTCTAAAGCTTTATGAATTAGACAATGGTAGTTTTCCCAGCACTAGCGAAGGGTTAGCAGC
>JAMXCX010000037.1 GCA_024542985.1 Candidatus Omnitrophota bacterium | reverse complement strand
TAGTATATTATCCTTGTTAAGGAGTGAGCTTTTTATCTGTTCTAACACTTCTAATCTTCTTGCGGCCAAAACCAGCTTTAAATTCTCTTTAGCCAGTCTTTCAACCATGATTTTACCTATTCCTCCACTTGCACCGGTTATAATCGCAACTTTACCCTTTAAATCAGCCATACACTTCTCCTTCTCAATGACCCCTCGCTTTTAGCGGAGAATCTTACGAGGTCTTTACCGTTATTATTTTATTCAAATTAAACCCTAAAAAAAATACGCTTAATGCCACTGCAATGAATAAAACCTTAAAATTTGCTATTGAAACCAAAACTCCTCCCATAAAAGCGCCTAAACCTCCAAAGCTAAAACGCAAAGCGCTGTTTAAGCTTGAGGCATCACGCAATATTTTATCAGGGAAATTAGTTAGATGAGCCGATAAACCTACGTGGGTAAGCGCCCATCCCGAACCCCAGAGTATAATACCTACAAAAATAAATTTGTAGTCTCTTATAAAAAATAAAGCTAAACTAAACACGCTCATAAGAATAAAACCGATTTTAGCAATTTTAATATTTCCTAAACGGGAACTTAAAAACCCTCCTGAAAATTCAAAAATAATAGCACTCAATGTTGAAACAGTAAATATAGCGCTTATGGCTATCTGTTGCAATGAATACTGCTGGTGTAAATACATCCCCAATCTTTGCTGCAAACCGTGATACAAGAAACTTGCCAGCATAATTACAAGGAAAAAGCGCAAAGCTTCTTTTTCTTTAAAAGTCTGTAAGTAACTTATCTTAAACTTCGGCTTTCTAAAGTCAAAATCCTTCAAATGCGTTAAAACCAAGATGAATACTCCCAGGCTCAATAAAGACGGAATGAGATAAATTACTCTCCAATTTAGGAACCCGCTAAGAAAAACACTAATAAACGTAGATACATAAGCTACGCCAAAAAATGTTCCTATATACTTCCCTTTTTTGTGTGAAGGTATAGTTTTACCTATTGTAATAAGAGCCAGCGGCACAAAACCGCAGGCAAAACAGCCTGTAAGAAATCTAAATAAATAAGCATATCCTATAGTAGAAGACAAGCTAAAACACAAAGCAGATATAAAAAACCCAAAACTTGTAAAAAGAAGTAATCTCTTTACTTTTGTAACCCTGGTCAAAGGTGCCCAGATGAGAGCAACTAAGCCATAAGGAAGCATATACAGCCAGGTCAGTTTCATAGCTGAACCCAGGCTTACCCCGAAATTAGTTGCTATCGAAGGAACCAGAGCCGCCATAGCCGCAACGCCAAAAGAAAGAGCAAAAAACATCGAACAAAAGATGAAAAAACTTAATCTAGGCATTCACATTTACTTCTTTTTCGATAATCTCTTTAAACCTTTGCAAGTTTGTTGTTGAATGCTTATTTATCATTTCTTCAACTTGAGAATCAGTATATTTTGCTTTTGTATCCATCTTAAAATCCTGAATCCAGGTCATCTCAACCCCTCCTTCTACATCTCTATAAAGCCAGATAATTTTCATATATTCAAAAGGAAGCATCGGCTCAACCTTCGAGGCGTAAGCGAATTTATCCTCTTTAAAAAGCAACCGATATGAAACCCAGCTATTGCCGTTCTCATGGGTCAGCCTGAAAGTAATTTTATTCCCTTCTGTATTAAGAACTTCTGAATCTGTATACTCTTTGAAGAATTCTTTCCAACGTGCTATGTCATTGCTGGAATCAAAAACCTTCTCGTACGGAGCATTAATAACAACTGAATTTACTGTATGTGCCATCTTCTACCTCCTCAATTCTCCCCTGACCTCAAATCAGGAGAATTGATCTCGAGTTCGCCAAAGGCGAACGAGAGATCTTTACCATTAATTATCCACTACCGCTACCACTCTTGCCCAAGCAGCACCTGTATTCTTTATTTTAACCGGAAAACAAATTACCTCAAAGCCAAAATCCGGCAAACTTTCTAAATTTGCTAAACGTTCAATATGTATAAATTCTCTCCTGCGTCCGTAAAAATGCGCCGGCCAGAGAACTTTTGGGTCTTTTTTCTCCAAAAAATCTTTCATCATGAATTTATAAGGCCTATCAATGCCCATAGTATCAACCCCAAATATTTTTATTCCTTTATCAAGCAAATAGTCAATAACAGAAATATCAACACCGGGATAATCGCTAAAATATTGCGGCCCTCCGAATAATTTATCTGAACCCGTATACAATAAAACAATATCTAGAGGTTTAAGTCTGTAGTTAATTTTTTTGAGCCCCTCTTCTATATCTGAAGCGGTAATCATCTCAGTGCACTTTTTATGCGTCAAGTCAATCCTTACGCCCTCCTGATAACATAGGTCCAAAGGAATTTCCTCAGCAGTTTTCGAAAGGCGTCCTTCGGATTTACTCCCGTAATGATAAGAATAATCCAGGTGGGTCCCGCTATGCACAGATGAATAAATCATCTCAAGAGATAAAAATTCTTCGTCCGGCAAATCTTCTTTTCTGATAATCCGCTCGCCCTTCTCATAGCGAATTTTATCTTCAGGACTGCGCGACATAAGTACTTTATTAAGCTTCTCTACGCCGTCTTTATGCGATGTGCGGTCTATTCTTAACTCATGCACTTCAAAAGCTTTATCATCAATGGCTAAACTTAAATCTATTATTTTCATAATTATCTTGGCCGGAATCGTTAATTTGCAATCTTACTGCTTTTTCTTTTCTATAATGCTTACTATCTCGTTAAGGGTAGAAAATTTGGTGATTTCGTTTGTCTCCAGGGGAATTTCAAAATGTTTCTTTAAAGACACTACTAATTCCACCATCTCGGTTGAATCAACGCCTATTGAATCATATAACTTCTGGTCATTTTTTAACTCTTCCTTGCTAACCTCTAAAGTCTTGCAAATAACATCAACTATCTCCTCTTTTAGTGCCATAAAAAAACCTCCGGTTTAGTTTATAGCCCACAGAATTACTAATTTCCTTAATGGGCCGCGTTTATTGACTATTGATTTTTTCCTTTAGTCTTTCTCCACTGCTAAAACAACATTTATCCCACCGCGGCCGCGGGCGATAATTAAAGCTTTTTTAATTTCCCGATTTACTGCTTCATTAGGTGTATAATCTAAGTCACAGTAAGGATCGGGCATTTCATAATTAATAGTAGGAAAAATTATTGAGTTTTTCATAGAAAAAATAGTAGCAACTAAGTCCAGGGCTGTTTGGGCGCCGAGCAAATTACCATACATACTCTTAGGTGCGCTTAAAGATATCTTGCTGATTTGCTTACCAAAAACATTCTTCAGGCTTTGAGTTTCCAAATAATCACCGATCTCACTTGCCTCAGCATCCAAGCATATATAATCGACTGTCTTCTTATCCCACTTGGCGTCTTTTAAGCATTCCTCTATCGCATATTCTAGGCTGCTTGAATCCGGACGATATCTAGAGTAATGATAGCCGTCTGAGGAAAATCCCACTCCCTTTATAAAGCCATAAATAGAAACTCCTCTTTTTTTAGCCTGAGACTCTTTCTCTAAAACTATCATGGCCGCTCCTTCACCTACAACAAAACCATCGCGGTATAAATCATAAGGACGGTAAGCTTTTTTAGGGTTACAATTATTCTTTGATAACTTTCCGCAAGTATTAACGGAAAGCAAGGCATAAGGCGTAATAGGCGCCTCCATGCCGCCGGCTAAAACAAAGTCATTCTTACCTTGGGCTATAATTTTAGAAGCATACCATATAGCTAAAGCTGAAGAAGCCCGATCAGCAACAACTGTTTTGCTATATCCTTTAAACCCATAATATATAGTAACTTGCCCTTGAGGAGCGGCCGGAAACCAAGCTGAAGCCATATAAGGAGAAATCCCTTCTCTTCCCTCAATATACATATCTCTAAGCTCTGTTTCAGCAAAAAGCCAACCGCCTAAAGCATTACCCATAAAAGCCCCTACTCTATTTTTATCAATATTGTCTAAATCCATTTTTGAATCTTTAATAGCTTGCTCACTAGCAACTAAGGCCATGTGAGAAAACACATCTATTTTTTTTAGCAGTCTTCCCGAAAGATGGGTATAATGATCCAGCTCGTGCACCTGACCGGCAATACGAGAAGGGTAATTAGAAGCATCAAAGCGGGTCACCTCATCAACGAATGATTCTCCGCGCTTTAAGTTTGCCCAAAAAGTTTCTTTCTTTAACCCACAAGGCGATACTATGCCTACACCTGTTATTGCAACTCTTTCACTCATTCTCTCTCCTCACTTCGTTCGCAAGCCCCTAGACTCCCGACACTTAGGTCGGGATATAAGTAACAATCATAATTTCTATGGACTATAGACTATTTTATTTCCACCTCTTAAATATAATAGAAGAATGGATTCCTGAAAACCCACTACTTGTCTTTAATATATATTCCGGCATAAGCTGACGCTTCTTATTAGGAATATAGTCTAAATCACACTTAGGATCCGGCTCCTCCTGATTTATAGTAGGAGGAAGATAACCCTTCTTAAAAATCATGCAGCACAAAACACTCTCAACTGCATTTGCTGCCGCTAAAGGATGGCCTATCATTGATTTAATGGAACTGATAGGTACTTTATAAGCAAAATCCCCGAAGGCCATTTTATAAGCACCGGTTTCAAAAGCATCATTTTGTCTGGTTGAAGAACCATGGGCATTAATATAATCTATTTGTTCTTTCTTTATACCTGCCTCTTCTATTGCTTCATTTATACACCTGGCCATGGGCTCGCCGTCTTCGGGTAAATCAGTCATATGAAAAGCATTGCAACTTGTACCATAGCCCATTACCTCAGCATAAATATGAGCGCTTCTCTTTTTGGCATGCTCTAATTCTTCTAATATCAAAACCCCGGCTGCCTCACTGATAACAAAACCGTCTCTTTTATTATCAAAAGGCCTGCTCGATTTATGAGGTTCATCATTATTTTTAGCTAAAACGTTAACTACATCAAAAGCTCCGAATGTAATCGGACAAACCGGTGCCTCAGAAGCACCGGCAATGACCATATCCTGCCTGCCTTCCCTAATCAACTCATAAGCAAATCCCATAGAATCAGTACCGGCAGTGCACCCGGTTGAAATAGTGCAGTTTATCCCTTGAGTCCCATACATCCCCCCAACTTCAGAACTAGGTGTATTAAACATAGCGGCATCATAAAGATAAGGTCGCCCTTTGCGAGGATCTATAGGGTTTTTACCCCAATCAGTAACCAATAAAAATTCTTCCTCCATAAAACGGGTTCCGCAAATAGCATTAGCTAAAACTACCCCGCATCTCCTACGGTCTAGTTTCTTAAAATCAATTTGGGCATCTTCAATTGCACCCTTAGCTGCGGCTAAAGCAAACTGAACATATCTATCCATACGCCAATGCTCTTTAATGCCGAAATTTAAGGGGTCAAATTTCAAATCTTGAGAGGCGATTTTAGAAACAAACAAACTAACATCAAAATTTTCAACCCGTTCAATGCAAGGCTTTCCTTCTATCAAATTTGTATAGAATTCATCTTTATTTTCTCCTGCACCGCAGATAACGCCGATACCAGTGATGACTACTCTTTTCATTATTCCTCCACTCTTCTTACTTTGAATTTTATATTCCCGCCATCCGGACAAGTTATGCCGGTTTTACAAACCGAATCTTTTTCGAATGAAAAATTAGCGCCAAAATTTAAAGCAAATAAAACCGGAAACAACACGCTGTAAGCTGCCCCGCAAAAACCATCCGGTGTTCTCAAGCCCCGGACCTTGAACTTATCTCCCTTTTTATAGCCGAAAAAACAATGTCCGCATAACTCATCTACTTCTATTTCCATATTCTTAGGATTAGGTTTAGGCTTCTCAGTTTGGGGTTTTTTAATCACCTTGCCATCGTCGTCTAAAACCTCTATCTTAAAATCAAGCTTCCCGTTATCAGGACAGGTAGTTTTAATAGACTTGGTATTTTCCATAAACTTGAATTCAGCTCCGAAGGTTAAAGCGTAAAGGCAGGGAAATGCTGACTTTATAATACCTGAACAGAAATGTTCGGGCGGATGGGTGAAATCGTCTAAGATAAATTCATCACCGGGTTTATACCCATGATAACAATATCCTTGTTGTTTTATAACTGTCATTTTAAATTTTGGAAATTTTACTTTAGGCATACTTTTTTTATCAAATTTTTCTTGATTATTGCACTTATCTTTACATTCCATAATATCTCCTTGGGCAAAAATTAATTATTCATATATTCAAAAAACTCATTCTTATCTAAAAAATTTCCTGATTCCTCTACCTTTTTCACTGCCTGGACTATCCTTTCATTTAAAGGCGCTTGAAGATTGTTATTTTGAGCCAAATTTACAATCTCTCCGTTTATATAATCAATTTCTGATTTCCTTGAGCGTTTAATACTCTGCAATATTGAACCGTAAAGCGGTTCTTTGCTTAAAGAAGTCATTATTTTTGAAAAAAGCGCACTGGCTTGATTTATATCCATTGAAACTAAACTCTCTATCCTTTCTTTGGGATAAGTCGGTAGGCTTCTAAGCTGGATACCACTCTTAGCTATGACTTTATAAGCTTCTTTGTTTAATTCTATTGCTAACTTTGCAAACTCTAAATCAGAGAATACTTCCTGCATAGATAAACCCAAAACAGCCGGAATACAATTATTTAAATTAATAAATAATTTAAGGTACTTGGCTCCTTTTATATTCTCTAAACTGCTTGTATCAAAAACATTGCTCAGCAAATCTTGAGCCTTTTCTAAACTATCTGTTTTCCCGTCAAAAATATTACCTAATATAAGCCCGTCTCCGAAATTATGCACAATTCTGTTGGGGGCATAAAATGTTGCCCCAAACATCACTATTCCGGTAACAATTTTACTTTTCTCAAAGTGATCACAAAGTATATAGTCAGCCTTAATCCCATTTTGAGTAGTAACCAATATCGCTTCTTTTAAATATCGGCTATTTGCATTTATTACTTCTTCTAAATTATTTATCTTAGTAGAAAAAATAGCCAAATCTACTTTTTCTCTCAACCTCGTATCGACATTCACCTTTATATTCTGCCGGCCGTCGGAACCTTCAATAATCAAGCCATCTTTAACTAAAGAATCTCTTTGATAATCCTTTACTATACCAACTACATCCTGATTTTCTCTCCTCAACCGGCCTAGAAATAAACCGCCTATGGCTCCGCATCCTAAAATCGCTATTTTCATATTTTCTCTAAAAATTTCTTTAGACTCCCTAAAACCAAATTTATATTATTTATATGCAGTCTTTTAAATACAGTCTTCCACATTATTTTATTAATAAAGCCATTAACTTCGTAATTAAAACAGTAAGCTACTTTTTTTGACCTTTGTGAATATTCTGAAATCAACAATTCTTCAAACCCTTTAAACATCCCATCCAGAAAACATCTTTTTATGTAAAATTTGCTCTCGCTAACTTCTGTATTTTTTGTATGCCAGCTCGGAGCAAAAGGAAATTTTACCTTTTGAAGATACAAAGTCTGAGTATCAATTTTCCCTGACAAATTTTTAAACCGCATCAAAGAGCTTCTTGGCCACCAGGAACTTTGACCCCAGATAAGTAACTCTCTAAAGATAGCTTCAGGCTCTGCCTCTATGGCTATCTCCTGCCTGATTAAATCACTCATTTATATATTGAGAGTAATCTATATTGTGCTGGCTAAGCAGTCTTTTCATCATATCCTTAAACGCCGGAGGAACTTCATTAAAAAAAGCTGTAATCATATCCTTATCCTCAACCATGTCTGAATTCCTTTCCTTTGCCAGCTCTTGGGCTTTTTCTTTAACTAACTGTTTAGCGATCGTTCTATGGAATTGAGGAAGGCTGTCGGTTATCTCCTCAAAATTTCTCTTTACATCCGGATTCCATTTGATTTCCATGTCATCTTCTCCTCTTATTAAAAATATACCTGTTCTTACTGGCTGATTCCTACCTTAGACAGATCATCTACAACTTGGAAAGCTAAATCAGTCATTTTCATCTCAGCTTCAAAAAATCTATAGTCTGAAAAACCTAAAGCACCGGTAATCAGATTATCTGATACTGCTAATATAGCGCCTACCTTCCTATTGTTAAGATTGGCTATAGTCACGAAAGGAGAAGTCACCATATCAACGCCAAGGGCACCTTTATCAATATAAAAATTAACTATATCCTTTGTCTCTCGAAACAAAGCATCTGTTGTCCAGATGCCGCCTTTATACACTTTACCGGCCCGGCTAAACACATTTTCAATAGCTGAGGTTATGTCTTCGTCTACCTTCGGCTTATAATCATCTTCTACGTAATAACGGGTAGCGCCGTCGCCTCTTATGATATCTGTAGCCAGAATATAATCACCTACGCTTATGTCTTCTCGTAAGGCGCCGCAAGAACCAAGCCTGATAAAAGACTTTATCCCGCCTGCGCATAACAATTCAGTGACAAGCGCTGAATCCGGAGAATAAAACCCGCCGTTACCAACAGTTACCTTTCTGCCTTTATAAAATCCTGTCCAGAAGGTATATCCCAAAAAAGTAAAATTCTTAACTGCGTTTTCCATGCGCCCCAGGCACATTTTTGCTCTATGCTGCTGACCGCTTATTAAAGCAATATCGCCAAAATCTCCCTCTTTAAACTGTAAAGAATATAAAAGATCTTTTGCCTTCATATGAACCTCTCTCTGCATCATAATAAATTCTCCTTTCTAATTAACAATAATTGATATTTTAAACCTTAGGCTGTTGTTTCTATAAGTGCTTGCTTATCGATTTTACCGGTCTTATTTTTGGGCAACTCATTCACAACCTCAAAATAATGAGGGATTTTAAAATGAGCTAAGCATTTCTTTAAATACTCTTTCAAACCCTGTTCATCCCATTCTTCTCCGGGGTTTACAACTACAAAAGCCTTAGGAACTTCACCGCGTAAATCATCAGCTATACCAATAACAGCGGCCTCCTTTATCTTAGGATAACGCTGCATTTTTTCCTCGACTTCGGCAGGAAAAACTATTTCTCCGGCCACTTTTATCATATCTTTTTTTCTACCCACAATATAGAAAAGGCCTTCTGGATCATAATAAGCAATATCGCCTGTTTTAAGCCAGCTATCCTTAGTTAAAACCTCTTTAGTCAATTCCGGCTCTTTATAATATTCAAGCATAACAGCCTCTCCCTTTACCCAAAGCTCACCTTGGCTGTTAAAGCCTAATTCTTTTTCTGAATCATCCACTATCTTTGCCTGCATACCAGGAGCAAACTTTCCTATGCTATGTATTTTATCTAATCCCGGTTCAAGCATACAATTAGGCGCAGCTGTCTCAGTCATGCCCCAGCCGTTTGAAAGACGGGCCTTAGGACAAATTTTATTAAACCTTTTTAGCAAAACCGCTGAGGACGGCGCCCCAAAGACAACTGCAAAACGCAAAGAAGAAAGGTCAAACTTATCACTTTCTTTTAAAGAAAGGATAGCTATATACATTGCCGGAACAATACAAAATATAGTAACTTTATGATTATTGATATTTTTTATAAATTCTAAGGGCTGAAACTTCTCCATTAATACTAAACCCGAGCCAAACTGAACCATCAAAAGTATATACCCCAAGCCTCCTATGTGCGAAAAAGGCACTCCTGCGCATAAAAAAGTATCTTTTTCAGAAACCTTTAAAAAATAATCTATTGTCCTGCCGGGGTTACTTAAATGCTTATAAGTTAATACTACCCCCTTAGGGTGCCCGGTTGAACCTGAAGTATAAAATATAGAAGAAACATCATTGTCATTTATCTCAATTTCCGGCTCTTGGGCCTGGCTAGATTCCAAAACAGAATCCCAGAACAAAAATCCTTCCACTCTCTGCTTACAAACTATTATTGTCTCTAGCCCCGGACATTTAGCTTTAATGCTCCTTAAATTTAAGTCTTTTTTAGGTTGAGTAATCAAAACCTTTGCTTGACTATGATTTAAAAAATGTACCACCTCTTCCTCAGTTAGCATAAAGTCCAAAGGAACTATTACTGCGCCTATGCTAAACCCCCCTAAAAAAGAAAATACAGCTTCCGGGCAATTAGAAAGATATATGGCCACCTTATCGCCCTTAGAAATACCCAAACCCAGCAAATATTCACTCAACTTAAAGGAAACCTCTTTGATTTGAGAAAAAGTTATTGCCTGGCCCTGAAAAATAAGAGCCTTTTTCTGAGGATAATCCTGAGATTGCTGAATTAGAAGTTTTCGTATATCCATAATATAGTAAAATTTGACTAGTAAAATTTTACTATTTAATCTTTATTAGTCAAGCAATTTTTATAAATATACAAAAAAATATAAAAGCTCAATAAAATCAACGATTTTGGAAGGAATTTATGCCTTTTGATGCCTGAAAAATCAACTTCTTCTTAAAAAACTGAGGCATTCAAAATGCTTAGTGTGGGGGAAAAAATCATAAGGTTCAACAAAATCAACACTATAGCTGATAGTTAAACCCTTTAAGTCTCTAAAAAGAGAGTCTGGGTTGCAGGAAGAATAGATAATAACTTTGGGTTTGAGCCGCAAAATAGCCCGAATTATCTTATTAGAAAGGCCTCCCCGGGGAGGGTTGATAACTAAAACATCTATATCTTTAGAAGGCGCACCTTTAATATTAAGAAATTTTCTTACATCGCAGGCGAAAAAAGAAATATTTTCTACATTGTTGATTTTGGCATTTTCCCGGGCCTTTTCTACAATTTCCTCACTTAATTCAACCCCCCAAACCTGGCTTCCTCCCGAAGCAAGAAATATCCCGATAGAGCCTACCCCGCAAAAAAGATCTAAAACATTTTCTTTGCCGGAAAGATTAAGGTATTTTTTTATCTGACCGTAAAAATCTACAGCCATCCGGGGATTAACCTGGAAAAAAGTATCAATACCGATTCTAAAAATATAACTGCCTAATTTTTCTTCAATAAAAGAACTTCCGTAAAGTAATTCTTTTTTTTCAAAAATCACCGCATCAGAAAAAGAATTGTTAATAATCTGATAAATTGACTTTATGGGCATTTCTAACTTTAAAGAAAGCAGTCTTTTTACAAATTCCTTTTTATCTAGAACCTGGCTGTTGCCTGTAACTAGGCCTATCATAGTTTGCTTGGTAAACTTTGCCTGACGGATTATTAAATTTCTCAAAAACCCTTTATGGGAATATTTATTATAAACAGAATATTTTTTGGCTCGGCAAAATTCTCTAATCGTTTCTAAAATATCTTGGGTATCTTTAGAAAAAATCAAACACTCTTCTATATTCACAACTTTTCTTTTTTCTTTTTTACTATAAAGCCCGCATACCAGCCCTTTCTGGTCAGCAAAGGAAAATTCCATCTTATTGCGGTAAAACCACTCCTCTTTATAAACTACGGGCTTTATCCGGGCTCCTACCTCCCAAGAAACTGCTAAATCTTTCACCTTCTCTATTTTAAGGTCTAGTTGCTGTTTATAGGGCTTGTCCTGGAACTGACACCCCCCGCATTCAGAAAAATGTTTACAAAGTTTCATTTTAAAATTAAACTTTTAAGTGTTTTTCTTCTTCCTTGCTTGGGAAGACTAAGCGGTGAGCCTACGGCTAAAACTGCTTCTAATTTAAAGCTGCCCTTTACCTCTAGCTCTTTCTGAACCTGTTCCCGCTGATTTAGAATTTCACCCAGCCAGCAAGCACCAAGTTTTTCAGAATGAATATAAAGAAGCATGTTTTGAATACAAGCTCCGATAGCCATTAAATCTTTCTCGTAATTATAGGAAGCGTCTTTATCTAAGAATACAAGAATTATCTTATTAGCTGACTTTATAATATAGCCATACTTTGTGTATTCAGCTAAAGCGTCCTTTTTTTCTTTTCCTAAAACCATAAACCGCCAGGGCTGATTGTTAAGGCCTGAGGGAGCCCAGCGGCCGGCTTCTAAGATATTCTCAATAAGCGTATCGGGTACTTTTTCTTTCTTGAATTTTCGGACAGATCTTCTTGTTTTTATTAAAGTAAAAATATCCATATTGCAAAATCCTTAATAAATACGTAACAAAACTATGTCGGACAGTATGTACAGTAGTCTCCTTGACAATCCCAGCTCTTTTTATTGCTTACTTATTGCCAAATTTATCTATTATACAGATTCCGCATTTTCTGATATTATAGGTAAATTACATAATTAAAGCAATGTTTTTCCCAGATCGTGGGAAATATGTTAAAATTTGATTAGACGTATCACTATAATATGGAAACACATATTATGCATATTAATTGTTAGACAAAGGAGGAAATAAAAATGGCTACAATTCGTCAATATATCTGCAAGAGATGTCCTCCAAGTAATGCTGGCAACCTCTTTGATGCATTATTGAAAAAGGCCCATGGTGAATCAGTGAAGTGTCGGCGATGCGATACTCCATATGAATCTCTTCGGCTAAAGTTCGATTTTGGACTTGGTGCAACAAATTCTGAATGTACTGCATTGGATTGCTTCACTCCCGGAAAAATACAACAATGGCGAGATGAAAAAAACAGTAAGGTTTGCTTTTACCCATTTCTTGTAATTTTAAAAAGGCACGGCAAGGCAAATGCGATATGGCTTCCATACTGGCATCTTGTCACAAAAGGGAAAAAGTTTATCAAAAAATACGGGCAATGGGCGCCATTCATGGATAGTTATCTGTTCCAAGACCTACTTCAGCAAGCCAAGAAAAAAGGATACTAAAAACTGTCTAACAAATCGCTCAACCTGACTTTTTTAGCTACGCCAAAAAAGCAGGTTAGCTCAAACGTTAGAGGAAAAAATAAATAATTACAAGGAGGAAAAATGGCAGAATATGAAGAAATGACTTGGGGAGAAAGATTAAGGGGATATAACTCTGTGAGGTTGAAGCTCATTTCTGGCGAAGAGGTTTCAGGCAATATTAATAGTTGTGGCATAGATTATTGCGAGCTAATAGTCGATTGGAAGAAAAACTCAGAGCATTGCGAATTATACCATAAAGATAAAATACTGGCAGTCATCTCTGACTAAAAACCTCTAACAAGGCAATCCAGCGGACCTGAACCGCTGACTTTTGAATCCGCTAGCGGTTTAGGCCGCTGATTTTTATGTTATGCATAAATATAATAGGAAATATTATATGAAGCGAATAATTAATTGTATATCCCTGTCAGCATGTCTTGTTTTATTACTAATAGGTTGCTACAGTTCACAATCCGAATCATCGCAGGCCCGAAATAATTCAGCCAATATTAAACCTGAAGCGATATGGGAAAATTTCCTTCTAGTTCTACAATCAGGAAATCCAGAAAAAGTAAGAGCCGTTTCGACAGAAGAAGGGTTTAAATTACTCTTAAGACTACAGGCGTCATTCGAGGATAAGAGTGAAATGCTGAAAAGATTGGGGCGATCTTGGTCGCAAGATAAAATTCGTTGGATAAATATTTCAGAAAAAAAGTTAATCGGGACAAAAGGGCCACCAGTGAAGCCATCAGGAATATATTTTATTAAAGATGGAAAAGCTTGGAAGTTCGATCGTTTTTCTCCCGGAAGGTAAAAATGATGCATAACAACCCAATCCAGCCGACCTAAAAGCTGCGCTTTTTGGCAGCTGATTTTTATGTTACGCCCACCAATAGCCTAATTCTTTTAATATGCGGGGTTTGGTTTTCCAATCCGGCAGGACCGTAACCCAG
>JAMXCX010000036.1 GCA_024542985.1 Candidatus Omnitrophota bacterium | reverse complement strand
TTTAGCTTACTATACACATTACTTTCCTAATGCCTAGTCATTATGAAAGTATATATATAAAAAAGGCTATATTCTATTGATATATATAGTATTATTTCAAAAAAATGACTTGACAAGTTACTATTCATATGGCAGAATTTCTTATAGGTCTTGAGAAGGGATTGGTATGCCAGAAAACAAAGAAAATAGAATATCACGGAAAGCTACGCTTGAGCAACGGCTCCAGTTCGCAGAAAATTTAAAAAAATATAGAATGCAGCGTCATATGAGCCAGGAACAACTAGCTCAGCTTATTGGGACGTCGGTTTTTAGCATTAGCCGTTGGGAAAGGGCTAAGCATCATCCGCCACGGACAACGATAAAGCTACTGAAATTAATAGGTGTTTTGTGAAATTTCCTAGAAGTCTATGAAGGAAAAAAGAAAGGCAGACCGAATAAAGGCAGTATTGATTCTAAGCTATGATTTGTTTAAAGGGGTCAGAGTTCGACGGCATGGCGTTTCTGAGGATGTTAGTTTTACTGGTATACGGATAAAAATTCCCAAAAAGTATGCCCAGGAGTTGTCGAAGGAGCAAACAGTAGGCTTAGAAATTGAAGGTTTACCCAAGATAGAGTCTTTTTTTATAGGTGGAAAAGTTGTCTGGATAGCTCCCGGGCCGGATGAAAACAGTAGTAGGGTAGGTATTACCTTTGTTGAGATGAATGATTTCCAAAAAGATAAGCTTGCTAAATATTTGCATGGTATTACAAAGTAGAAAAAAAGAAGAGAGCTTCTTTAACTCTCTGGCTGGGGTATAAAAGATGGAAGAGCGTCGTAAACATAAAAGATTAACCGAAAAAATGATTGTGGCTTATAGATTGCCTAAAGAGGCTAAAATTGAGCAGATTACAACAAGTGAAAATGTAAGTGCTGATGGCATAAGAATTGTAATTCCCAAAAATACTATAAAGGGAGATACTGTGAGTGTGGATATAAATGTTTTTAATGATGCGATACCGATTCTCGCTAAAGGTGAGGTGGTATGGATAAAGAAAATAACATCTAAAGAAGCCAGAAAAGGTAAAAAAAGCGATCAAAGAAAATTTATGGTGGGAATAAAGTTTAACAAATTTGACAGGTTTGATGGTGAAAGAATAATTAAATATATTACCCGAAAGTTACAAAAACAATGAAGACTGAAAAAAAATCAGTAGAAAAGTACCCCTTAGGTATTGATATCGGAACAGGTTCAATTAAGATGGTGCAGTTAGCCTCTACCCATAAAGGGTATAATATTGAAAGGACTGCCCAGGCAACTATTCCTATTTCCATATCCAAAGATAAAGAGAAACTGGATTTATTTGTTATTGATACTATAAAAAAACTTTTTTCCAGCGGTAAGTTTAAGAAAGCGAAAGTTTCTTTGTCTTTTCCTGCGTCTGATGTCTGTGTGCGTACTTTTACCATTCCGAGCGTATCCGAAAAGGAGAGAGATAGCTTGCCGGAGGCAGTAAAGTGGGCATCAAAACGCTACATAACCCAGTCTTTAGAGGAAATGGTTTTAGCCTATTCATTCGGAGAGGAAGTTGAGGAGAATAAAGTAAAGAAGATGACGATAGTCTTGGCGGCAGTGCATAAGAGTATTTTTAAAAGATACGTTGAGCTAATTCAGAGAGCCGGTTTGGAGGTTGCAGTAGCAACTGTGAGCTGCTTTGCTTTAAAAAATATTATATCAGAGGATGAAAGTGCAAAAAATAAGGCTTTGACCCTAACCGATATAGGGTATGAAAGCACCGACATAACTATTTTTAATAACAATTTCTTAGTGTTTACGCGCAATATCCCCGAGGGAAATAAAGCTCTTGATGAAGCGCTAAGAGTTTTATTTAAGCTTTCCGATAAAAAGGTTGATTTAAAGCCAGAGCAGATTCTAGAGTTTAAGCGCAAATTCGGCATTGTCCTAGAGGATAGGAATGAGACTTTTTGCGGGCTAAAAACATCTGAAGTCACAACGGCCGTTACCGAACATAGTGATCGCATTATTCGTGAACTACAGTTGTCGATTAGCCATTATAGGCAGCTTTCGCACGGCAGCCGAATTGAAGAGATAATTCTAAGCGGTGGAGGGTCTGGACTCAAAAATTTAGAAAAAGTGATTTCTGATAAGATAAATATACTGGCAACAGTAATGCAACCACCGGCTTCTTTATCGATGAAAAATACCGGTGATTTTAACACCTTTGCCATAGCTATTGGGTCAGCGCTTGAGGCAGGCTCCAACCCTAATCTTATAAATAATATAGAAAAAATTTCTCAAGAAAAATCTCTAAGAGTAAAAAAACTTATAATAAAAACAGTGATTACAGTTTCTCTAGCTGTTGTAGGCGCAATCAGTATCCTAGGGGGTATTTACTGGTATCAGGGAAGCCGTCTAAAATATTTTAAAGGGGAACTGAACAAACTGCAAGTTGAATCAAAGACAATCAAGACGCTCAGAGACGCTATGGCGAGACTAAGTTTAAGGAAGGGATTGCTTGAAAAATTTTCTTTTCCCGAAGATTCTTTGCTTAAGACATTTGTTCAGTTAGATGGAATACTCAACCACCGCAATATATTTGTTAGGAAAATAGAGTTTACAAAGAATGTCAACGGCAAAAATATATTGTTGTTAAATGCCGAGGTAGCGCGCGTAAATAAAAAAGATCCTATGGAAAGCCTAAATGAGTTTCTCGCTGATTTAGAAGCGATAGATGTATTTATGCGCATGAGACCAAAAATTAATAAAGATTATCGCAACGAACGCGGCGGAGATACTTTGCGTTTTGATATCGAATGTATATTTAAAGAAAGCCGATGAACGAAGAACAAAAAATAAACGTTATCTTAAGCTCAGTGGCGGTTGTAATAGTTCTGATTGGCTATCTGTTTCTTTTTTCGCCTTTGTTAAAAAAGAACATAAATATGGCCCAAGAGCTTAAAGAATCTTCAAACGAACTAAAAAGAATTAAGGATATGTTTAGTGACCAAGAGAGGGTTAGCCGAATCAAGCGAAGGATAGCGAGCCTTGGTGGCACCCTAAAACAAAGAGTGCCTGAGAAAATATCAGTTTCGCAGCTGAACGAAATACTTATTATCCCCGCTAATGAAAATACTGTTTTGATCGAATCAATGTCCTTTGAGGCACCTCAAGTAAATACGACAAGTATTTTTCCCTTCGGAGTAGCTGTTAGTTATACATCGGTTTCTATAGATGTAACCTTAAGTGCAACACGAAGCGATTTTGTTGAATATCTTAAATGGATAAAGCGGCAGACTAGATATATAAGTATTGATAAATTAGTCATAGCCTCAAAAGACAAACAAGGCTCAACTACTATTAAGGCTAATTTAAAATTACAAGCTTACAGTATTCCGGCTAGTGATGCAGCCTATGTCCAGATTGTTCCGAAAATCCAAATAGACGAACAATATTTAAATAGCATCAATAATTTCTTTGCCCAAGAGAAGGTAATGATTGATAAGTATAAGGCGACTGTGAAACCTGTATCAAGAACGCGCAGAAGGCCCCCGCGCGATGAAAACTCTTTTCGCGCACAAAATTTTATACTCCAAGGGACAGTTACAAGGCGCCTTATTACTCCCCCGGTAGCTATCGTTAGCGGAGCATTCCTTAGAGAAGGTGACGAAATGAGGGGATATGAACTAATAAAAATTGAAGGAAAACGTGTCTTATTTAAAAAAAATAACAATATATATATATTAAAAATAACTGAATAAATAGGAGGATAATATGATGAGGAATAAAGCACAACAGAAATATTTTTTTCGCGTATTTTTATTTATTATGATTATTTTGGTGGGAGTTTTTTGGATTCCTGAAGCTTGGAGCCAATACTTTAGAGGCTATGATGGAAGTGATAGCAGTGATATTATTTCTGAATATAACGAGCGTTTTGAAAAGGTCCAAGATAGCGTGAATTCGCTTATCGAGCGTTTAAAGGAGCAAAACTATTATTATAAAGGTCGATTTAGTAACTTTCAAGATACTGTTCATAAAAAAGAAGATAGGCTTCGGAATCGAATTACTACTTTAGAGCAAAAAATACAGGCGAATGAAATCCAGAGGCAGCGCTTGGAGGAAATGATTGCAAGGAGTGGGTTTAAAGGAAGAGCGAGGGGTAAGATTAAAGAATTAGAGTGTAGTGTGCAAGAATTACGCAAGGAAAGTATAAAATATCAAAAGGAGTTAGGCAGTTTACGAGCGCTTTATCGAAAAAAAGAACAAGTCCTACATAGAGAAATTGATAAGTTAAAGCGCAAAATTGGAAAAACAAAGCAAAGAAAAGTAAAGGCTCAAGAAAGGATTGACAATTTAGCTCAAACTCTCAAGGGGAGTGATGGCGAGGAACGTAAAGTACAATTAAAAGAAATTAAGGCTCTTCGTAATTTAGTTCAGAAATTGCGTAGTGCGAATTTAATTTACGAGCGAAAATTAGTAAGTTTAAGCGTTACATCTAAGAAAAGCGAAAACACTTTGCGCGACAAGGTAGTAGCTTTGCAGAAAGAAATTGAAAAAATAACCAAAGAGAGCAAAAAGATATCCAGGCTCGCTAAGAAAGACCAGTCTTTCGAGTTGATTCGAAACAAGGAGAAAGAGATTAGCGGCCTCCAAAATCAGATTCGTCAATTACAGGAGAGGAGTCGTTATGAGCAAAAGAAAATAGCATCATTGGAGTCAAGACGCGCTGAAGATTTTAAATCTCAAAAGGATATAATGGCTTTGCGTCAAGAGATAGCCAGGCTTAAAAATGACAAAGTAAAATTAGCAAAAATTGCCACAGGTAAAGATTTCCAAAAAGGAATAAGCAAACAACTGCAAAAAATCGATAAACTGGAAAGCCGAATACAAAAATTACAGGAGCAGGATAAATACCAGGAACTAGAGCTATCGGATTTTAAAGTATCTTCGCGGGAGGCAAAGAGATTCCAAAAGAAAATTGAGGCTTTGTTGGCAAGGATATCAAACCTAAAAGTCAAAAAGCAAAAACTAGAAAGAGCAATAGCTGTCCGGGCTCCTAAATCAGCAACACCGGGACAGATAAAAAAGCTTAAAGTTTTAAATGATTACATTAAGAAATTGACGGAAGAAAAACAGTATTACGAAACAAAGCTTGTTGGGTTAGAGATTGAGCCTTCTCAAGGCGCAAAACTTAAGGCCCAGTTGGCTAGGGCAAGCGAATTAGAAACGCGGCTGGAGACGATGCGAAGACAGAATGCATATCAGGCGAAGAAACTATTAGATATGAAGGCAGCTTTACGCCTGAAGGGAGATGAAAAGTTCGAAGATCAAATAGATAGTTTGGAGCACCAGATAAAGAAAATTAAAGCTGAGAAAGAAAAAGCTCAAAAAGAAATTGCATATTTAAACAAGTCTCTTGAAAGGGGAGAGGGGGAAAAACAAAAGGAGCAGTTGCGGAAAATTCAGAAACTTCAAAAACATGCCCAGGAATTGAAGCAACAAAATTTCTTTCATGAGAAGAAACTTGAAAATTTAAGAAATGTTTCCAAAACGCAAGAGGAATCTTTGCAAGGAGAAATAGCAATTTTGCAAAAGGAAATAGTGAATATTAATGGCGAAAATGAACAAACCGAAAAAAGAATTAGAGAACTGCAAAGACAGACCGAGCCTGCTACCGGAGAAATGCGCAAAGGGCAACTGGGAAAAATAGCTGAATTAGAGACGCACGCCCAGACTTTACGGACGAAAGGCCGTAAATATAAAGAAAAATTGGCTAATTTATATTCAATTTTACAAGACAAAAAAAACCTAGTTGCGAAAAAGGCTAAACAAGATATCCTGGAGGTTGGACAGACACACGAGGATGCTTTGAAGCAAAAGGTAACCTTAAACTATTCTAATGCTGATCTTGCTCAGGTATTAAGGACCCTTTCCGAAGGAACTGATATTAACATAATTGCCGGGCCAAAAGTTAAAGGTAGGGTTACCGTTCATTTGAAGGATATACCGCTTGAGACGGCATTGAACTCTATTCTTCTATCAAACGGATATACTTATGTAAAGGAGAACGATATTTTAAGGGTTATCTCTCTTGAGGAAATGAAGCGATCACCAATGTCGGCTACTGTGGTGAAAGTTTTTACTCTTAAATATGCCGATGCCAATAATGTACGTCAAGCGATAAGTAGGTTTCTTTCAGAATATGGTTCAATTCAAACTTTTTCCCGTACGACTCCGGGTAAGTCAGCTAAAAAATCACGGGCAAATATACTTATTATCCGGGATACTTCTCAAGTGCTTGCTAATATCGAACAAATCATAGTTGAGCTTGATAAAGAGCCCTACCAGGTATTAATTGAAGCAAAGGTAATTGACCTAATATATGATGGGGATGACCAAATGGGTATTGACTGGACGGTTACCGGTACTTTGACTGGCGCAACTGTTCCGACAACACTCCCCTTTTCTAATCGCAGGAATACAATAGGCACCGATATTGTCCCTGATGCCGGTGGTACTACAGCTTTGTTTCCGGGAGGAGCGGGAGGAATCGGACTTACGGGAATAGGAAAATTGGGAACTGATTCAGGACTATTTAGTTACGGCACAATTAGTTTTGCGAATC
Organism: Candidatus Omnitrophota bacterium; assembly: GCA_024542985.1. Lineage (GTDB taxonomy): Bacteria > Omnitrophota > Gorgyraeia > Duberdicusellales > 4484-171 > JAMXCX01. Next base: position 8,069 of record JAMXCX010000036.1, on the reverse strand, counting down.
TTCAAGCACTTTTGCAGTTCATAGAGACACACGATAAATCAAATCTTCTTTCAGCGCCCCACATTGCGACTTTAGACGGCGAGGAAGCGAGTATAAACGTAGGCGAGATTATCCCCATACCGACTTATGAGCGCAATTCAGAAACCGGGACAATTGAAATTACTGGTTATCAGGAGTTGGAAGTTGGTGTAATCTTACGAGTTACGCCCTATGTGATGGGTGACGAAAAAGTCATGCTGGTTTTGCATCCGGAGGTAAGTGAGCTTACAGATCGAGCTGTAGGCCCGAATGGTGAACGGCCGATAGTTACAGTACGGCAAGCTAAAACCACAGTTAATGTCCGCGACGGTGAAACTGTAGTTATTGGAGGATTGCTCAAAGACAATATAGTTGAGGATGACCATCGGGTGCCGTTTTTGGGAGATATCCCATTTTTAGGCGCAGTGTTTAGATATACAAGCAAATCAGTGGATAAAAGAGAATTGCTTATTTTCGTTACGCCGCACATTATACGCGAGGCTAATTTTAGAAGAATCGGTTTTCTATCTGGCTACGAAGGAATGCGCGAGAAGCACAAAGAATTATCAGAAGTTGCTATTGATTACTATGGCAAATAAGAAAGAATTTTTAGGCGAGGCTTTAATTGAAAAAGGGTTAATTACCCGCGATCAGCTCCAGCTTGCTCTAGAGGAGCAGAAAAAGAGCGGTGAGTTGTTAGGCAATATTCTTGTGAGGAAGAAATATGTCAGCGAGGAAACAATGGTACTTCTTTTAAGCGTTTTGCTGGGAGTCGATTATGTCGATTTATCGTCGAAGAAAATCTCTCCCGATGTTATACAGTCGGTTCCTGAAAATATAGCCCGTAAATTCAAAGTTATACCTTTGGAAAAAAATAGTAATGTATTAACTTTAGCAATGGTCGATCCCAAAAATATTTTTGCCCTTGATGAGATCAAGAGTAACCTTAATTGCGCCGTAGAACCGAGGATAGCAACTGAAAGCGGGATCAAACGGGCTTTGAAGAGATGTTATGGCGGTTCAACCAAGTTGAAAGAAATTATAACCTCGGCCCAGGATGAGATTGAATCAATGACACAGCTTGGTGAAGAGAGCCGAATGTATGATTTAAGCGATGAAGACGGCAATGCCGTCGCTATCCGCTTGGTGAATCAGCTGCTTACCGATGCAGTTAAGGATAATGTGAGTGATATACATATTGAGCCGCAAATCCAGAAGACCGTCACCCGTTTTCGTAAGGATGGTCTTTTGCACGGAGTCATTTCCATACCAAAGCATTTGCATGAGGCAATAGTTTCCCGCGTAAAAATTATGGCCCGATTAGACATAGCGGAACGCAGGATGCCGCAAGATGGAAAATTCCCCATGAAGGTTGAAAAAAGCGACATTGACGTGAGGATTTCTATTTACCCGACAATTAACGGCGAAAAAATCGTAATGCGTATTTTGAACCGTACGGCTGTTGCTTTTGGAATAGAGAGCCTTGATTTTGATAAAAGAGCGTTGGCAACATTTATGTCCTTGATTAAAAAACCCCATGGGATATTGCTTGTAACCGGCCCGACCGGATCAGGAAAAACATCAACGCTTTATACAATTTTAGAGACGATTAAATGCCCGGAAAAGAATCTGGTAACTATTGAAGACCCAGTTGAGTATGAGCTTTCCGGCATAACTCAGTCTCAGACAAATAGTAAAATCGGACTTGATTTTGCTATTTTGTTGCGTTCACTATTGCGGCAAGATCCGGATGTAGTTTTAGTTGGCGAAATACGCGATTTAGAAACTGCTGAAGTATCTATACGAGCGGCTTTAACCGGTCACCTTGTGCTTGCAACTTTGCATACTAATGATGCCCCGGGGGCAATAGTACGGCTTATTGATATGGGTATTAAACCCTATTTAGTTGCATCATCAACAATCGGAGTTATAGCCCAGCGCCTGGTTAGAACTATCTGTTCTGAATGCCGGGAAGAATTGCCAATAAAACCGGAGGTTCGAAAAAAACTAGAGTTACCAGAAGGGCATAATTTATATCATGGCCGGGGGTGTGATCAATGCAATGGAACAGGATACAGCGGACGAACTGCCATATTTGAAATTATGCCGATAGATGAAGAATTAAAGTCATTGATTACCAGAAGAGCCTCTAGTGGGCAAATCAAAAGAGTGGCCCGGAAAAAAGAAATGCGAACCTTGCGCGAAGATGCCTTAAGAAAAGTTTTACAGGGAATAACTACAATTGAAGAAGCATTACGTGTAGTTGGTGAAAGTTCAGTCGAATAGACCCGCCTTTTCGTGAGTAATCCAAGCTCATTAGAGTTGTACATACACTAACCAATATAAAAGTATTACTACTTGGGGTAAGATTTATATTGTAATTTCCCTAGCTCTATTATATAATTCTTTAAATTCGCCCCGTTAGAGAAAGCCATCGTTCATAGGATTTACCCACAGGTTTCGAAATATGGACATAGCATCTAAATACAATCCCAAAGAAGTTGAGCCAAAAATTCTTCAGAAGTGGCTTAAAGATAATAGCTTTTCTGCAAAAAGTGATACCAAGCATAAACCATTCTCTATCGCTATGCCTCCACCTAACATTACCGGTATTCTTCATATGGGGCACGCGCTTAATAATACGATACAAGATGTTTTAATCCGGTTCAAAAGAATGCAGGGTTATCGCAGTTTATGGATGCCGGGAACCGATCATGCTGGCATAGCTACTCAAAATGTTCTAGAAAAAGAATTAGCAAAAGAGGGTTTAAAAAAAGAAGATATCGGACGCAAGGAGTTTATAAAGCGGCTTTGGTCTTGGCGGGATAAATACGGTTCAACTATTATTGAGCAGCTTAAAAAACTTGGGGCAAGCTGTGATTGGCAAAGAACCCGTTTTACCATGGATGAGCGCTACAGTGAGGCTGTTAAAGATGTTTTTATAAGCTTACATAAAAAAAAGTTAATATATAGGGACAACTATATTATTAACTGGTGTCCGCGTTGCAAAACAGCCTTAAGCGATGAAGAGGCAGCCCATAAAGAAATTGACGGCTGGCTTTACTATATCAAATATCCCGTTTTCCCGAAACCCGAAACTAAAAATCCCCATCCCGCTTATATTGTAGTTGCAACAACTAGGCCGGAGACAATGCTGGGTGATACAGCCGTAGCAATTAATCCCAAAGATACTCGTTATGATTGGCTTAAGGGAAAGACTATTATCTTGCCGGTGGTGGAAAGAGAGCTAAGGCTCATCGAAGATGAAGCTATTGATCCTGAATTTGGCACCGGAATTGTTAAGGTTACTCCTGCCCATGACCCAGTAGACTTCATGCTGGGGAAAAAATACAAGCTGGATTTCATAAATATCATGAATGATGATGCAACTTTGAATAAAAACGTACCGAATGATTTTATTGATAAGGATAGATTTCAGGCTCGACGGGAACTTTTAGCGCTTTTGGAGGAGAGAAAACTAATTGAACGTAAAGAGCCGTATAAGGTAAACGCAGGACATTGCTACCGCTGTAATACTATAATTGAGCCCAGAATATCCTTACAATGGTTTGTGAGAATGAAGCCTTTAGCGAAAGAGGCTATAAAAGTTGTTGAAAAAGATAAAATAAAGTTTTATCCTCAACGTTGGAAAAAAGTCTATTTGAACTGGATGTATAATATCCATGACTGGTGTATATCGCGCCAAATTTGGTGGGGACACCGTCTGCCGGTTTGGTATTGTGGAGGATGTAACCCAGATTTAAAACTCCATTTAAGTCCTAAACTCGAGGAGCTTGATCCTAATAATCCTATACTTCGTTCAGAGTTCAATATTCGTAGCATTGCCTCTAATCTTGCCTATGTGGTATCCAAGGAAAAGCCGGTTTGCAAAAAATGCAAAACTGCCAATTGGATGATTCAAGATTCGGATGTTTTAGATACCTGGTTTTCAAGCTGGCTCTGGCCATTTGCTACGCTTGACTGGCCGAAAAAGAATAAAGATTTGAATTATTTTTATCCCACGAATTGTTTAATAACGGCGTCAGAGATACTTTTTTTCTGGGTGGCAAGAATGATCATGTCCGGCTTAGAATTCATGAAGGAGATTCCCTTTCGGGATGTTATTATCCACGGCACAGTGCGGGATGACAAAGGAACAAAGATGTCTAAGTCTTTAGGTAATATTATTGACCCTTTAGAAATTATCGATAAATTCGGAGCCGATGCCCTCAGGTTTTCGCTGATTATGCTTGCTGCTAGCGGTTCTGATGTCTATCTCTCAGATAGTAAATTTTTAGTCGGCAGGAATTTTTCAAATAAAATCTGGAACGCGACCAGGTTTATTTTTCTCAAAATAAAGGATAATAACATAAGGATTGATAACCTTGAATTTAAAATTCTTGATATTCCCGATAAGTGGATACTAAAGGAATTAAATACAACAGTAGAGCAAATAACTTCGTATTTAGAGAGCTATTCTCTAAATGAAGCAGCTAAAAAAATATACGATTTCTTTTGGCATGTATTTTGCGATTGGTATATTGAGATTATAAAAGATAACTTCACTCCTAACCGGGCAAAGGTATCTATGTATATTTTGCTTAATTCGATGAAGCTTCTTCACCCTTTTATGCCCTTTATTAGCGAAGAAATTTTACAATTAATTAAGGATAATACGTCCTTAAGGATAGAGAAAAACTTAGGTCATTTAGATTGGCCCAAAGAGTATAAGCTAAAAATTGAGAAAAAAGATATTGAAGAAATAAATGCTCTTTTCGATAGCATAAAAGAAATACGAAACATAAAAGCAGATTTAGGCTTGGGGCAAAAAAAGGTGAAGTTGGAAGTTAAAACCAAGGTAGAAAAACAGAATTTGTGGCAAGATAATAAAGCCTGGCTGCAGCGGCTTACCTTAACAAGTGAAATCGCGTTTAAAAATGAACTGGAAAGGGTGCTTTATGAAAATTTTTTTTGGAGTTTAAATTTCGACACAGAATCTGTTGATATGAGTGTTTTTGTTTCATCCCTGAATAAAAAAATCAAAAATTTAGAAGGTGTGGCAAAAAAGGTAAATGCAAGACTAAAAAATGACAGTTTTTTAAAACAGGCCTCTCACGACATTGTTAATAAAGAAAGAGATAAATCTAAAAGTATGTCTTGGGAGTTAGAACGGCTTAAGAAATTACAACGCGCTTTTGCCCCGGCGAAGTAAGTATTTTAGGGGGGCAGTTTAAAATATAAATTCTAAAAACAATGCTAGGCTATGCTTGATAAATCAATAAAGCAGACTATTCAACAGGCTTTAAAAGAAGATTCTGCCAAGACAGATATCACTACGAAAATTATTATACCGCCTTCGCTTGAAGGAGAAGCGGTGATAGTCGCCCGTCAAAAAAGCATTCTTTGCGGGATAGAAATTGCCGCCTATGTATTTAAGCATTTAGATGAAGGAATACAATTTAAGCCTTTAAAAAAGGATGGAGCTTTTCTGCGAGCATCTGAGGCGGTAGCAACAATACGCGGCGGGTTTCGAGCTATTCTTTCCGGCGAAAGAACAGCATTAAATTTTTTGTCATTACTTTCCGGTATATCGACTTCAACAGAAAAGTTTGTGCAGGAGGCTAAAGGCAGCCGGGCCAAAATTATGGATACTCGTAAAACTACCCCCGGGTTACGGGCTTTGGAAAAATATGCTGTAAAAATTGGCGGCGGATACAATCATAGGAAAACCTTATCTGAAGGAGTAATTGTTAAAGATAACCATTTAAGAGCAGCAAAATGCATAAGTAAAACCGATTTAGATGAAGCGAAGATAAAAAAGGTCATTTCGTGCTTAAAGAAAAAAACAATGTTTAAGGTTGAAATTGAAGTGGAAAACTTAAGGGAATTCAAAGCTGTTGTAAAATATAGGCCGCATATCGTGATGTTGGACAATTTTTCTTTAGCTGATATAAAAAAAGCTGTTAGTTTGCGCAATAAATACTTTCCAAAACTTAAATTGGAAGCATCGGGTGGGATGAATTTAAGGAATGTCAAAAGAGTCGCTAACTCCGGAGTTGATTTTATTTCTGTGGGCACGATAACCCATTCACCTCCAGCGGTTGATTTTTCTTTAGAAGTCTTTTAGGATTAGCGAAAATATAAAATATATTACCAGTACAATGCCTGATAAATTTAAACTGGTAAGCCAATTTAAGCCGGCCGGAGACCAGCCCAGAGCAATTAAAAAAATTGTACAAAGTTTAAATAATGATGAACCCTTTCTTACTCTTTTAGGGGTAACCGGCTCCGGCAAAACTTTTACTCTGGCCGCTGCAATAGAAAAAATCAACCGTCCAACCTTGGTTATCTCTCACAATAAGACTTTAGCCAGTCAATTGTATACAGAGTTTAAGAATTTTTTTCCTCATAATGCGGTTGAGTATTTCGTGAGTTACTATGATTATTACCAGCCCGAGAGTTACATTCCACAAACTGACACCTATATTGAAAAAGACGCCTCCATCAATGATAGATTAGACCGTTTAAGATTATCAACTACTAGTTCGCTTGCCTGCCGTAGAGATGTTTTAGTTGTGGCCTCTGTATCTTGTATCTATAATTTAGGGTCTCCGGATGATTATCAGAATCTCGTTTTAAGCGCAAAGTTAGGTGATAATATTTTTTTAGAAGATTTCTTGAAAGCATTAGTAGCAATTCAGTATGAACGTAATGATTTCGATTTTCGAAGAGGGAAATTTAGAGTAAAGGGAGATACGGTAGATATTTTTCCTTCCTATAAAGAACAGGCGGTGCGCATAGAGTTCTTTGGCAACGAAATTGAGAAAATATATGAATTTAATACTTTAACCGGAAAAAAATATTCAGAGTTGAAGCAGTTGGCTATTTATCCGGCAAAACATTTTATAATTGAGCAGGAAAAGATAAATACAGCCTTGGACTCGATTAAGCAAGAGCTGGAGCAAAGGATTAGTTTTTTGAATTCTCAAGGCAAGAACCTAGAAGCTCAACGCTTGCGTCAACGTACTCTTTTTGATTTAGAAATGCTGAAAGAGTGTGGTTATTGTCACGGCATAGAGAATTACTCTAGTCACTTAACTGGCAGGCCTTCCGGGTCACGCCCCTTTTGTCTCTTGGATTATTTCGGAGATGATTTTTTAACTATCATTGACGAAAGCCATGTGGCTATTCCTCAAATAAGAGGTATGTATGAGGGTGATAAGTCAAGAAAAACTACGCTTGTTAACTATGGATTTAGATTGCCGTCCTGCCTGGACAACCGGCCTTTAAGATTCGATGAGTTTAGAAAGCTCACTAATCAAACAATACATGTTTCGGCAACACCGGCTGAGCTTGAAATAAAATTATCCCAAGGAAAAGTTATTGAACAGCTTATACGGCCGACAGGCTTAGTTGACCCGGTAATAATAGTTAAGGATACAAAAAATCAAATAGATGATTTAATTTCCGAAATAAAATCCCGGGCCAAGGCTAAAGAACGTACGCTTGTTACAACTCTCACTAAACGGATGTCGGAACAGTTAACCCAGTATTTAAAAGATGAAGGAATAAAGGTTGCCTATATTCATTCCGATATCAATACAATTGAACGGGCAAAAATTTTAAAAGATTTGCGTAAAAGGAAGTTTGATGCTCTGGTTGGTATAAATCTTCTGCGGGAAGGATTGGATTTGCCCGAAGTTTCCTTGGTCGCTATACTTGACGCTGACAAAGAAGGATTCTTAAGGAGTGCGACTGCGCTCATCCAGGTATCCGGAAGATGCGCGCGTAATATAAACGGGAAAGTTATTATGTATGCGGATGAAGTTACTAAATCGATGAAAAAAGCAATTGACGAGAGCAGCCGTAGACGCAAGTTACAAATAGAATTTAATCGTAAACATAGGATAACTCCCAGGACTATACAAAAAGCAATAAGAGAGGGTATAGAAATTTATTATAGGGAAGAAGACGCATTAAAACAGCGTCTGGGTTTAGACAGTGACGAATTCGAATTAAGGGATATAATTGCTCAATTAGAAAAAGAAATG
>JAMXCX010000035.1 GCA_024542985.1 Candidatus Omnitrophota bacterium | reverse complement strand
ATATTATTTTCTTAACTTACGCAATGAGTTGTTTCGCATTCCAATTTGCTATGATAAAATAGTTAATATATAAAATAACTCCATTTTTCTATCGGTATTTAGGCGTTTTTAAGCTGGATATATCTAAATATATGTTAAGAACATTGGGGCTTCGTAAAAAAACTCAGACCATAATCTACGTTATCCTAGTTATTTTTTTTCTGGTTTTGGTGAGAATGCTCCGGCCCAAATCTAAACCCAGTGAATCCCCGGGAGAATATCACTACTATAGAAAGCAATGCGAAGACCTAATACCAAAAGGGCCGAAGGTAGTTAAAGTAAAAAAAGAAACCGGCCTGCGCCGTCCGGAAGCAACCCTTGTAGTTGACGGCAAATGCTATTATTATTGCGGAGAAACTAAGAAAAGCTTAAATGTAGATGGTAGGTATCCAGTAATTACCAGGAGCGATTTAGAAAATGCCTTAGTGCTTTCAGGTAAGCTTGACGCATATAGCGGAAAATGCACTGGTGGTTTTGCTACTAAAAAATCGATAGCGGGATGTTTGGCTGATAAATCATCGCTATGGGCTTCAAAGGCCTGCGAAGCAAGAGAATGGTTTTACTGTATTCCTGATAAAAAAAAGATGCTTTGTCAGGATTCCTTAGCCGACTGCAAACAGGCCTGTAACAAAGGATACGCAGCTTGTCCTCACCCGGCATACCCGCAAACTTGGGGAATCTGTCGAAAAAAAATGGATAAATGCCTTTTTTTCTGTTATGAAAGGCAAATAGAATACATTAGAAGAAAAGATAAAGGCTACCCTTCTAGGTAGTCCAAACGTCAGGAGATATTCTATAAAGATTTTCACAAAGACGTTTGGATATCTGGGAAGTAGGTTTAGCTTTTGAGCTATTATGAAAAGAATAATCCTGGCATCAAAATCAAAAGCCCGCAGAAAGCTGTTGAAGCAAATTGGCTTAAAAATAATTACAACAAGCGTAAGCACAAAAGAAAGCAGCTCCCTAAAGATAAGCTGCAGTAAGCTTGTCGTAGATAATGCTCTAGCAAAAGCTGAAGCAGCAGCAAAAAGATATGATGAAGGAATAGTGCTCGGGGCTGACACCGTAATTTTGGTTAAAAATAGATTGATTGGAAAACCTATAAATTTAAAAGATGCTCGGAAAACTATCGCTTTATTATCGAGAAATCCGCATTGGGTATATTCAGGCTTAGCAGTCATTGATATTGAATCTAACAAAGTATATACTGCATGGGATAAGACTAAAGTTTATATGTCTTCTTTAAGTAATCAACAAATAAAAAACTATTGCCGAAAATTTATGCCTCTGGATAAAGCCGGCAGCTTTGACATTCAGGGTCCCGGGGGGCTGTTTGTAGAGCGCATAGAAGGCTGTTTCTATAATGTTGTAGGGCTGCCTTTGGCGAAATTGGTAAAAATACTGGCTAAATTAAAAATTGATGTTTTTCGTATATAAATGGAAAAGTGCATCAACAACTCCTTTAAATTCCCCCGAGTAATCCTTGCGTCTTTATCAGGAATAAGTTCTTTGCCTTTTCGCAGGCTCAATAGAGAAGCCGGCTGCAAATTTGCTTTTTTAGAAATGATAAGCGCGCGTTCTTTAAGCTATTCAAGCAAAAGAACTCTTGAGATGATGCAAAGCAATTCAGACGACTTTCCTTTAGGTTTGCAGCTCTTAGGAGAGCAATCTTGTTATATATTAAAGGCTTTGGAAAAGTTAAAAGACTATAAGTACGATGTTTTAGATTTTAATGCTGCTTGCCCTCAAAAAAAGATAACCGGCCATGGCAAAGGAGCCGCTTTACTTAAAAATCCTAAAAAATTACAAAACCTGCTTAAAGGAATTGTCAAAGTAGCAACGGTTCCGGTAACTGTTAAATTACGGCTTGGCTGGGATAATGAAAAACATGCAGTTGATATCGCAAAGCATGCTCAGGATGCAGGCATTAGCGCTGTTTGCATTCACGGCAGAACTAAAACACAAGGCTATAGGGGCTCGGTTAATTATTCCGCAATAAAGAAAGTAAAAGCATCTCTTGATATTCCGGTTATTGCCAGCGGTGATATCTGGTCAGCCCAGCTGGCTAAAAAGATGTTTGATGAAACAAATTGCGATGCCATCACCGTAGCCCGGGGAGTTTTGGGTAACCCCTGGATATTTAATGAGATTGATGAGTTTTTAAATACAGGAAAAATACTTCCCCGGCCGACGATTAAGGAAGTAAGCCAAACGATGAGGCACCACTTAGGATTATGTGTCGATTTTTACGGCGAAAAAATAGGTACTATGAAATTCCGTAAATTCTTTATCTGGTATACCAGTGGATTTTTGAAAACTAAGCCTTTGAGGCTCAGCGTTGCAGGCATAAAGACTAAACTCCAAATGCTCAATCTCATCGACAAATTTATTACTTTTCAAAGTTCATGATAGTGTTTTTCGGCAAATTTCTCTTGCTACAAAAGGCAAAAAGAGATAGATTTGATATCAGATGATTAAAATATTACTTGTATTAATTCTGGGAATAATTCCGCTGATTCCTTTTTGTTTCGGCGATACCATAACGCTTAAATCAGGAAAAATTATAGATGGCAAAATAACCGAGAAAACAAGTGAGCACATAAAAATAGAAGTAAAGGGTGTGTCAATAAAATATTATCATGAGGAAATCAAAAATACCACTACTAGCAGAGAAATTATTTTTTACCAAAATCCCAGCCTGGAATTTCCTGAGACTTCACTTGAGACCAAACCCCAAAACACAAGAAAGACGCCGGATGAAATATTTAAAGAATTTTCTCCTATGGTTGTCAGGATAACTGCTAAACGTTTTTCTGATTACAAAACAGGCGTAGGTTTTATAGTAAGTAAAAACGGGCTTATCATGGCCAACTTTCATCTTGTCGGAGGCTCAGATAAAATAGAAGTTAAATTAAAAAGCGGTAAAATATATGCTGCCACGTCAATAAGCAGCTATGACCCGGTAAGAGATATTTGTGTATTCAGAATAGATGCTGATAACCTTCCGATAGTAACTTTGGGAAATTCCGGGAGTTTAAAAACAAGGGATGAGCTTAGAGCAATAACTATATCTCCTAAAGGAAAATACAGTATTTTGGAAGGAACTGTCTTGGGTGAAAAAAATATTTATGGTGAAAATTTTGTACAAAATACTATTCCCATAAGCCTTAATGATAGCGGGGCGCCAATATTTGATGAATACGGAAATGTCGTAGGTATATGTTCTTTTGGCGATAAGCAAATGAACAATTTTCGCTTTGGGGTACCTATTAATGAAGTAAAAAATTTTATTCCTGTAACCGCAAAAATAAGTCTTAATACATTTAAAAAACAGGCCGGTAAAGCCTATGTTCTGCTTGCTGACGCAAAAAATGCCGATATTGAAGGCGATACGCTTACTGCAAGCAAAATTCTTGAAAAAGCAATTGCTATTGAGGCAAATTTTACAGAAGCCCACGCTGTTTTGGCTGATTTGTACATTAAGATGGGTAGATTCAATGACGCTTTTTTTGAGTTAAAAAAAGCTATTTTTCTAGAATCAGATTATGAAAAGCTGCATACTAAAATGGTTTTTGTATATCTTTTGAAAGATATGCCAAATATGGCATTGTTGAGTGCAAAAAAAGCCCTAGAAATAAATCCTGAATATGCCGCAGGGTATAACAGCCTCGGCGCTGTTTACAGGGCTACCGATAGAATCGATGAGGCAATCCAAGAATTTAAGAGAGCACTTGAAATTGCCCCGGGCTATTGCCGGAATTACGAGGCTCTTATTGAAGCGCTTTGCGAAAAAAACGATTGTTTTATAGCAGAAAAATATCAAGCTGAAGCTGAAAAAATAGGCTGTGGAGTCAGTTCTTACATTTTACAAAAAGTTAAAACCTGCCGTTGAATGCCGGAAAAATACTATATTTTCGCGTTTTGAAGAATAGCCTATCCCTCACAACCTTATATTTCCTAAACCATCTTCTAGGGGCATTGTGGGGCGATTTTTGAGGCCTCCTGATAAGGCTTTGAGATTATTTTTCTTGCCAAAAGCCCCTAAAAGCGCTAAATTTGTTTCTAAAGGGTATTTATAAAAAAGGAGGTCTTTGTGCGAAAAGTAGTGGTATTTATTTTAATTGTCCTATTTGCTGTTGTCTCTAGGCCGGTATTTTGCGCGCCAGGGGGCAAAAAAGGTGCGAGTTCGCAAGCCTACGAACATGCCAGCGATCAATCAATATTTAATCGAATCAGTGATTGGTTTGCTACAATCGGAAAAACAGAAAAAGAAAAAAATAAAATACTAAAGGAGCTTAAGAAAGAAAGAAAAGCAAAAAAACTGGGAAGAGAAATAGAAAAAAGGAAAGCTGAAAGAAAGGCAAAAAAAGAAGCAAGAAAAGCTCAGAAAAAGCAACAGAAAGCTGAACGGAAGGCCCAACAAAAAAACAAAGGTTCGGGTAAAGGAAAAAAGTGGTAGTATTCCGCGGGTGTTTTTGATATAAAGAAACAACCAAGGTATTTTATCAATAAGTTATTAAGTGGAGGTACAAGATGGCAATGACAAGGGAGAAGATAGTTGAGTTGCTAAACAAAGATTTATCATTGGAGTATTCTGCTGCAATTCAGTATATTCAGCATACTGCAGTTATGTCCGGGGCGCAATTCGGCGATATCATAAAAGAATTAAGAATTCATGCTAATGAAGAAATCCAACACGCAATGACCTTAGCTGACCAAATTGACTTTTTAGATGGGGTCCCCACCGTTGATGTCGGTAAAATATATACCTCAAGCGATAATGTAACCATGCTTAAGCAGGATTTAAGCGGAGAAGAGGATGCTATAGCTCGCTATAAAACAAGGATAGAACAGTCAGAAGAACTAAAAGAATTTGCCCTCGCTCAGCAGCTAAGAACTATATTAGCTATGGAGCAAGAACATGCAATGGATTTAAAACAAGCTTTGGGTAAATAGCGAAACAACGTTTAGCCTAAAGGTCAGGGTAAAGGAAAAAAGTTATGAAAAAATGTCCTTATTGCGCGGAAGAAATACAGGATAGCGCGATAAAGTGCCGATATTGCGGAGAATTTTTAGACAAAAAACCGCAAAGCAATGATGGGGAACTTTTAAGCAAAAAACCGCAAAGTAAGTGGTATTTCAAAACACCATCCTTAATAATTGCTTTTCTATGCATCGGCCCCTTTGCTTTGCCCTTGGTTTGGTCTAGCCCTCGGCTCAGCCAAAGAAAGAAATTTATCATAACTATCATTACTATTATCTTAAGTTATTTTTTGGGAATTTTATTTGTTAATTCACTTAAAACCCTGATGAAATACTACCAGCAGACATTTGACTTGCTCAAGAGTTTTTAGAAACAAGAATGCGCAAAATATATAAGTATATCCTTTCCTGAATTATTTACCCATGTCACAAAATATAATAAATAAAATAGTAAGGTCAAAACGCCGAACTCTTGCCCTTGTTGTAACTGCTGATGCTCAGCTTATTGTTCGAGCGCCTTTTGCTATGCCAAACAGCGTCATCAAAAACTTCATTTTCAAAAAGACAAGATGGATAAGGAAATACCAGGAAATCGCCAGAATAAAAAAAATTAACACTAAGCCTAAACAATTTATCTGCGGAGAACATTTTTTTTATTTAGGTAAAGCTTATAAATTTAGAACTGTTGACAGTAGAAATATATGTTTAACCGAGTTTTTAGAATTCCCTAAAAGAATGTTGCCTCAGGCAAGAAAACACATAATTAAATGGTATAAAACTCAGGCCTTAAAAGTAATATCCCAACGAACCAGCTTATATGCAAAATTTGCAGGCTTGAAATATAGAACAATAAGAATTTCAAGCGCTAAAAAAAGATTTGGCTCCTGCGGGTCAAAAAATACTTTAAATTTTAGCTGGCGGCTGGCAATAGCCCCGTTAGGAGCTATTGACTATGTTGTTGTCCATGAATTATCTCATCTTAAAGTAAAGAATCATTCTCGTAAATTCTGGGAGACGATTAAAAGAATAATGCCGGAATATAAGAAATATCATAAATGGCTTAAAGAAAATGGGCATTTACTTATTATTTAAAAAATATAATGGCTATTATAGAACCGGTCATACGGCCGCCGGCTGAAGCTAATAGTTTTCTTTTGCAAGTAACGCTAGGATGTTCTGCAAACCACTGCTATTTTTGCGGAGCTTATAAAAATAAAGCTTTTAGTATAAAAGATTATAAAGAAATTATAGCTGATATAAACCGTCAGGCCCGTTGGCGCAAAGATATAAGGCGGGTTTTTCTTATAGACGGCGATGCCCTTGTTGTAAATAATAACCGGCTTCTTCCTATTTTAAAAATACTGGAAGAAACTTTTCCTAAACTTTCGCGTATTGCAAGCTATGCGAATGGATACAATATTACCCGAAGAAGCGCTAAAGAGTTAAAAGAGCTCTATGCTCACAAGGTAAGGCTTATATACTTAGGTTTAGAAAGCGGCAGCCAGGATATATTAAATCTCCACCGTAAAAAATCAGGCGTTGGGGAAATGATAGAGGCAGTAAATAAAGCTGCTCAAGCCCAAATAAAGTCTTCGGTTATGGTTTTGTTAGGTCTAGGAGGTAAAAAGCACTCCCAAAAGCATGTCCAAGAAACTATAAAAGCTTTAAATATGATGCAGCCACGATACCTTTCATTTCTTTCTTTGATGGTTATTCCCGGCACGCCCTTGGCGCAAGAGATAGAAAGAGGTGATTTTGAAGAATTAAATTCTCAGGAACTGCTAAAAGAGTCCTACAGCATTATTAAAGGGCTTAAACTAACGAAAACTATATTTCGTTCTGACCACGCTTCAAATTATCTTTCCCTTGAGGGAGCATTGCCGAAAGATAAAACAAAGCTGCTTAATGTTCTTAAATCCGCAATTAATGGCGAAATAAAGTTGAAGCCAGAATTTTTAAGAGGCCTCTAAAGAGTAATTTTAAATTTGAGATTAGGGTAGGGCCTTTTTCTTAAAACTTCCCCATTCCTACAGACTGCAGATTATTCTTACTTATCGGAGTAAAACCATTGCTTTTGATTCAGCTTATTGATAAGGTTGCTTCCCAGGCGGGCAAAAAAAGGCATAAGGAAAAGGGATGATAACACAGCGATAACAGAACCAAACACAATAGCGACGCCGAAACGCTGTGTGGGCGGAAAGTGCGAAAAAGCGAATATACTAAATCCTAGAGCAATTATGGCCATGGTAGTTACAACCGGGGGCCAAATATGTTTTACTACCTCATCCCAGACTTGGATGGAGGAGTCACAGGTGGCGTTCAGCGCCCGTCGCATACGTACCATATGGATCATTGAATCAATGCCCATAGCTATGGCTACGTTTGTGGCCGGAGTGGAAATAACATCCAGGGGAATACCCAGATGGCCGATTGTACCTAAAACTATTATAGGAACAAAAGCAATGCTTATAGTCATAGCCAGGGAAATGCAAAACGAATAGGAGATAATCAAACCGACAAAGCAGAAAAAAACAATCAATCTTCCTAGGCCGACTATCAGACTTTTGGCTACCAACTTAGATAAATGTCCCTGCAGGGCATAGACGCCGCCGACTATCTCCGGTTGAAAATCGTGGTTTTGAACGATTTGCTTTATTTCATCAATAATCTCAGGACGCGACTGATGACGGGTGCTTTCTCGCATACGCATAATAAATAAACCGTGCTGCCTGTCTTTAGTGACAAAACTTTTAGCTATTTCTCCATGGGCCGGCTTTTCCAAAATTGTCAGCAGCTTTTCCCAACTAAACAAAAATCCGAATGACGAACTTTTAGCCTCGCCCATAAGCAGGGGCAGTGAAACTACCATACCTACTGCTTGGTGTTCTTCAAGGCTTTTTTGCAGGCTCAGCATTTTTTGATAGCTCCTGGTAGTATTTAATTTTTCCCCGGTTTGGGTTTTTATCACAACCACCATCGGGCTGCTTCCGCCGCTGCGGTCAATAAATCTTAACCCTTTAGCTATTTCACTATTTTCTTTAAAATAGGCAAAGAGGCTGGGGTCAGTATCCAGTTTTTTCAAACCGAAAAATCCGCTCAGGCATAGTAGCGCCATACCTATGTAGATAAAGCCTCTTTTATTCTTGACAGCCACGTACAACGTGTTTTCGCTTTTTTCTATCACATTTTCCGGCATAGGTTTACAGGCCAGCGCTCTCAAGAAAGAGGGAAATATAGCATAAGCTGCTACCAGGGCAAAAACCGTGCCGATTGCACCTGAGATACCGAGTTCGCGTAGGGGCTTAGCCGGAACCCAGAGAAGGGATATAAACCCTAAAAACGTAGTTGCCATACTCCAAAAAGAAGGGATAAAAGTAAAACTCAAGGCCTTGCCTAAACAATTGCCGGAATTTTCTTCCCGGGAAAAACGTTTCCAGTTAAAGGTTATAAAAATAATGTGCGATAAGGTTAAGACAAATACGATGGTAATCAAATTAGCTGTCAGCATACCTATTTTTACGTGAAATAGATTACCGGCTAAAAGCGTCAACATGCAGGCATTAAGACTGGCAATGTGAGTTGCGATTAAAATGCGCAAAGAGCGAAAAACAGCAACAATCACCAGGCTGAATATGATTATGGCCAAAGAAGTAAATAACAGCATGTCATCGGCAAGTTTTCGTTGAATCAAGACTGTGATATAGGGAACTCCTGAAATGCGTAGATTCAGTGTATTAGAGTTAGCCTTAGCGACTACTTGTTCAATTTTAGGAATAATTTTTCGCGTAGAGGACTCTTTCAAAAACAAAACAATATTAGTTGATTGTTTATTTTCTCCTATGAGAATGCTTCTCCAAAGAGGACTTCGTATGGCATGGCGCAGGCCCTTAGGGCCATGGGTAAGACTTTTGACCCCGGATATCCCTTTGAGGCCGGCGAGCTCATCGCTTAAAAGGCGAACTTCATTATAATACTGAGGATCTTGAATGTTTCCGCCGGCAGAGACAATGATTTGGGCATCTTTGCGAGCGAAAAGCTTTGATATCTTTCTTTCACTTTGAAAATGCGGGTCATCGCTGGAAAAAAAGAAATTTTCATCTACCCGCGGCGTCAGGTCTACGGTATTAACCATAGTTACAAAAACTACAGCAGTGAGGGCAATAAAGACAAAAGCCTCTTTAGTCAGCCAATGGCGCTTTGATTCCATAATTTTGTTTTTGTTTCGGAGAAACTTAAACACTATAAATAGTATACATAGCTTTATTGCCTTTGAAAAGGAAAATAGAATAATCCCTAAACCTGCTTCCTTAAGGCCAAATAGGGCTATTTTTAAGATGTTTGGAAAAGTATGTGCTATAATATAAACCAATTATCATGAATAATAAAAATGACCTTACCCACGGCCCGGTTAGGGAAAAACTAGTTAAACTTACCATTCCTATGATATTTGGAATGCTTTCGATGGTAATGTTTAATTTAGTTGATACCTTATTTATTTCCCGGCTAGGAACTAATGAGCTGGCAGCAATGGGTTTTACCTTTCCGGTCATAATGCTTATCATGAGCATTGCCTTAGGCTTAGGTATTGCCACCGCATCAGTTATTTCTCAAGCCATAGGCAGAGGAGAGCAGCACCAGCTAAAACGCCTTACTACGGATAGCTTAATTATTTCTTTTTTTGTGGTTGCTGTTTTCGCAGGATTAGGCCTGCTCACTATGGATTGGACGTTTACGCTTTTAGGCGCTAACGCTGATACCTTGCCCTTAGTAAAAGAATATATGAAAATCTGGTATGTGGGAATTCCTTTTGTAATAATTCCTATGGTGGGAAATAATGCCCTTAGAGCCTGCGGCAATATGCTTTTTCCCAGCCTTATAATGGTAACATCGATTTTGTTCAATGTTTTACTCGACCCCCTTTTAATTTTTGGCCTCTGGGGATTTCCCCGGCTAGGACTGACCGGAGCAGCCTTAGCCACAGTTATTTCCCGGGCCACAGCTTTGATTTTTTCCTTTTTAGTGCTTCGCTACAAGGAAGATTTACTTGATTTTTCCTTACCGTCCTTAACTCAATTTAGTAATTCTTTAAAACAGATTTTTTATATTGCTGTTCCTACGGCAGCTTCACGGCTTATGGTGCCATTAACTATGTCGGCTGTTATGCGTTTAGTCGCCGGTTTTGGTGCAGCGGCAGTTGCCGCTGTGGGAATAGCAGTAAAAATTGAAATGTTTGTCGCTGTAGCTATTATGGCCCTCTCAACTGCCTTAATTCCTTTTGTGGGCCAGAACTGGGGCGCAAAACAATTTGACCGAGTCAAAGAAGCAACCAATTCTGCAAATAAGTTTTCAATTCTTTGGGGGCTGGCACATTTGGTTTTATTTTTATTTTTAGCCATACCTCTAGGGAATTTATTCGGAAAAGACCCGCAAGTAGCAAAATATATCGTTTATTATTTATGGATTACACCTGTCGGTTATGGTTTACGCGGAGTAACATTTCTAACTACTTCAGTATTTAATGCTGTAAACAAACCTTCTGTTGCTATTGGTTTAAATGCAGTAAGGACTTTTCTGTTTTATGTGCCTTTTGCTTTTGTGGGCTCCCTGGCCGGAGGAATTATCGGCTTATTCATCGGCTTAACTTTAGCTAATATAATTTCGGGATTAATATCTTTGCTTGTTCTCCGCAAAGGATTTGTTCCTTCCGGCGCATTGCCCAAGATGTAAGCCACCTGAATGTAGACGGCATTACTGTGCTGTGACAATGGGAGCAGAAGAGCCCGAAATTGAAGTTGTTTAAATAACTTTGACGTAGTATTATTTTACCGCTAAAATAGTTTTCAGTAGTGGAGGGAGCTGTTTTTAAAGGAGGAAAAATGAATAAAATATTCATTCCAAGTGTCTTGATAGCCTTATTTCTATCTGTTAGTTTTAGCTTAGTTTCAGATTTCTTTTTTGCAAAAGGAGAAAAAGTCAGTTTAACAGAAAAAGAAATGCTGCGTCTTAACAACTTATCACCCGACAAAGTCAGAGAATACTTAACCCAAAAATCAAGCAAAGCTGTATCTGGATTTGCCTACATCAAGCTTAATATCACTAGCCCTGTTTATTGGCAGCTAAAACTAAAAACTCTGCCCTTATCCTTTCTAAGCATATTTTTCGGCTGTTTATTGCTGGGGAGATTTTGTCTAAAAAATAAGAATTAGCTGGATGAACACCGAATTTTAATTTGTAACCTATTTCCGAGTAGCGTGTTAGCAAAGGTATCCCTTTACCGACTTTACCTTCTTGACCTTTTCCCGCTGCGCTCCAAAAGGCAGATGATTTCTGCGGTATGCAAAATAATAAAAAATAATGACTTTTTTGAACCTATTGCAAAAACTTATCCATAATCGCAAGACTCATTGGGAACGCGCATACAAGAACCAATCATCCCATAAACTAAGTTGGTATCAAGATTATCCAGAAATATCTCTGAGACTGATTGCATCCACTAAAGTTGCCGCCGAGAGCAACATTATAGATATTGGCGGCGGCGCATCAAAACTTGTTGATTTTCTTCTACAGCAAGGCTATAAAAACATAACAGTTCTTGATATAGCCGGTAATTCTATTGAAAAAGCAAAATTAAGATTAGGCGGCAAGGCGAATAACGTTAAATGGATTGAAACCGATATCACTAATTGTAATCTTGAAATACAATACGATATTTGGCATGACCGTGCTGTTTTCCACTTTCTTACAAATTCTCAAGATCGAAAAAGATATATCAAGACTTTAAAGCAGTCCTTGAAGCCAAATGGGAATGTTATTATAGCAACTTTCAGCTTAAGCGGCCCCAAAAAATGCAGTGGGCTTAAAATTGCCAGATATAGTCCGGAAAGCCTTCTCGGTGAGCTAGGAAACGATTTTAAAATAATTGAAACTATTGACGAAGTGCATATTACTCCTGCAAATGCTAAACAAAATTTTATATACTGTCATTTTAGAAAGAGGGCATAGCAAACAATCCCCGTAAAGCGGGGCAGGCAGCTGACCACGTGGCTCGGCTTTTCGAACCTCACACGCGGCCGCTGATTTTTGTCTTAGGTGTGAAACAAAATAACTTGGGAGGAAAGGATGAAAAAGAAAGTATTATTAGGTCTATTTTTGTCTTTACTAATTCTGCATACCCCTGTTTTGCTCTACGGAGATACTGTAAAGCTCAAATCAGGTAAAATTATTGAGGCTGACATAATTGAGAAAAATAACGATTACATAAAAGTAGATATCGCAGGCATAGGTATTAAATATTATTTAGAAGAAATTGATACTATCAATGGGGTTTCAGTCGAATCTAGCGATAGCCTTCCCTACGGGGAAGAGTTTTTATCTGATGCAAAAAGAGCTGATATAAAGAAATTATTGGAAATCACTGGTGCTATAAAAATTGGGCAGCAAGTTTCTAAATTTATGACTTTCCAGATGATAGAAACAATCAAGCGAGTCAAGCCCGGGATACCTCAAGAGATATTTGAGGCACTAAGCGATGAAATAAATAAAGTAATTATGGAAGCAATGAATGATGAAAATGGATATATTGAGCTGATAGTGAAGCTACAACACAAATATTATACTCATGACGACATTAAAGGTCTTATTGACTTCCACCAAAGTGACCTAGGAAAAAAGAGTATTAAAATAATGCCGATCCTTATGCAAGAAAGCTTGTCTGTCGGCCAAGCCTGGGGGCAGTCTCTTGAACCGTTAATAAAAGAAAAAGTTATTGAACGTTTAAAAAAAGAAGGTTTTGATTTGTCAATATAATCATCTAATAACTAAATCCGGTGGAGGGGAGTGAGGCAAAAAGATAGGTATCTTTCTCATATTTCTACATTTCCAAAATAGAAACCTTACTTAAAACGCAAATATAGGCGATTTTTTGGCCCAATTGATTTTCCTTGCTAAAAATGCGAATTTCTTTTACTATACTAGTATACGATAAATACGAAGTTACTATAATAATTGTTAGAAAATAAATATAATTTTAAACAAAGGAGGTAAAGATATGAAAAGATATTTAGTTTTTCTTATGCTTTTTGCTTTAATAACCGGGTGCGTTACTGTTCAGCCGCCGCAAAAATCAAATCTGACACCTGGGATGGTAAAAACAAAAATAATAAAAGGCCAAACTACGCAAAATGAAATTATAAAGATATTCGGTGCTCCTAACATTATTAGCAAGAGTAGAAGCGGAAACGAAGTATGGACATACGACAAAGTATCTATTGACACCTCAGCGTCCGCAGCCCGCGGAACAATTATAATTGCTGCTATCGGTAGCGGACGACGCTCTACTTCAACAAGAACATTCACTTTGATGATTGAATTTAATAACCAGGATGTTGTTAAAGATTATAGCTATAGATCGTCAGCATTTTAGAAACAGGAGGATAAATGAAAAAATTTTTAGGGTTAGTTCTGTTAGTTTTCTTTTTGGCCGGTTGTGTCACTACCCTGTCCTCATTGCAACGAAGGAGCATTGAAGCCCGAGATCTGCAAGGTAAATTCGATGACACATTTAAGGCAACCTTGCAAGTATTCCAGGATTATGGGTATATTATTAAAAATTCTGACTATCAATCAGGAATTATTCAAGGAGAAACAGGAATCAAAAGAAATCTTTTGGGTACAATGACTAATTTTGAAATAACTGCAACCATAGAACAATTTGGAAATAATATTGTAAAAGAGAGAATTACTCTTGTTAAAAAAATAAAATCTAACTCCAAATATGGTGTATACGAAGATTCAAAAATTGTTAATGATCCAGAACTTTTTCAAAAATTATATGATGACATTCAGAAAGAAATATTTATACGAAAAAACCTCAATAAATAATATAAAAACTTCTAATAACCAAATCCGGTGGACCACGTGGTGCGACTTTTCGAGCCTCGCACATGGCTGCTGACCTCGATTGAGTTTATCACCAAACACAGTTTATTCGCATGAAGACAATTAGGTCGAATTCAAAAGACCACCGCTTCAACATAATGAGTAGAGCAAGCTTTGGCATTGCTGGGCTTTTAATTCTGTGTGTGTTCTTCGAAGGATGTGGATATACTGCATCTCCCCAAATAAACGCAGTTAAGAATGCGGCAAACCACTCTGCAAGATATCTTACCAAAAATATTAAAAAAAATGGGATGTTCGAATATCGCATCAATATGGATCCTGCTATCAAGGTAAAAAAAAGATATAATATCCTGCGACATGCGGGAACTATATATTCGATGTCAATGTATTACCGGCTACAACCCGATATCAACATGTATTCTGCAATAAAACGTGCAGGTACATACCTAAAGGATAAATCTATAGGCCCAATACCAGGTAAAAATGGTATGCTAGCCGTCTGGTCAAAACCCGAAGTCAATCAAAGCAATAAACCGTTCCAGGCAAAGCTTGGTGGTACTGGTCTTGGTCTTGTGGCTCTATTGAGTATCGAGAAAATTCACCCGGGATTTACACCGCTTTCTGATCTTCAATCACTTGGCCAATTCATAGTTTACATGCAGAAAAAAGATGGGAGTTTCTATTCTAGATATATCCCATCAATGGAGGGGCGCTTAGATAATTGGCAATCACTATATTATCCAGGCGAAGCTGCTCTGGGATTAATCATGCTTTATGAAAGAGATGGTTCAAGTATTTGGATTGAATCAGCTGCCAAAGCTTTACAATATCTAGCTCGCAGCCGTAAAAATAGCACCAATATACCTAGTGACCATTGGGCACTTTTGGCTACTGAAAAAATATTGTCTCTTAAGAATAGCAATGAACTGCCTGTATCAAGAAAATTATTGATAAGCCACGCCATCCAAATTTGTGAGGCTATACTTAAAACTCAAATAAAAAATACTCTACAATCTAAATATAATGGTGGATTCGCCAAAGATGGCAGAACAACTCCTACATCTACGCGTTTAGAGGGCTTACAAGCAGTTCTTTCTTTTATTCCTCCTGAACATGAAATGCATAAACGCATTGATTTAGCTGTATCGGCCGGAATATCTTTCTTGCTCCGAGCCCAAATAAAAGAAGGGAAATTTATGGGAGCATTCCCCCGGGCAGTAGCTAAAATAAATCAAAATGCTCCAAATGCAGACAAGTTTAACCGTCGCGCAACTGAAGTACGGATTGATTACGTACAACACGCTTTAAGTGGCCTAATCCA
>JAMXCX010000034.1 GCA_024542985.1 Candidatus Omnitrophota bacterium | reverse complement strand
TCAAGTTCTTCATCTATGTATTCATACAATATTTTTTTTACTTCTAAGCACTCCATTATGACCCCTTTTGTTTATTATATACAAACAAACTTCCCTTTAGCATTTGTCGAGCCGAATAAAGACGTGACATTACCGTTCCCACGGGTATATCCAGGATACCGGCAATCTCTTTATAGGAGAAGTTCTCGAAATAGAAAAGATTAATTACGGTTCGTAACGTTTCCGGCAACCGGCTAAGCGCGTAATTTATTTTTTCCTGAAGTATCTCTTCTTCGGCTCCGGTTATCTTTGTTAAAGAAACGAAATTAGCTACTTCCTGGAAATCCACTTTCTGAGGTTCTCTTTTATTCTTTCGATAATTATTTATAAAAATATTTCTTAATATAGTTAAAATCCACGCCTTAAAATTTGTCCCCGGGTTAAATCGATGATAATATTTATGCGCCCTCAGTGCGGTCTCCTGAACTAAATCTTCACTATCTTCTCTATTTCTGGCCATATATAAGGCAACGCTATAAAGCGTATTTATAACCCCTTCTAGATTATCTTTGAATTCTCTCTGTCTTTTTTTATTTAGCCCAAAGCCCAGCATAGCTTTCTCCTGTGCCCCTAACTATATAAACAATTACTTGAAGGGATTTATTCATTTTTTTTGCAAAAATTAAGAGAAATTGAGAATACAGTCTTTTTAGAGTTAATCCTATTTCTGGGGATTTTTGTTGCGGAAAATATTAGAAAAAATTCCTACTACCAGAATAATACTTGCAGCTACTTCCAGCCACTGAGGAATAAAGGTATGTTTAACCATTAGATGGCTACTAATGTCAATGTTGAAGATAGAAAGAGCATAATTCAGCAAGATGCCCAAGGTTATACTGCAAAATATCACTGAACCAAGAAATACCAGAATAGTTTTTTTACCTAACTCCTTACCGATAACAGTTAAGGCAACTGAATTGGTTGCCGGCCCTGCCAAAAGAAATACAAAAGCTGCTGCCGGATTCATCCCTTTTAGCATTAAGGCAGCAACAACCGGTATAGACCCGGCAGAGCAAATATACATAGGTATACCGACAATAAGCATAATAAACATCGAAAGCCAAGGTGAACCTAAATAAGCCGAAATGAGTGAAGAAGGAACAAAATATGCTATTGCTCCTCCAATAAAAATTCCGATAAGAATCCACGTCCCGCTATCAGCTAAAAGAGTACCGAACGAATAACTAAAAATAGTCTTTATTCTGTTGCCAAAATTAGCCTTTCTTAGCTCTTTATGATTGGCGCCACAATCCTTACATTCAGGCTCATCTTTCTGTTTTGAGCTCGGAGATTCATCGGGTAAAAATAAGTTGGCCATAACCCCGGCAAATATCCCTGAAATAAACGACGCAATTACCCGATAAACAGCAAAAAACGGACCTAATAAAGCATAAGTTGCAAAAATAGAATCAACTCCCGTAGTAGGAGTAGAAATTAGAAATGAAAGGACAGCGCCTTTTCCTGCCCCATCCTTTCTTAAAGAAAGTGCAGCCGGAACAACCCCACAAGAGCACAAGGGAAGCGGTATCCCAAACAAAGAGGCTTTAATAACAGAAGAAAATTTTCTCTTGCCAAGATGCCGGGCAATAGTATCGGGCTTCAAGAATACATGCAAGACCCCGGCAAAAATAAACCCAAAAATCAGATACACTGACATCTTGTTAAGTAAAGAATAGGATTCGCTTAAAATACCTAAAATTATATTCATCTTTTCATCTTTTTATACTTTTTTCTTTTTAAACTGAACTTCTTTAATCCAACAATAAAGAACCGGCACTAAAATCAAATTTGATAAAGTCGCTGTAATTAGCCCTCCCACCGTAGGCGCAGCCATTGGTTTCATAAACTCTGAGCCTGTTCCGTGTGAAAACATAACCGGCAAAAGAGCGATTATGGTTGTAGTGGTGGTCATCATAGCCGGCCTCACCCGCAATAAACCGCCCTCAATTACAATCTGACGAATCTCAGCTATGGTTTTCGGTACCTTTTTCCTGAATAGGTTATCTAATGTCGAAAGTAAAACCACAGCATTATCCGTAGCCACACCAAATAAAGCAATAAACCCTACCCAGACCGCTGTGGAGAATTTAAAATTCAATATAAACAGCAATATTATACCTCCCATTAAAGACACTGGCAATCCAGTAGAAAGAATAAGTAAAGAACTAAAGTTTTTAAAAGCCATGTAAAGCAGCATCAATATCACTCCCAGGGCAATAATCAAGGAAGGTATAAGCTTGCGGCGCGACTCCATTTCTGATTCAAACTGGCCGGACCAAGAAATGTAATAACCCGGTGGTAGCTTTAACTCTCCCTTTTCTATGCTCTTTTTTACTGCCGTCTGAGCCTGAGTTACAAAATCTATCAAGCCTATTTTGTCCTGGTCGACATTTACAAAAACCCGGGCATAAGTAAGGGTATTCTCAGAGTTAATAACTGCCGGACCGGGGGATTTTCTCAATTTTGCTATCTGGGCTAAAGGAATATGTCCACCGGCTTTAGTAGGAATAAAAATCCTTTCCAACTCCTGAGGATTATCCCTTAATTCCCTTAAATATCTAATTCTCACCGGGTATCTTTCTCGGCCTTCAACAGTAGTGGTTAAATTCATTCCGCCAATTGCAGTCATAATCACCTGCTGGACCTCAGCAATATTTATGCCATATTTGGCAGCTTGCTCCCTATCTATTTCAATTTCAAAATAAGGCCGGTTGGATATACGCTCGGCATAAGGGCTTACCGCACCCTCTACTTTTCTTACAATACCCTCAATTTTAATGGCAATCTCTACAATTTTATCTAAATTTTGGCCAAAAACCTTAATACCTACCGGAGTCTGTATCCCCGTAGCTAACATATCAATTCTATTGCGTATGGGCTGAGTCATAATCGGGCTCACCCCCGGCATCCTGGTTTTTTCTTGAATTTCCTTGATGAGTTTTTCTCTAGTCATGTGTTTTCGCCAAAATTTCTTATCTTTAAGGTGTATTATTGTTTCAATCATTCCTACCGGAGCCGGATCAGTTGCCGTTTCAGCCCGGCCGAGTTTTCCTACCACCCACTCAACTTCGGGAAATTCTTTCTTTATAATGATATCCTGCTTTCGCATTACATCCATAACTTGGGTTAAAGACGCGCCGGGAAGAAGCACCGGCATAAATAATAAATCACCTTCATTCAAAGGCGGCATAAATTCCTGGCTCATAAAAGCTGCGCAGCTAAGGCCGATAACAATAATTAAAATTGCCGCTATTGCCACTTTTATTTTATTTTTTAAAGCCCAGGCTATTGCCGGATTATACCACCGGTATAAAAACTGGGCTGTTTTGTTTTCATCCGCAGGCCGTAACTTTCCTTTTAGAAAATAATAACTAAGCGTGGGTAAAAGAACCAGAGCGATAATGGCAGCGCCGATCATGGCAAATGTTTTAGTAAAGGCTAAAGGCCTAAAAAGCTTTCCCGCCTGGCCGGTTAAGACAAAAACCGGAATAAAACCAACAATTGTAGTTAGGAGAGCAAAAATAACCGGCTTACCGACTTCTTGGGCGCCGGCCATACAGGCATCTTGTCTTTGCTCCGGGCTGAGCCTTGGGCTTTTTAATTCTTTTTGCTTATCAACAATATGGCGATACATATTTTCCACTAGTACACATCCGGAGTCAACCATAACACCGATAGCGATAGCAATACCTCCTAAAGACATTATGTTAGCATCTACGCCGAACCGGCGCATCAAAATAAATGCAATTAACACTCCCATTGGTAAAACTATAGATATAGCCACACTGCCTCCGAAATGCAGAAGGAATATAATAATAACAAACACAGTAATAATAATTTCCTGAATTAATGCCGATTTTAAAGTATCAATCGAACGCAATATCAAGCCGGTACGGTCGTAAAAAGGAACGATACGTACCCCCGAAGGCAAGCCGACTGACAATTCTTTTATTTTTTTCTTAATCCCTTTTATGACTTTTAGGGGGTTTTCTCCGAAACGCATCAATACAACTCCCCCGCATACTTCTTTTCCTTCCCTGTCTAAAGCACCCCTTCTGAATTCCGGGCCTATGGTTACTGTCGCGATATTTTTTACATAAAGCGGTGTGCCTTTTTTCGAGGTTATTACGATATTTTCAATATCAGAAGTATTCTTTATAAATCCTAAACCCCGGACAATAAACTCTACCCCGCCTTCTTCAAAGACTTTAGCTCCGACATCGATATTTGACTTCTCTACAGCTCTAATAACCTCGTGTATTTTGATGCCATAGGCAAAAAGTTTATTCGGGTCAATATCAATTTGATACTGACGCACGTAACCGCCTACAGAGGCGACTTCTGAAACTCCCTCCACCGCATTGAGCTGATAACGTATGTACCAGTCTTGAATAGAGCGCAATTGGGAAAGGTCATAACCCTCTCCCTCTACCGTATACCAAAATATCTGGCCTAAGGCTGTTGCGTCAGGGCCTAAAGTAACCTTTGCATCTTGAGGAATATCACGTTTAGCAAAATCCAGTCTTTCCAGGACTCTTGTCCGGGCCCAGTAAAAGTCAGTTCCATCTTTAAAAATCATATTCACCAGGCCAAAACCGAAAGCTGACGTAGAACGGACGACTTTGATTCCGGGCGTACCCATAAGCCCGATAGTTAAAGGATAAATTACCTGGTCTTCTACGTCCTTAGGGCTTCTACCCGGCCAATCAGCATAAACAAGAACTTGGAGTTCTCCGATATCGGGTATAGCATCTACCGGAATATCCTTCATCGAAGAAAAGCCCCAAATAATGATAAAAATAAAGGTAGCTATTACCAAAAACCTGTTCTTGAGACAACCTTCAATAATTTTATTAATCATAATCTCTTTTACCTCTAAGTTTCATTAATGTTGATGCGCAGGCGCAGTTTCCTTTTCACCTAAAGCCCCGCCATAAATCGATGATGCCGCCCCTAGCTGGGATTGAGAATCAATTAAAAAATTTCCTTTTGACACTACATAATCACCTTCTTGGGCTCCTTCAATCAAAGGGTAAAAATATTTTTTTTCCCTTTTGATAATCCCTTGAGCCAAGGGGCCAACTGTAACCTCTTTTAACATAAACTTACCCTCACCTTGCTCTACGTAAATAATTTTTCTTTTACCCGTATCTAAAATTGCTTCTTTGGGCAGGCTCAAAACCGAGCCTAACTCGCTTTTCAAATAAACATCTACATACATATTTGGTTTTAAAATGCGGCCTTTATTGGCAACTTTAATCTTTAATCTTAAAGTTCGTGTTTTCTCATTTAGAACAGGGTCTATTGCTTTAATCTTTCCTTCAAAAGTAACAGAGGTATCAGCCAAAGAAATTATATCTACGCTATCACCGATTTGAGGCCAAAACATTTCATGCTCATAAACCTCAGCATAAACCCACATAAAATCAGCGGGTAAAATCAAACTGTCATCCGGCTTAGCAGAAGCCTCTAGCTCCTTTATCAACTCCTCACTCTCTCCCAGGAGTCTTAGCTTCGTTCTTGAAGCATCAAGAATATCTTTTGCTCTCCTCTTAGCATCCTCAAATTGCGACTGAGAAATCTTTTTATAGGTCCTTAAAGCCTGGATATATTCTTCTTGAGCCGTTCTTAAACCCGGATCGTAAGCAATGACGCCTACTGTCCGTATCTCTTTGAATAAAGGCAAAACCCTGACTTTAGAAGTCTCAATCCCGGCCAAGGCTAAGGCCTTAGGACTGATAGATATAACGTTTGCAGCATCATCGGAAGCGCCTGCACCATCTTTGTATACCGGCACTAAATCCATATGGCATATGGGACAACTCTTATTGCCCTTATTATAACTTTGGGGGCTTATATTAACTGAAGGATGCATTCCGCAAGTGTAATATAAAATTTGGCTTTTCTTTTGGCTGGACTTAAAATGTTCTTGGGGTGGCTTTGACTTCTTTTCCCAATGAAACGATACTGCTGCAGCAATAATTATAAAAACGGCTATTAAAATTATTTTTTTCATTTCCCCTCCTATTCTAAATCTTCACCTACAATATACTCAATTTGAGCGATTATCTTCTTATAGTCTACCTCTTGCTTTAACTTGGCGATTTTGATGGCGATTAAATTCCTTTCGGAATCCAACCAATTCAAAAAATCTACTGAACCATCTTCATAGGCTGTGCGGGATGCGGAAAAATTATGTTCAGCTTGAGGTAAAATTACATTCCCGTATAAATCTATTAGCTGCTCTTGGGTCGTTAATTGAAAAAAAAGATCTTCGATTTTAAAAGATAAAAAACTCCTCTTATCCTGAAATTTGTATTCTTCGGCATCGCGTTTTAACTTAGCTGATTTAACATCAGAGCGTATCTTCCAAAACCACAAGGGAACTCTTACGCTCACCCCAATCATCCAGGCGTTTTCCCCGTCATTGGATAAATTAGTCGTGCCCTCACCAATATCAATATATTCAGCCATAATACTAAAATCAGGAATATAACCCTGTTTAGCTAAGGAAAGTTTATGGCTTTGCCGCTCTAAGCCTAATTTATCCAAAAGAATATGGGGGCTTTCCTTAAGGGCCATCTCCAGCAAGGCTCCTTTGGAAATTTTAAGATATTTTATATTAAGTTTATATCCTAACAAAACTGCTATTTCTTCGCCCTGAGGCTGGTCAATGATTCTATTTATCTGAGCGCCTATTAAATTCTCTTGCCGGCCTAGATTCAAGATTTTATCATCAATTTTTGAAATCTCTAAATCTATTTTTACAAAATCCTGCTGTGCTGCTTTAAGGGTCTCATACTTCCTTTGAACGCTTTTATGTACATTTTCCAATATAAGTTTTTCCTCCCTTAAAACGTTGATTGACTGTCTTATAAAATAATAATCATAAAAATAAGACTTTAATTCTTCAATAACCCCTCTCACTCCTAAAATATATCTAGCATAAGCCATCCCGGCTTCCTTTTTGGCAATTTTACCTTTCAAGGACAACTTGGTGGGGAAAGGTATCGGCTGCTGTATGGTATATTTTTTCTTCATCGGGCCGGTTTTGGTCTGAATTGACTCACCGTAATGGGTAAAACCAATACTGGGCTGAGGTAAGGTTTTTGCCGATAGAACTCTAGCCTTTCTAGACTCCCATTGCTTCCTTAATCGTTTTACCTGAAGATTATCAACTATAGCCTGCCTGATTAAATTATCTAAAAAAGCATCACTTTGGGCAAATAGGGACTGCCCGGCAAAAATAAATATAAAAACTCCCAGCAAAAATACTTTTTTAATCATCACAGCTTCCGCAGTCTCCTTATCGTTGACATAAGCTCTCCTACTTTGGCTGTTCTTAGCTGCTCAGACTTACCCCTTAAGGCTTCGGCCACGCAATGCTCCATATGCTTAGTTAATATTTTTTCTGCCACTCCATGGAGAGCGTTTATGGCGGCCTGGAGCTGATTGATAATATCAATACAATACTTTTTGCTTTCTATCATTCGCTGAACTCCCTGAATCTGGCCTCCAATTCTGCGCAAGGCAACTAAGTTCGTCTCATGGGTTACTTTATGTGCCATAAGTCATCTCCTTATTTTTTTCATTCTTCTACTATCAGCTTCGCCCTCATCCCGTGGTGACCTCTACCGCAATAAATTGAACAAAGAATAGGAAACTCACCCTTTTTGTCAGCAATAAATTCAATTTTTTTTAGCTCGCCGCTTTTAACGGTGACATTAATACCGTATTCCTTAATAAAAAATCCATGCGCCATATCTCGGGATGTAGCGATTATACTTACTATATCGCCTTTTTTTACAACTATTTTTTCCGGGCTATATCCAAATTGGTAAGCCTCAACTTTAATTTTTTTAACTTTCGCAATATACTTTTCCGGATTTTCCTTAAACACCTTAATGCATCCCGGACAACAAAAATAATAAGCCTTACCTTTATAACTATACGAATACTTATCCTTCTTAATACCGCCCATAACAGGGCATATGCCTACACTGGGGCTAACTTCGAAAATATCCCCAGAAATTGCATCTTCATTGCCGGACATATCCTGGTTATGGCTTCCTTTATGACTTCCTTTATCCTGAGCAAAACAATAGCCAATCAGCAAAAAACTTAAAATTAATATTAAAGAAACCTTCCGCATAAGAACCCTCCTTGAAATTTTGCTATTATTAACTTTCTTAATCTACTGCAAGTATACCATACCCCCCTAGGGTATGTCAAGAGTTATTTTAGCCCTTAGGCCCTCTAAGCAGCCGTATGTCTTTATGCCATAATAGGCTTGGATAACCAACAGCTCTATGTTATTATGGGGCAATGTTTACCAAAATTAAAAATAGGATTAATGCAGAAATGTCTACATTTCTAAAAAGTGTAGATAAAATTTATTCCTTAGGAAAATCCTCTCCTCTTTTATTTAATAATTTAAAAAAATTTACTTTAAATCCCGGCAAGAGAATACGCCCTATACTCTTTGTGGCGGGTTATTTAGGTTTTACCAAAAAAGCTGCCGCCGGCCTATACCGAAGCGCTGTATCTATTGAGCTTTTGCACGATTTCTTTCTGGTGCATGACGATATTATTGATAAATCCGACATCAGAAGAGGCAAGCCCTCTATGCATAAATCTTTCGACAACCATCTTAAAAAATTTAGAAATGTTAAGTTTAAAGGCCAAGATTTAGCGATTGTTGCCGGGGATATTATATATATACTTTCTCTAGAGTGTTTTTTAGCGATAGATGAATCACCGGGACGCAAAGAAAAAGCCTTAAAAAAATTCCTCCAGGCCGGGTTGTATACGGCTAAAGGCGAATTTATGGAGCTGGTTTTAAGCCTTAAAAAAATACAAAATATCACCAAAGATGAAATTTATCAAGTATATGACCAAAAAACAGCTTATTACTCTTTTGCTGCACCTTTGGCTATCGGAGCAATACTCGCCGGGGCTGATAAAAATCAGGTCAATAGGGTATTTAAATATGGTATGTTTTTGGGCCGGGCTTTTCAAATTAAAGATGATATTTTAGGAATTTTCGGCACTGAGGCCACAACCGGAAAATCCTGCCTTAGCGACCTTCAGGAATCAAAAAAGACTCTGCTCTTATGGTATGCCTTCAATATGGGCAGTAAAAAACAAAAAAATATAATAGTAAAAATATTAGCAAAAAGAAAAGTCGATAAGAAGGACTTATCCCGAATAGGAATGGTTATAAAAGAATCCGGAAGCCTAAGATGTGCCGAAAATGAGATAAAAAAGCTTCTTATGAAATCAGAAAGTATTTTGACCGGTTCTTTGATGAATCAAAATTACAAAAAACTTCTCACCGATTACGTCCAGGCAAAACTTACCTGTAAATAATTAGAATATTAAAAAAATAGCTGTTATTGAACTTGCTGGACTTCCTTTATTTCCGGTATTTTTTCTTTCAATTTACCTTCAATGCCCATTTTAAGAGTATGGGTACTCATCGGACAGCATCCACAAGCGCCGGTCAGCCGAACTGTAACTATTCCCTCATCAGTAACGTCAACCAGCTCCACGTCTCCTCCGTCAGCCTGTAAAGTCGGCCTTATCTCCTTTAAAACCTCTTCTACTTTTTCTTTAAGCATATTACACCTCCGTAAATTTCTATATCTACTCCTAACTACTTTTACCTATCTCCTACGATTTTAGCTTCTTGCAATTACAAGTCAAGCAGAATAAACTCAAGCCTCAAAAAAATCCATGCTGCCAGCCCTACAGATGGCCCCAGAGCCAAACTCTTGCTTTATCTTATCGATAGCTTTATGTATATTCTCTTTTTTCTCATCCTTTTCATCATAAAAAATGCTGTCCCTTATATCCGAGGCGATAAGATTTGAAACCTTGACCCCGACTAAACGCACCCCTTTATTTTTTAAATCAAAATTATAAAAAAGCTTTTTTATGACCTTATAAATCATATCGCAAAAATTAGTTGCTTTGCCTAAAGTTATAGCCCTTGTATACGTATTAAACCCTTCTAGGCGTATTTTTAAAGTAATAGTCTTTCCCTTTAAACATTGTCGGCGCAGGCGCAGCGAGACTCTTTCAGAAAGCCCGATTAAAGTTGCTTCTATTTTCTGCTTATTTTTCGTATCTTTATCAAAAGTGGTTTCATTACTTACTGACTTTATTCGATCGTCTGTTTCTACTTGGCGCTCATCAAAACCATTAGCGGACTCCCACCAGGCCTTTGCGTGTTTACCAAATTGGCCTTCTAAATGTAGAGGGTTTGCTTTAGCTAAATCACCAATAGTCCGGATGCCGATCTCATTTAAAAGGAGCGTACTCTTCTTACCTAGACCCCAAAGCTTCTCTACCCCAAGAGGCCAAAGAAAAGTACGCAATTCACCTTGCTTAACTCGAATGAATCCGTCAGGCTTATCTAAATCAGAGGCTATCTTGGCTGCCATTTTAGTGGGAGCCAGCCCTAAAGAAGCAGTTAACCCTAACTCTTGTTTTATTCTGGCTTTCAGCAATAAACAGGCCTCAGCCGGAGTATTGAAAAGGTGAAAACTCCCCGTTAAATCTAAAAATGCCTCATCAATGCTAATAACCTCAATCACAGGAGTAAAATCATAAATAATATCATAAATCTGATCAAACACTCTTTTGTATTTTTCCATATCCGGAGGCAAAAATACAGCTTGCGGACATCTTCTGTATGCAATAGATATCGGCAGAGCAGAATGGACATCAAACTTTCTGGCCTCATAAGAACAGGTTGAAACAACACCCCTGCCTTTGCCTCCTTTAGGATCAGCTCCTATTATTACCGGCCTATTGAGCAATTTAGGATTATCCCGCTGCTCAACAGCAGCAAAAAAAGCATCCATATCAATATGGGCTATAAATCTCTCTTTGGACATATTAAATAGTAATTTTTTCGCTGATTTGGCTTATTTTGAGCTCTTCTTAGTTCACCTCAAGCATAACCCCAAAAGCCGAAGACAAAGGCATTTATGGCTAAAATAAAGGGAATTTAAAAGTTTCTTAAAACCTCTCTAAGCGATATTTTGACGCCTGATTGCTTCAATTCGTTTTAAAACCGGAGGATGGCTATAATGCAAAAATACTTTTAAAGGGTGTGGGGTTAAATTCGATAAGTTATCAACGCTCAGTTTCTTTAAAGCCGCAATAAAAGCCTGGGGATTTTTATATGTTGAAACAGCATAGTAATCAGCCTCGTATTCATGCTTTCGGGAAAGCATACCCGAAAGCAGGGAAAAAACCATATTTATTGGCGTATAGAGAAAACCGAAAAAAAACAAACTGGCGTATATAGAGATATTTTCCATTTTAAATGCTGCAAACAACTCCGGGTTATTTATAAATAAAGATAAAATAAAAAACATTATGCCGCTGGTTGCAATTGAAATAGCTATTGATTTTATAATATGCTTCTTTCGATAATGGCCTATCTCGTGCGCAAGCACAGAAACTAATTCGCTAACAGTATGATTTTTTATTAATGTATCAAATAAAACTATCCGCCGGTATTTGCCAAACCCGGTAAAGAAAGCATTGGACTTGGTGGAACGCTTTGAACCATCCATTTTAAATACACCTTTCAGCTTAAAATTTTGGGAGTCAGCATAATCCTTAATCGAACTTTTCAGCTCTCCATCCTCTAAAGGGCTAAATTTATTAAAAAGAGGCATAATCACAACCGGAGCAATAAATATTAAAAACATCTCAAAAAGAGTAACTGCCAGCCAACACCAGGCCCAAGCGAACTTCCCAGTTTTGGCAAAAAACCACAAAACACAAGAAAAGATAATTCCCCCTATGATAAAAGTCAATATCCCTCCCTTTAAAATGTCGAGAATAAAAGTCTTGACAGTAGTCCGGTTGAAACCATATCTCTGTTCAATAATAAAAATACGGTAGGCTGAAAAAGGAACCCCAAATACTTGCAAAGCCATAAACAAAATCCCGGCAAACATCAAACCTGTTAAAATACTTCCCAGGCCAAAACTCCTTGCGGCTCTATCAATGAAATTAAAGCCACCGCTTAAAATAAAGAATAATATGACAAAAGTAAAAAAACTACTCTCAAAGAGTTTAAACCGAGTATTCTCCCCTAGATAATTTTGTGATTTCTTGTATTTTACCTCGTCATACCAGCCTTTAAACTCCTGGGGCAAAATCGTGTTTATGGCGGAAAGATTAAGAACTTCAACAACCAGATTCAATATATAATTAAAAATCAAAATGGCCAGAATAACAATTAAATATATATTCATAACAAATTGATTTTAGAAACCTCTCTGGCTGCCCAACAGGCCGAAAGCCTACTCTGGGTGGTCTGTTGGCCTAGGAATGAATTCATAAATAAAAAAGGGCCGATAAGGGCCCACTAACATCTTCGGCAACCCAGCCGCCATAGTAGCTCCTAGAACGGGGAAACGCGTGAATGAGGAGGTTCACATCTCATACCGCTTCGAAGCACCTTAGGCCTGTGGCTTTGCGCCCCCCACTTTCATGAGGTTTGCCCTTATCGGCATTTAAATTATACAACATTATACACCTTGTTTTCAACCCATATCGCTATTTGGCCACAATAGCTCAAAAACCCTAAAAAGAGCTGCTTTTAGGCCTATTTGGCAGTATATATCGTACGAGTAGGAAAGGCAAACTCAATGCTGCGCTTCTCAAATTCCTCTTTAATAGCAAAATTAATCTCCTGCTGAACATCCATGTATTTGTTATAATCTCCGCTTAAGACATAATAAACAACCTCAAAAAGGAGACTAAAATCTTCATAGGATAAGAAATGCGCCCGGTCAAAAGCGGTGTTTTTTACCCCTTTTACAATTTCTTCAATTACTTTAGGTATTTGCTTTAAATTCGCTAAGGATGTTTGATAAACCACTCCTAGCTTAAAAACAACCCTTCTTTTTTGCATTCGCTTATAATTGCGCAGGCGCGAATCGGTTAAATCCGAGTTTGAAAATACTAATTGTTCGCCGCCTAAACTGCGAATACGTGTTGTTTTAATCCCTATATGTTCTACAGTCCCTAAGAGATCGCCGATAATAATAAAATCTCCGACTTCAAAAGGCCGGTCAAAAATTATAGAAAAATAACTAAATAGGTCTTTTAAGACAGCTTGGGCAGCTAAGGCAATAGCCACACCGCCTATGCCTAAACCGGCTATCACTGTTGAAATTTTGAAACCTAAATTATCTAAAAAGAAAATTACTGCCAGAACCCATATGATGAATTTAATAACTGCTAATATTCCCTTAAGGCTATGCTCGAGGGCCTGGGTCCTTCCTTGCGTACCTAAATAAACCTTAAGGCCGTAAGCAATAAGCCTTATGCCTAGGCGAACGCTGAAAATTGTCAAAATAGCTATAGCTGCGACATTAATAGCTCTATCAGAATGCGCAGGCAAAGTTAAATATTTTAAACTTGCATAAAGAGCAGCAAAACAGCCAAAGGGGACTGCCAGCTTTGCAAACAACTCGACCAAAAAATCATCTAAAGTAGTTCTGGTTTTTTCGGCCCAAACTTTAAGCTTTTTTAAAATAATATGCTGAAATATTTTAATAATGATAAGACTTAATAGAAATACCCCCAAACAAATAAAATAATCTAGGACACGATTATTAAAAAATACTTTATCTAAGAAATTATTAAACATTTCTCCCCTCTCAATTTTTCAAAACAGAATAAGAAAGATTAGTCTCTTGCGTAAGCAATGCTTGCTGCAAGCTCTCATCATTAATAAAACCAAGCTCTTTAAGCATCTCCCCTAATACAACCCCTTTTTTCCAGTGGATAGTAAGGGCTTCATCCAGCTGTTCATAGGATACTATATTTTTCTCAAGCAATATCTGACCCAAAGGTTTATAAGCTTTATGATTGTCATTTTTTTCGTTAATCTGGGGTTTTTTATACTTTGCCAATTTAACATCACGCCTATCAGCCATAAATTTACTCACCGGCAATGTCTTTAAATACCTCTTTATTTCAGCAATTCTTTCATTTATCTGTATTGTATTTTTTAAAACAACCGAGGCATCCTTGTTAACTACCGCTATAGACACGCTCATTAAGGGGATACGTTTGATTTTACGGCTTCTGTCTCTTGCCATCAAAAACCCTTGCCCCCTGTCTTGGGGAGAATAATGAAAAGGTACAACATTATCAAAAGTTTGAATAAAATTACGGCAGATTTTTTCATATTTATCGGGAGTACTGATAAAAGCAAAATCATCCCCTCCGATATGGCTGATAAAATCATCAGCATTGCCAAATTGCCTTAGGGTATTAAAAAGCATATACGCTGTGTGTAAAATCACTCTATCTCCTCTCTGATACCCATAAACATCATTGAAATATTTGAAATTATCTATATCCAGATATCCAAAGGAAAATTGGCCCCCACCTTTTAATTTCTCGCGAAGCACATCCTCTAAGATTTTTCCTCCGGGCAGGCCAGTTAGAGGACTGGCGTGAATACTATGCTGGGACCTCCTTATAACCATCTCGATTCGAATACGCAAATCTAGAGGATCCGGTGGCTTTATTAAATAATCGTCAACGCCCTGTTTAAGATTTAGGAGTTGTGCCCTTAGCTGACGTTTGTTAATAAGGGTTATAACCGGTATAAAAGCAGTGGCAAAATTATCTTTTAGGAGACGGCAAATATTGAGCTGATCTTTGCGGGCAGATTGAACATCAATCACTATAGCGTCGGGGGAAATTTTCTTAATAGGCTCTATATCCTGCTGTCTTGATGAATCCTGTAAAAATACCTCATAACCCCATCCGTCTAAACAAAAATTAAGTACGTCTTTTAAATTTCTATCGGAAGATATTATCAGAATCTTTTTGACGCTGGTCATATACTAAAATTATATCACAATCTCGAGGATACAAAAGTCTTGTTTCAAACCGCCATTAGGAAATTGTTTTCTTGGGTTATTTTTAGTCTTTCTTGATCTTTTCCTCAATTATCTTCTCGGTTATATCTTTAGGCACCTGGGTGTATTTTTTAAAATGCATCGAACAGTTGGCGCGTCCGGAGCTCAATGAACGCAAATTCGTGACGCATCCGAACATCTCAGAAAGAGGAGCCTCGGCGATAATAAGCTTTTGATTACCTTTCACATCCATTCCTAATATTCTTCCTCTTCTCGAACAAATATATCCCACAATATTGCTTGAATGCTCCTCAGGAGTTGTGATTTCCAAAGCCATGCAGGGTTCAAGTAATATTGGTTCACTTTTTAAGAAGGCATTTTTAAAACAACGAATAGCCGCAAGTTTAAATG
>JAMXCX010000033.1 GCA_024542985.1 Candidatus Omnitrophota bacterium | reverse complement strand
CACTCTAGACTCCCTCCTGCCTTTTCTATTAACTCCTTAGCCTTAGATGAGAATTTATCTGCCTTAAAAATAGCTTTGGAAGAAAAATCTTCTTTTAAGCAGGCAAGTATTTTAACTGGCTTTTTTGTATCTTTTATAAGATTAAACTTCTTTAAAACTTCCGGATTTATTTCTGAGGATCCTTTTATGCGTTTCAAAATATCGCCCAAATTAACTATCTGGTATTTTCTCCTTCTGTAAGGCGTAAATCCTCTTTTGGGAAGCACTCTTGCCAAGGGAAGATTACCACCTCTAAATCCTGCATAAGGAAGCTTCTTGCCCTTACGCTGGCCAGCTCCCTTATGCCCTCGGCCGCTAGTTTTGCCTAATCCTGAGCCAACCCCTCTGCCTAGCCGTTTTGGGTTTTTACTCTCAGACCTTGTTTTCAAAATCGATAAATCCATAGTTTAGCCTTTAAAACTTTTTAAACCTTCAAATGTGGCTTTAACTACATTAAGTTGATTGGTAGAATTGCCTAGGTTCTTAGTTAAAATGTCTTTTATGCCTACGCATTCACAGACCGCCCTTACCGGTGAACAAGCGATAACTCCCGTGCCTTGACTGGCGGGTTTAAGTAGCATCTCAACAGCGCCAAACTCTCCGATAACTTTATGGGGTATAGTAGTTCCTTTCCTCCTAATGAACATCACCCTTTTTTTAGCTTTATTTATGCCTTTTCTTATAGCATCAGCGACTTCATTTGCTTTTCCTAAAGCAAAACCAGCGTTTGAATTGCCATCACCTACTACGACAAGAGCGGAAAATCCCAAATTTTTACCTCCCTTAGTAACTTTGGTGGTCCGGTTAATAAAAAGAACTTTTTCAATAAAAACAGTTTCTTTTTCGCCTGAAGAAACACCTTTAGCTGGAATCTTCGCATCTTTGCGTGTCCGTTCTCCCCCTTTATCCTTATTCAAAATTTCAAACCTCCTTCTCTTGCACCGTCGGCAAGGCTTTTTATTCTGCCGTGATATTTGCCGCCTCCTCTATCAAAACACACCGTCTTTATCCCCAGCTTGAGCGCCTTTTGTGAAATAAATTTTCCTATCTCTTTAGCCGCTTCCTTGTTGGTTGATTTCATATTTTTGGCTTTAAAATCCTTGCTTAGAGTAGAACATCCAATAATTACTTTTTGGGCATCATCGTTTACCAGCTGAGTATAAATGTGCTTTCTACTTCTAAAAACTACCAAACGAGGCTTAAGCTCAGAACCCTTAACCTTTTTTGTAACTCTTTTGTGTCTTCTTAACTTTGCGCTTGTGTTCATTTTGCTAATGCTTTTCCCAGTTTTTTCCGCACTTCTTCTCCGGCATATCTTATCCCTTTGCCTTTATAGGGCTCCGGGGGATATACCTGCCTAATTTCTGCGGCAAACTCACCAACTTTTTGCTTATCTATGCCTTCCACGGCAATTCGCGTCGCAGAAAGTGTAGAAACTTTTAATCCTTCGGGAATAGCCATCTCAACCGGATGCGAGAATCCTATATTCATGACCAGATTTTTTCCCTTTACTTGAGCCTTATATCCTACGCCAATTATTTCTAATTCTTTCTTAAAGCCTTCTGTTACCCCCTTTACCATATTACGGATGAGCACTCTTATTGTCCCGTGTAAACTCCTGAGCTGTTTTGAATCATTATCCCTCGTAACCAATACTGATTCCTCTTTTACTTCTATATTGATCCCGAGAGGAATCTGCAGCTGGAGTTTATTATTAGCACTCTCCACTAAAACAAAGCTATTTTCTACTTTTACTTTAACTTCTTTGGGTAATGCTACAGGTTCTTTCCCGACTCTTGACATTTATTCTCCAATTGCCTCTTCACCAAACCATACCGATAACTTCCCCGCCTAAACCTTTGGCTCTCGCCTCTTTATCTGTAAATATCCCTTGGGAAGTTGAAATTATTGCGAAACCATAACCCCCTAAAACTGACGGGATATCCTTATTTTTTGCATACACTCTTCTGCCAGGCGAGGATACTCTTTTTATCTGCCTAATAGCACTTTTTTTTCCGTCGTATTTTAAATAGACTTTGATTTTCTTGAAATTTTCTAAATCAACTTCTTTAAAATTCTCCAAATAACCTTCTTTTTTAAAAATATCACATATCTTTAAAACAAACTTAGAATGAGGAATATAGGTATCTTCTTTTCTTGCCCTAGCGGCATTCCTTATTATAGTAAAAACATCGCTAACTAAATCCGTTCTACTCATATCGCCTTCCTTACTTTTATTTGACGGCAGTGAAAAAATACTTCCCTGTCAATTTTCCCAGCCCGAGGATGATCCCTGCCTGTCCGGCAGGCAGATACCTCTGGTGAAAATTTTACACTTTTTAATTTATTACTCACCAGCTAGCTTTTTTCACTCCCGGTATTAAACCTTGCCAAGCAAGCTGCCTAAAGCAAATTCTGCAAAGCTCAAAATCTCTGATATAGCCTCTCGGCCTACCGCAAAGACGACAGCGGTTCTTGCGCCGGGTGGAAAATTTCGGCTTTATACGTTCCCTTTTCCACTTTTCAATTTTTGCTCTAGTCGCCATTTAACTCTCCATTTAATAAGGTAATAAATATTTTTTTACAACTACCTTACCCTAAAAGGGAACCCAAAAGATTTCAAAAGCTCTTTTGCCTCCTGGTCTGTCCGCGCACTTGTATTAATAGTGATATTCATCCCTTGAGCTCTGGTTATTTTATCAAGGTCCAGCTCAGGAAATATGCTCTGTTCAGACAACCCAAAAGTATAATTACCATTCCCATCGAAAGAATTTGACGGTAATCCTCTAAAATCGCGCATACGAGGCGTTGCTGCAGTAATAAGACGATCGAGAAACTCATACATTCGCGCTTTCCGCAAAGTTACGCAACAACCTATAGG
Source organism: Candidatus Omnitrophota bacterium (assembly GCA_024542985.1). Lineage (GTDB taxonomy): Bacteria > Omnitrophota > Gorgyraeia > Duberdicusellales > 4484-171 > JAMXCX01. The sequence goes on along the minus strand of JAMXCX010000033.1, from coordinate 12,574 downwards.
CTGGCCCTTCCTTAACTTAAAATTAGATATAGGCTTGCGTGCTCGGCATATCTTTGCCTTTTGTCCAGCAATCAAAGTTAACTCTCCGCATGCCTTTTCTGCGATTTTAGAATCGGAAGTCGCCTCTCCAATCCCCATATTTATCACAATTTTCAGCATCCGGGGAACTGCCAAATCATTTTTATACCCCCCTTTCTTCCTGAGCTCAGAAACTATAGTGTCTCTGTACAAGGTAAGAAATCGTGGTATGTATTTTTGTTTTGAAATCATATTGTAATCCTTAAAAATCTATTTCAATATCAATAAAATCAACCCATTCGACCTTGATCAGTCCTTCGATTACACTCAGGACTGAGCGAAGCCAAAGTATCAAATGGCCCTTTGGCATCTCTTACAAATTCTTGCCTTGCTTTTATCCTTAGATAACTTTACGCCAAACCTTACTCCTCTATTGCAACTACTACAAAATAACGCAACATTAGAAATGTTAAGAGAAGCCGGAAGCTCCTTGATACCGCTGGATTCGCCTTCTGACCGACGACGTATATGCTTCTTAACTAAATTAATTCCTTCTACTATCAGGCGCCCCTTGCCAGTGAGAACCTTTAAAACTTTGCCAGACTTTCCAGCATCGCGTCCGCTAAGAACCATCACCTTATCACCTTTTTTTATTCGTAAACTCAATTTTATACCTCTACTTATCCCTATATCACTTCCGGAGCCAAAGATAAAATCTTAGCAAATTTGTCTCTCAGTTCCCTAGCTACGGGGCCAAACACCCGGGTCGCTCGGGGATTGCCCTGCTTATCAATAATCACACAGGCATTTTTATCAAATCTAATAGCTAAGCCGTCCTTTCTCTTGATAGGAAAACGTGTCCTTACTACAACAGCCCGCACTACCTCACCCTTTTTTATGGCTGCATTGGGAGTAGCCTCTTTAACGCTGCCAGTAAAAACATCCCCGATATCGGCATGGTCTTTGTTCTTTTTGCCAATAACTCCTATAAAGCCAACTAAACGTGCCCCGCTATTATCGGCTACTTCTAACTTAGCCCGCATATAAATCATTTCAAAATCTCCAGTAATCTAAAATTTTTCTCCTTAGAGAAAGGCCGGGCTTCAATTATCTTTACCCTGTTGCCAATTTTAGCTGTATTATTCTCATCATGGGCTTTATACTTTTTTCTTTTTACTGATGAACGCTTGTACAATTGATGGGAAAATTTAACCTTAACCAATACTGAAATAGTCTTATTCATCTTATCAGATGTAACTAGACCTTCTAAAATTTTACCTCTGGCCACTTTCTACCCCTTTTTTTTCATTTATAACAGTAAAAATTCGCGCAATACTCTTCTTCAATTCTTTGAAAAGATGTGGTTTTTCTACCCCGCTTTTACGTTTGAATTGTAATTCCATAAGTTCTTTATTCAAATCGTCCAATTTCTCAGTCAATTCCTCTTTTGTTATTCCTCGCAAATCTTTTATTTTCACTCTTCTTACCTCTTTTAAAACCTATCTCTTTCTATTAACAAACATCGTCCTAAAGGGTAATTTGTAAGCAACTAACTTGAAAGATTCTCTAGCATAGTCTTCGGGAATTCCTCCTAGCTCAAAAACAACTCTCCCCCGCCTTATAACCGCTACCCAACTTTCTACCTCGCCCTTACCTTTACCTTGCCTTGACTCAGCCGGTTTTTTCGTTACAGGCTTATCAGGAAAAACTCTTATCCAGAGTTTTCCACCTCTCCGCAGGCGACGGGTAAGAATAATTCTCACGGTTTCTATCTGATTATTCTTAAGCCAAGCTGGCTCTAAGGCCTTAATTCCAAACTCTCCGAAAGCAACGCTCGAGCCACTAACCGCTAAACCCTTACGCCTTCCCCGCTGAACTTTTCTGTACTTTACTCTTTTCGGTATGAGCATAATTATCTTTCTTCTCCTTGGCCTTCTTTAAACAAATAGCTTCCTAGTCTTTTCTCGCCTTTATAAATCCAAACTTTCACCCCTATAGTACCATAGGTAGTCTTAGCAATATAAAAACCATAATCTATATCTGCTCGAAAAGTTTGCAGAGGAATCTTCCCATACTTATAGGATTCTTTACGGGCAATTTCCACGCCTCCTAATCTACCGGAACACTTTATTTTAATTCCCTCTCCGCCTAAAGAAGTTGCCTGCTGTATCGCGCGTTTCATTGCTCTTCTAAAATTTACTCTCCTGAGAAGCTGGAATCCAACCATTTCTGCCACCAGTTGGGCCTCAAGCGCTGGCTCGCCAACTTCCTCTACATCAATAACTATTTCTTTACGGGTTAACTCGCTTAACTCTCTTTTTAAGCGTTCTATATCCTGCCCTCTTCTGCCGATAATAACTCCCGGCCGAGAAGTCCTTATTCTAACTCTCACCCCAAGCTTAGATACCCTTTCCAGAATAACTGTCGCCACAGATCCATTAGGATACCCCCGTTTAATTCTATCTCTTATTATGAAATCTTCCTCTAAAAAATCAGCATATTCTCTTTTCCTTGCCGAAAACCAATGGGAAAGCCAATCTTTACCAAACCCAATTCTTAAAATATAAGGATGAACTTTTTGTCCCATTATTTACCTCTTGCTCTTATGACTTACAGTTTATAGCTTACTTCATTCCCCCAACTAATTTTTGAGGCGTATCCAACTCCACTAAAATATGAGATGTCCTTTTACGTATCGTTACTGCCCTTCCAAAAGAAGCCGCTCTGTGTCTTTTTAGAGTAGGACCAGAATTGGCGACTACCTTGGAAATAAACAATTGACCCTCTTCGTATCCTTTGTTTTTGGCATTAGCTAAAGCTGATTTTAATACTTTCCTCAAGTAATAAGCACCTTTTTTATTGACTAATTCTAACCTACCCATAGCTCTAACTGCAGAAACATTCTGCACCAATTTCATGACTGGCCGAATCTTAGTAGGCGATATCCTTATATATTTTGCTTCTGCTTTTGCTACCATCTTTGTCCCAGCTTTAAGCTTCTAAAGGCGTTTTGCATTTCCCTCTTATATCTTATAGCTTATAGTTTGCAGCCGGATAATTATTTTTTCGCTATGGCCTTCCTAGACTTTATTCCTCCGTGCTGTCTAAACGTTCTGGTGGGAATAAACTCCCCCAGCCTATACCCAACCATACCTTCAGTAATAAAAAGAGACACATGTTTTTTCCCGTTATGAACAGCAAAAGTTAATCCCACAAATTCCGGAGATATCATTGAGCTCCGGGACCAAGTCTTTATGGCTTTGCGGTCCCCGGCTTCTTTAGACCGCTGAACCTTTTTTAAAAGCTTGGCATCAATAAATGGACCTTTTTTTAGAGAACGGCTCATTTTTTAGTTCTCCTTTTAATTATATACTTACTACTTCTCTTCTTAGGCCTTCTGGTTTTTGCACCTTTAGTAGGCTTACCCCAAGGTGTAACTGGATGGGGATTACCTTGGCCGGCTTTACCCTCTCCCCCTCCGTGAGGATGGTCAACAGGGTTCATAGCTACTCCTCTCACCTTTGGACGCCTTCCCAGCCAGCGTATCCGGCCAGCTTTTCCATGCACAAATGATGAATGTTCAATTAAGCCTAATTGTCCTACAGTAGCCCGACAGTCAACTTTCAACAAACGTATCTCTCCTGAGGGCATACGCAACTGAGCAAAATTATCCTCTTTTGACATAATTTGGGCCCAACTTCCGGCGCTTCGAGCCAAAACTCCACCTTTAGCCGGCTCTAATTCCAGGTTGTGCACTAAGGTGCCCATAGGAATATGCTTTAATTTCATGCAATTACCTGGCTTTATATCGACCTGAGAATCAAAAGCGCTGATTATTTTATCGCCTACTTTCAATTTATCCGGCCAAAGCGTATATCTTTTTTCTTTATCAGGATATTCAATCAAAGCTATTCGTGCGCTCCTATTAGGATCGTATTCAATAGCCATAACTTCACCTAAGACATCGAATTTGTCTCTTTTGAAATCAACAACTCGATATTTACGTTTATGGCCGCCTCCGCGTCTTCTCATAGTTATCCGGCCTCGGTTATTCCTTCCGCCACTCTTCTTTAAGCTGGCAGTCAAAGACTTCTCCGGCCGGGATTTTGTAAGTTCAGAAAAATCAGATAGCACTTTAAATCTCGAAGACGGTGTTATTGGCCTAAATTTCTTTAATCCCATAAGTATCCCACTTTTAAGTAAGTTTTATCTCAAACCCTGCTTTTAAGGTTAGCACTGCCTTTTTCCAGTCAGTTGTCTTACCCCGCTGATTGGCACGAATTCGTTTCATCTTCCCCTTTACCGTTAAAGTTGAGACTTTGTCTACTTTTACCTTATATATTTTCTCTATAGATCTTTTTATCTCTATTTTGTTAGCACCCCTATCCACCGAGAAAGTATATTTGCGGTAAACTGAATCTTTAGCAGACTTTTCAGTAACCAGGGGTGCTTTAATAACAGAATAAATACTTTTATTTGCCGACATTTTTTATTCTCTCCTGCACTTTTTTTAAAGCCTCCTTAGTCAAAACTAAACGCTTGCAATCAATAACTTCCTTGGCATTAATATCAGAAGCTCTGGCTATAAATACAGTCTTAATATTACGAGTTGCTAACTTAAGATTGTTCTCTATTTTTTCAACCACAAATCTCACCCTTCCTTTATTTAACTTCAACTTATCGATAATCTTCGAAAAATCTTTAGTCTTATGAGAATCCATGACCAATTCACTAAGAATTAAAATTTGCTCATCTTTTAGTTTTGCATTGAAGGCACTTTTTAAAGCTAAAATTCGCATTTTTTTAGGTAAATCCTTTCTGAATGAATGCGGCCTCGGGCCAAAAGTAACTCCTCCGCCCCTCCAAATCGGAGACCGTATTGAGCCGACTCTTGCCCGGCCGGTACCTTTCTGTCTCCAAGGCTTTCTACCGCCGCCTCTCACCTCGCCTCTTGTTTTTGCACAGGCCAGCCCCTTTCTTTGATTGGCTAAATAGGTTACTACTGCCTGATGCATAAGGCTGGGGTTTATCTTTCCGTCAAAGACGCTATTATCAAGTTTTACTTTTTCCACCTCTTTACCGCGAATATCCACAATATTTAACTCTAAATTGAGTGCGTCTTTTTTTGTATGTTTTTTTTTAAGTTTCGCAGTCATGACTTCACTTACTTATAATAATCAATAAAAATACTAAAAATTGCTATCTTGCTTTCCTTATCCGCACTATCGTTCCCCTTGCACCGGGAACGCCGCCCTTAATAAATAGTAATGCCTTCTCCGTATCAACCTTTATAACTTTCAATTCCTTCGTTGTTCTGAAAGCATTGCCCATGTGACCCGGCATTCTAACACCCTTCATAACCCTTGAAGGATAAGCCGACGCTCCTATTGACCCTACCCGACGATGTGTTGTTGAACCGTGAGAAGCGGGCTGACCACTCCAATTATGCCTTTTCATTCCTCCGGTAAATCCTTTACCTTTAGTCTTAGCTCTAACGTCAACGATATCACCTTCGCTGAAAACCTCAACACCTATCTGGCGAGGGTTAGATTCGGCTTTAGAATCAGCAGCAGAAGAATCTTCCTCGGACTTACCCTTTTGTTGAGAGCCGCCCTCAGAACTGCTATTATTACTTTTTGTATCAGCTGAAGGTTCTTTTGGAACCGCTAAATCGTTAACCTTACTTTGCTTACCGGTTTCTTTGGAAAGGCCAGGCTTTGTAAAAGAAAAATCGGCATCCTTCTCAACAGCAACTTCCCTTACAAGCCTATAGGGCGTAACGCCTAGTTTATTGAAATAACCTAACTCCGGTTTTTTTATTTTGCTTATCTTTTTATCTTCAACTTTAAAGCAGCCAATTTTTACTCTTGTTTTTGTAGAATATTCGCATTTTTCCAAAACATAAACCGGCTCCACCTCCACTAGCGTAACCGGAATCTGATTACCCACGGCATCAAACACTTGGGTCATTCCTATTTTTTTACCGTAAATCTCTCTAATCATCTCGTTCTATCCTAAATTAAACCCAGCTCAAGAACTCTGCTAAGGCAAAAGCCCACTCTTGAAGGGCGCTCTTGCCTCAGGCTTTAAAGACTACTCGGGCTGACTATACTTCTTGCTTTATTTCTACGTTAACTCCTGCGGGCAGATTCAACTTTCTCAATGCATCTATAGTCTTTGCTGTAGGATTATCTAAGTCAATAATCCGCTTATGTATAGCCAGCATAAATTGTTCGCGTGACTTTTTGTCTATGTTGGTGGAACGATTTACCGTATAAATCTTCTTTTTGGTAGGCATCGGTATAGGGCCGTTGACCCTTGCCCCTGTACGTGCAGCCACTTCGGTTATCTCCTGAGCAGACTGGTCTAAAATCCTGTGATCAAACGCTTTTAATCTTATCCTTAGCTTAAGCATACTTACAATATTGTTTTACTCTTTGATCTCTGTAATTACTCCTGCACCTACTGTTCTTCCACCTTCACGGATAGCAAATCTTAATTCTTTTTCAGCGGCTATTGGCTGGATAAGCGTAACTTCCAACTCTACATTATCTCCGGGCATAACCATCTCGACACCTTGAGGTAACTGACAGGTGCCGGTAACGTCCGTAGTCCTAAAGTAGAATTGGGGCCTGTATCCGGCGAAAAAAGGAGTATGCCTGCCTCCTTCTTCTTTTTTTAAAGCATACACTTTAGTTTTAAATTTCTTATGAGGCGTAATAGAGCCGGGCTTAGCCAAAACCATACCTCTCTCAACCCCCTCCTTATCAATACCCCTAAGAAGCAAACCAACATTATCACCGGCTTGACCCTCATCAAGAAGCTTACGAAACATCTCAACACCGGTAACCACTGTTTTTCTAGTCTCCTCGCGTATTCCTACTATTTCAATTTCTTCGCTAACCTTAACCTTTCCTCTCTCTATCCTTCCGGTCACTACTGTCCCCCGGCCGGAGATTGAAAAAACATCTTCAACCGCCATAAGAAATGGCTTATCTATTTCTCTTTTTGGTGTAGGAATATAATCATCTACTGCTTTCACCAAATCTAAAATCGGCTTACAATTCGAACATTCGTCTTTACCGCAACCACACTTCATCGCCTTCAACGCTGAACCCTTAATTATCGGTATGTCTTTTCCCGGAAATTCATACTTGTTAAGCACATCTTTAACTTCTTCCTCTACCAGTTCAATAAGCTCCGCATCTTCCATCTGGTCAATTTTGTTGATGAACACTACGACTGCCGGAACATTAACTTGGCGAGCCAAAAGTATATGTTCTCTAGTCTGAGGCATAGGGCCATCCGTGGCCGCAACAACTAGAATTGCTCCATCCATTTGAGCGGCGCCAGTAATCATATTCTTAATATAGTCAGCGTGTCCGGGACAATCGATATGTGCATAATGACGTTTATCTGTCTCGTATTCAACGTGAGCTATATTTATTGTGACTCCTCGCTCTTTTTCTTCCGGCGCTTTATCAATATCTTCAAATTTCAAAGCTTTTGCTTTTCCTTGGCTTGCTAAAACCATGGTTATCGCTGAAGTAAGAGTAGTTTTGCCATGATCAACGTGGCCAATAGTCCCAACATTAATATGGGGTTTTGTTCGTACAAACTTCTCTTTTCCCATAAACACACCTCCTTCTCTTCGCTTAAATTCCTAATATCCTCGTTAATAACTCATCCGGGACCTTCTCATAAAATGAAGGCTCTATTGTATAAGATGCTCGGCCTTGTGTCAAGTTTCTCAATACATCAGCGTAGTTAAAAACTTCTCCTAAAGGAATATCTGCCTTTACGATGTTTAAGTTCTTCTTCTCTCCGACAGCAGATATCTTTGCGCGGCGAGCATTCAAGTCACCAATAACCTGGCTTATATATTCAGTCGGACTACTCACTTCTAAGTTCATTATTGGCTCCAAAGCAATTGGGCCGGCTTTTTTTAAACCATCTTTTACCGCCATTTCTCCGGCAACTTTAAAGCTAAGTTCAGAAGAATCGACATCATGATAGGAGCCGTCTATCAAGCTAATTTTTATATCTACAACAGGATATCCACCCAAGATTCCGCTCTCGCAGGCTTCCCTAACTCCCTCTTTAACTGCCGGAATATACTCTTTGGGTATAGCGCCTGATTTTATCTTGCTTTCAAAAACGATACCTTTGCCTTTTGCTTGAGGCTCCATAAGCAAAATAACATGTCCGTACTGCCCCCTGCCTCCGGTCTGTTGTATGAATTTACCTACTGCTTCAACTTTGCGCGTAATCGTCTCTTTGTAAGTCACTTGAGGCGTACCGACTCTTGCCTCTACTTTAAACTCATCTATCAATCTAGCCACCATAACTTCTAAATGGAGTTGGCCCATACCGGAAATTATATTTTGCCCGGTCTCGGTGTTATAGGTCACTTTAAAAGAAGGATCTTCATCAGCAAGCTTCCCTAAAGCGACAAAAAGTTTTTCCTGGTCCGCCTTTGTTTTAGGTTCTATGGCTAAAGATATAACTGGCTCGGGAAATTTTATCGCTTCCAAAAGTACTGAATCTTTATTCTTGCAAAGAGTATCACCGGTAGTTGTAAATTTTAACCCGACCAGACAAACAATATCACCGGCTTTTGCTTCATTAATTATTTCTTGCTTATTAGCATGCATCCTTAAAATTTTAGTAACCTTTTCTTTTTCTTCTTTAGTAACATTGTATATGCTCGAAGAAGCAGCAATCTTTCCAGAATATATTCTGGTATAGAATAATTTACCCACAAAGGGATCCGTAAAAACTTTAAAACATAGACCACAAAAAGGTGCAGAAGTAGAAATCTGAACTACTCTTTCGGCCTTTGTTCTTGGCTCTATGCCTTTTATTTCATTGCTTTGAGAAGGAGAAGGAAGATAATCGCAAATAGCATCAAGAAGTTGCTGAATTCCTTTGTTTTTCAAGGCTGAGCCACAAAGAACAGGGACAAACTTATTCATAATAACGTATTTTCTGACTGTAGAAACTATTTCTTCTGCACTTATTTCTTGGCCTTCAATAACCTTATGCATAAACAAATCATCTAATTCGGCTAATTTCTCTATCAAATAATCTTTATTGCTTAAAGCTGAATTTTTTAAATTATCGGGAATGTCCTTAATAACTACATTCTCCCCTATCTCGCCTTCGTAGTATATTGCTTTGCCAGCTATCAGGTCAATTATTCCCTTAAATTCATCATTCTCATAAATCGGTATCTGCAGGGGGGCAATTATTATCTGCAGCTTTTGACGCATATCATCTAGAAGGGCGGAGAAGTCAACGCCTTTCCTATCCATCTTATTAATAAAGGCAATTCTTGGAACTTGATACTTATCAGCTTGGTGCCAAACCGTCTCTGACTGAGGTTCAACTCCGCCTATACTGCAAAAAATTACTACCACACCATCTAAAACTTTTAAAGACCTTTCTACTTCGACAGTAAAGTCTATATGTCCTGGTGTATCAATAATATTTATCTGGCAATCACGCCATTTACAATACGTAGCTGCGCTGGTTATAGTAATGCCTCTTTCTTTCTCCTGTTTCATCCAGTCAGTAATAGTCGTACCTTCATGCACTTCGCCAATCTTATAAGTTCTTCCGCTATAAAATAATACCCTTTCAGTAGTTGTAGTTTTACCGGCATCAATGTGGGCAATAAAACCAATATTTCTTACTAAATCCAATTCTGCTTTCATAATTAATGTCTCTGCACTACTCACTCTTTTTTATCTTCCACCTAACCTAAGTAAAATCTTAGTCTCGCAATCTCTATTTCTATCTACACTAGACTTTAGTATCTAAAATGAGCGAAGGCGCGATTAGCATCAGCCATTTTATGAGCATCTTCCTTTTTCTTGATGACAGCACCTTCTAGCTTATAAGCTGCAATAATTTCCTCTGCTAATTTAGTTTCCATTTGTCGCCCCTTTTTCTTCAAAGCAATCTCCTTAATCCATCGAAGAGCCATGGAAATCCCTCTATCCTTAGGAACCTCTAAAGGAACCTGGTAGGTTGCTCCTCCTATTCTTCTGGGCTTCACAGTCATCCGGGGACGAGCATTATCTAAAGCAGAAAAGAATACCTTCAAGGGGTCCTCTTTTAATTTCTGCTCAACACTATCGAAAGCATTATAGATGATTTTCTGAGCGATGCTTTTTTTGCCATGAAGCATGATAATATTGATAAAATTTCCTATCACCTCGGAGTTATATTTCGGATCTGGTTTTACTTCTCTTTTCGGTGCTCTTCTTCTTCTCATAACAAACCCTTTCTCTTACCTGCTACTTGCCTGCTTTAGGCCGTTTAGCTCCGTATTTAGAACGTGACTTTTTCCTATTTTGAACACCTTGACAATCAAGGGTCCCTCTCACAATATGATACCTTACCCCAGGAAGATCTTTGACTCTCCCTCCTCTAACTAAGGCTATAGAGTGCTCCTGCAAATTATGCCCTTCTCCAGGAATATAGGCAGTAACTTCTTCTCCATTTGTCAAGCGTATCCTAGCTATTTTACGCAAGGCAGAATTAGGTTTTTTAGGAGTCATTGTTCTAACCTGGATACATACTCCCCGTCTTTGAGGGCAACCATGCAAAGCTGGAGATTTAGTCTTTTGTCTCTTATGGATACGCGCTTTTCTTAACAGTTGAGCTATTGTTGGCATTTTTCCACCTCAATGTCTCTATACCTTCTTAACCCTGTCCCGGCAGGAATAAGGTGACCTACGATTACATTTTCCTTTAACCCTTGTAATCTGTCCACTTTACCGGAAATAGCCGCATCAGCTAAAATTCGAGTAGTTTCTTGAAAGCTGGCCGCAGAGATAAAGCTCTTTGTACTTAAAGAGGCTTTGGTAATACCTAAAAGAAATGGTGCGGCTGTAGCGGGTTTAGCGCCTTTTTTGAGGATTTTTTCATTCTCTTTGCGAAAATCCCACTTATCTGCTATCTCCCCGGGAAGAAATTGGCTATCTCCCGGCTCAATAATCTTCACTTTTTTGAGCATTTCTCTAATAATAACCTCTATGTGTTTATCGTTTATCCTTACACCTTGAAGACGATAAATTTCTTGTATCTCGTTGACTAAATGTTCTTGCAATACCTTGTCTCCGCAAACTCTCAAGATATCCTGTAAAACTATCGGGCCATCAATCAATTGCTGCCCGGCAACGACTTCATCACCCCTGTAAATAATCGGATGCGCACCAGCAGGAATTGCGTATTCTCTTTGCATCCCGGTAGAACTACGCACGACAATTTTTCTCTCTCCGCCACTCTCGGCAAATTCTATAAACCCATCTATCTCACTTATCACTGCCGGATTCTTAGGCCGCCTGGCTTCAAATAACTCTGCCACTCTTGGCAAACCACCGGTAATATCCTTCGTCTTGGCAACTAAACGCGGTGTCTTAGCCAAAACATCTCCGGCCTCAATCCTGTCACCTTCTCCCAGCATTATATGAGCCCCTGAAGGTAAAGGATAGATACCCAGCACTTCGTCTTTGTCGGAAACAATAAGAACCTGAGGGTGGTAATCACCTTTAAAATCTATAACAACTCTCTCTTTTCTACCAGTTGTGGTATTCAACTCCTCCTGGATAGTAATTTTATTAACAATATCCTCATATTTAATCTTACCGGTGATTTCAGCAAGGATCGGAGAGGAATAAGGATCCCACCTTACAAATATCTTGTCTTTTTCTACCTGTCCATTATCCGGAATGTAAATCATTCCTCCTTGAGGAATCGGGTTTCTCTGCAATTCCATTCCTTTTTCATCATTAATACTTATCATTCCATTCCGGTTAAGAACTACGAAGTTTTTACCCTTGGATACGATTTTAAGATTGTGATATTTAAGCTGTCCTTTGTCTTTGGATTTTATAAATGCCCGTTCAGCTACTCGAGAAGCTGTTCCGCCAATATGAAAAGTTCTCATTGTAAGCTGCGTTCCGGGTTCACCAATCGACTGGGCAGCAATAACCCCTACTGCCTCTCCTATTTCAACTAGCTCTTTAGTCGCAAGGTCCTTTCCGTAGCACTTAACACAAACTCCTCTTTCTGCCTCGCAAGTCAAAACACTTCTTATCCTTATCTTTTCTAAGCCTAGGCGTTCAATCTTAGTGGACTTCTCTTCACTTATCTCTTCACCAGCTTTTACGATTACTTCCTCGCTTAATAAATCAACAATGTTATCTAGAGTTACTCTGCCGGTTATCCGTTCTTTTAAAGCTACTACTACCTCATCTCCCTCGACTATTTCAGAAAGAGTTATTCCATTTACAGTTCCGCAATCATCCTTGATAATAATGACTTCCTGAGCAACATCTACCAGGCGCCGGGTTAGATACCCAGCGTCAGCTGTCTTTAAAGCTGTATCTGCCAAACCTTTTCTTGCACCATGGGTAGAGATAAAAAACTCTAAAACCGTCAGTCCTTCTTTAAAATTAGAAGTGATAGGTATTTCAATAATTTCACCTGAGGGTTTGGCCATAAGTCCTCTCATTCCGGCTAACTGTCTAACTTGCAACCTAGAACC
>JAMXCX010000032.1 GCA_024542985.1 Candidatus Omnitrophota bacterium | reverse complement strand
CTTATTGCGATGATTTTGCTAAAAATTTCAGTAAAAAAAGAATAGTTTCGTTATACCGGCGTATAAAGGATAGTCCTTTTGATAAAACTATAATGGAAAAAACTAATAAAATTAGACTAATAAAAAGTTCCTTTTTCTGGAAAGATTTCGGCAGCTGGAATACTATTTCTGAAGTTTTAGCTAAAGACAAGAATAACAATGTAAAAAAAGGCAATGTTTATATATCTGAAGGCCGAAACAATTTTATTTATTCAGATAATTTGAAGAAAAAAGTTTTAGTTCTAGGTTTAAAAGATATCTTCTTTATTGATACCCAAGACTACACTCTTATTGCTAGCCGCTCCCACTTAGACAATCTTAAGTTAGCCTTAAAAAACTTAAAACTTACAACTTAAAACTTATAACTATTCATATGAGTTATTTTTACGGTCCTGTTCCTTCAAGAAGATTAGGATTTTCATTAGGGGTAGATTTGATACCCAAGAAAACTTGCACTCTTGACTGTTTGTATTGTCAATTGGGATGTTCAGAAAAGAAGACAATGAAACGGTTCTTTTATGTAGACATGCGCAAATTTACTCAAGAGTTGAAAGAAATCACTAAGACCAACCCCAAGATTGATTATATAACTATTTCCGGATCAGGAGAGCCTACTTTGCACAAAAGCCTGGATAAGATAATTCATGCTATAAAGAGGATTGTGAAGAATAAATATCCGGTTTGTGTAATTACTAATTCTTCTCTTTTATACAGAAAAGATGTGCGAAACGAATTAAAGGCAGCAGATTTAATTATTCCCTCTCTGGATGCAGCGACTTCGGGGACCTTTCGTAGAATTAACAGGCCTCATAAGGCAGTAGTTTTTAAGAAACTGGTAAAAGGTATCATAAGTTTACGAAAAGAATTTAAAGGAAAAATTTGGCTGGAAATAATGCTGCTCGCAGGAGTCAACGATACCATAGCAGAGTTAGAAAAATTTAGAGAAATAGTAGAAAACATTAATCCCGATAAGGTTCAGCTAAATCTTCCTGTAAGGCCTTGCTCTTTTAAGTTATCCGGGCCAAGCCCTAAGAAATTAGAACGCATAGTTGAAATAATAAACAACAATGCTGAAATTGTCGCCGGTGTTAGTAATTTAAAAAATCGCGCAAAAGTTTCTAAAGATTTAGCAAGAGAGATTTTAACTTTTTTAAAGAGGCGGCCGGCGACTCTAGATGACTTGGTAATATCTTTAGCTGCCAGGCCTAGAGACATATCGAAGGAGCTAAATTTTCTTTTAGACAAAGGGGTGTTGCGCAAGCAGAATAACCATTTCACTATTAATGATTAAGGAAAACATTGCCAATATTTTAGAAGAGCTGCCCTTGGGTGTAGATTTAGTTATTGCTGCCAAGCAAAGAAGCCTTGGAGAGATAGAAGAGGCTGTTTCGGCCGGAGCGAAGATTATCGGAGAAAATTACGTCAAGGAAGCCAAAGATAAATTTGATGTTATTGGAAATAAAACCAAGTGGCATCTTATAGGACATCTTCAAAAAAATAAAGCCAAACAGGCGGTTAAAATATTTGATATGATAGAAACTCTGGATTCTTTAGAATTAGCAGCTGTTTTGGATAGGGAGTGTAAAAAAATAGATAAAATCATGCCGGTTTTGATAGAAGTTAATTCTGCTTGTGAGCCTCAAAAGAGCGGTGTATTGCCAGAGAAAATAGAGGATTTTTTAAAAGAAACTCTAAAATTTAGCAATCTAAAGCCCGAGGGCCTGATGACCATGGGACCCTTATTAGATAACTCAGAGCAAGTAAGGCCCTATTTTAAAAGTACCAAAAAATTGTTCAATAAGATTAAGACGGCTTATGGTAATAAACTAAATTGGGTCTATCTTTCTATGGGTATGAGCAGTTCTTATAGGATAGCTCTTCAAGAAGGCGCAAATATCGTAAGGGTAGGAACAGCTATCTTTGGAGCCAGGAAATATTAGATGAAGCTTAAAGTAATATTTGACAAAAACAGCCTTAGTGACAAATTTTCTTGCGGCTGGGGTATTTCTTATCTTATTGACGATAAAGTTTTATTTGACACCGGTGAAAAATCAGAATATCTTTTTAATAATATAGATAAATTAGGGGTGGATATAGAAAAAATACAAAAGGTGGTTATTTCTCATAACAGCTGGGATCACAGGAGTGGTTTATGGGATTTGCTGAGGGTAAATAAAAATATTGAGGTTTTTGCCTGTTTAGATTTTTTTGATGAATTTAAAGATAAAATATCAACTTATAATTTTAAGTTAGTTAAAGGCCATTGCCGGATAATCGAGAATATTTATAGCTCAGGATGCCTGCAGGTTACTTATAAAGGCCGTAGTTTATATGAACAGTTTATTTTGCTGAAGACAGAAAAGGGTATATCTGTTGTATGCGGGTGTTCTCATTCAGGAGTCCTTGAATTTAT
Organism: Candidatus Omnitrophota bacterium; assembly: GCA_024542985.1. GTDB lineage: Bacteria > Omnitrophota > Gorgyraeia > Duberdicusellales > 4484-171 > JAMXCX01. The sequence goes on along the minus strand of JAMXCX010000032.1, from coordinate 13,243 downwards.
CAATAGAGCAAAAGAGATTTTTCCTAAGGATGAAATTAATTCTATATTAGGAGGTTTGCATCTTATGGATAAAGATAAAAGATTTGTGAATTATCTGGGGCAGGAGCTAAAAAATATCGGCATAAAAAAAATCGGCCCTTCGCATTGTACTGGGTTTGAAGCAGCAGATATTTTGAAAAAAATATATCCTGATAATTTTCTGGATCTGAAGGTGGGGATAGAAATCGAGGTGTAATCTTCATATTTAAAACAAAACAGGTTGGTAGTATAATTTATAAGTATATATATGTTTGAGAGAATATATCACGAGTTGAGGTCTCATGCGCCCTTCACTGCCTTTGGGGCAATAACGGGTATTATCATTATGGTTTTTTTCCGTAATGTATCTTCCCAAGTTTCATATCACATTTTCTACGTTCTGCACCCTTTTCACGTTCTATTAAGTGCTTTAGCTACAACTTCAATGTATGAATCTTATAAGTGCAAAGCTGATTCACGCAAATGTAACATTTTTGCTTTGCTTGCTATCGGCTATATAGGGTCTATAGGCATAGCTACTTTAAGTGATTCAGTAATTCCTTATTTCGTAGAAACATTACTTGATATGCCCCAGAGGCAGATGCATATAGGGTTTATTGAAAAATGGTGGCTTATCCATCTTTTTGCAATAGCAGGAATTATTATAGCCTATTTTAAACCTACAACTAAGTTTTCTCATTACGGGCATGTGCTGTTGAGTACCTGGGCGTCTTTGTTTCATGTCATCATGGCTTCAAGGGGCATTTTGAGCTGGCCTTCTTATATTGCGATATTTTTGTTTTTGTTTTTAGCTGTCTGGGTTCCCTGTTGTATAAGCGATATTGCATTTCCCCTTTTATTTACAGGAAATAAAGGGTCTTGCGAAGATCATTGAAGGAGGTAGAAATGTTTTTAAAAAATATTTTTATATGTCTGAGTATTTTTATATTTGTATTATCCGGTTGCGTCGAACTGAGAGATTATACCGGAACAAGAGAGGGGGCTTTTGGATTGGATATTAAGAAAGGTTTTGGTCCAGGTGCGGATAAAAAGGATTATTATGTGGTCAGAAAAGATGTGAATTTAATTGTAGGTGATACCAAGAATGAAGTAATTTTTAAGATAGGCCTTCCGGATGCAATAGACGTAACTTTAGAAAGGTATGAACGCTGGACGTATAAAGACGAGAAGATAAAACTTTTTTTCAGCGGTAAGAGGCTTGAGGAGTGGAGCATAATTAGATACGATAAAGTAGAATGATATTAAGGAGCTTTTTCCTTTGCCCACTTCGGAGGTGGACAAAGGGAGGAGCTGTTAACTCAAAGATAGTTTTTTATTCAATTCTCTTACGTAATTCTTAATTTCCCAGAAATCTTTTATTTTTTCTTTTTGGAAGAAGCCAAACAAGGAATTATTATGCCTAAGAGGTTCTTCTAATATTTCTTGGTAATTTTTGAAGATTTCGGTCTGGGGAGTAGGAGAAAATTCGGCTAAAGATACTCGTGCACCTTGAGAATTGAGCAAGTCTACATCTTTTTTTAATTGTTTTAAATCTTGATTAGGATAGCCTAAGAGTAAATATACGCTAAATTGGCCTTTTCCGAAGCCGCCCTGCCTAAGATAGCTTATTCCTTTTATTAAATCAGCTTTATTTACTTTGTCTCCCCAGGCTTTTTGCAGCTTTGAGTCTAGAGTTTCTAATCCGAAGTGAGGATTGATAAAACCTGTTTCTTTAAGCAGAGAAGCAATCTTTTTATCTAAAAATCTTAGATGCAAAGCATTAGGGGTGTGAAAATTAATATTTAAATTTAGTTTTTTTATTTTCAATAAAAGGCTTTTTGCATAATTTGTCTTGTAAAGATAAGCATCGTCGTAAAGAACAAAATCTTTTACGCCGTATTTTTTGTATTTAACGAGAAAATTTATTATTTTATCTTGAGATAGCCTGAAAAATTGAGGGAATAGTTTTTTTATCGCACAGAAACTACAGCTGAAAGGACAACCCCAGGAGGTTCGTAAAACTACGTAATCTAATTTTGAATAAAAATTCTCATATTGGGGGAGAGTTGAATAAAAATCATAAGAATCAAAAGGTATGTTTAACAATTTAAAGAAATCTTGAGGCCGGCCATTTTCAAAAATATAATTACAGCCAGTATTTTTTTTAGCATGGTCATAACATAAAGTAGCGTATGTTCCGCCTAAAATTATCGGAGAGTTGGGGAATTTATCTTTTAATATTTTTGTCAATTCTACAATAGCCGGATACCAGTAAGTCATTGATGAAGTAATAAGGATATAATCGGGAGCTTTTATACGTATCTGCTTTTGGAAATCTTCTAAATCTATGCCATAGCGCTTAAAATGGCGGGGAATATCTTTATGAATAGCCGGTTTTTTGATAATTTGATGCGGATATTTACCCCTTCCGTAGGTACCATAGGAAGCTTTTTTATCTAAACAATCTATATATTTTATGTCTATATTTTTATTTTGAAGATAGCTTAAAAGGACTAGAAAACCATAGGGTTTTAGCCAGAAATCATAGGCCGCATAGTCAACTATCCAAGGATTTATAGCCAAAATATTCATGAATCTATTATAGCAAATATGATATAATGTGCGAATAGTAAAGGTAATAGTCGTAATTGCGATAGAAGGTTGTATGGTTGAAGAAACTTTTAGTAGAACAATAGAGAAGAGCAATTTACTTAAGAAAAAGGATAAGTTGATTCTGGGGATATCCGGAGGCCCGGATTCAGTGTTTATGCTGCATCAGTTTGTTAAAATTAAAGAAGAATATAAATTGAGGTTGGTGTGTGCCCATTTTAATCACAGTTTACGAGAAGAAGCTGATAGTGAAGAAAATTTCGTAAAAAATATCTGTGATAAACTGAGTATAAAATTTATCAGTGTAAAAAAGGATGTTAATAAGTTTTTTAACGGTGATTCATTGGAGCAAACCGCTAGGAATTTAAGATTTGATTTTTTTTCCCAAGTCAGCCGGCAGGTTAAAATCAAAAAAGTTGCCCTTGCTCACCATAAAGACGATTTAATAGAGACAGTTCTGATGAGGTTAATAAGAGGCTCAGGGTTAAAGGGCTTAAGAGGTTTTTTGCCCAAGACACGCTTTAAGAGCCTGACAGTAATTAGGCCGTTAGTTGCGATTACGAAAAAAGAAATTCTTGATTGGTTGAAAAAAGAGAATATTTCTTATTGTATAGATAAGAGTAATTTTGAGGATAAATTCTTTCGTAACCGCATAAGGCTAAAATTGTTGCCTTTACTCAAAGAGCTAAATCCTAATATAGTGAATAACTTATACAATTTATCGCAAAATATTTCTTTAGACTACGATTTTATTTACACCTTTTCCTATCATAAATTCCTTAGTTTAAAGAGAAAAGAAAAGAATAACAGTCTTTGTTTAGACCTGGCCGGCTTAAAAGAGCTGCCTTTAGCAGTGTTTAATAATGTAATTCGAGTTGCCATTGAAGAAGTTAAGGGAAATACCCGGCGCCTAGAGACAAGGCATTTGGATGAAGTAAGGGATTTAGTCTTTCATCGGCGCACCACAAGCATAGTAGATTTACCCAATATTTTACTAAAAAAGGAAGAAAAAACGCTTCTTATTCAATCCTTGATTTTATAAGTCTATACAGTATAATAACTCAAGATGAACCAAAAAAAGAAGAATTCTGACTATAATTTCTTGCGGAAAGCCTTTTTGGCTATTAGTATTTTTCTCGGTATAGTCTGGTTAGTCAGCCTTTTTAGCGCCGGAATGGGCGGTTTAGTTAAGAAAATTAGCTATAATGAGTTTTACTCTTACCTAGAGCATAATAAAGAAAATCCTACCATAGAGTCGGTAAAGTTAACCGATAATTTAGTTCAAGGCACTTTTACTGAAGGCGTGGAAGGAGTCCGTTTTTATCTTTATGTGCCCGAGGATGATAAAGCCATAGTTGAGCTTTTAAGGACTAATGTTAACCAATTTGAAGTAGAACCGCCGAAGACCATCTGGTCAAATTTATTTTATTCTTTCGCGCCTCTGATTTTTTTCGTTCTTATGATTTGGTATTTTTCCCACAAAGGTAATCAAATGGGTTCGCGGGTCTGGAATTTTGGTAAATCAAGAGCAGTATCTTTAGATAAAGAGAAGAGAACCAAAATTACTTTTGATGATGTTGCCGGAATTGATGAGGCTAAAGAAGAACTTCAGGAGGTAATAGAGTTTTTAAAAGATCCTAAAAAATTTCAGCGGTTAGGCGGACGGTTTCCTAAAGGAGTTCTTTTAGTCGGTCCTCCGGGTTGTGGAAAAACCTTATTAGCCAAAGCTGTCGCCGGTGAGGCAAGTGTCCCTTTTTACAGCATAAGCGGTTCAGATTTTGTTGAAATGTTTGTAGGCGTGGGTGCGTCAAGAGTACGCGATCTTTTCGCCCAGGCAAAAAAAGCAGCAAAAACAGAAAACAGAGGATGTATTATTTTTATTGATGAAATAGACGCAGTAGGCCGGCAGCGTTTTGCCGGAGTTGGCGGCGGGCACGATGAAAGAGAACAGACTTTGAATCAACTTCTGACTGAAATGGACGGATTCCAGACTGAGGTAGGCATAATAGTTATGGCTGCAACCAATAGGCCTGATGTTTTGGATCCAGCCCTTCTTAGGCCGGGTAGATTTGACCGTCATATTGTTATTTATGCTCCCGATATAAAGGGAAGAGAGGAGATATTAAAGGTGCATACGAAGAGAATAAAACTGGCCAAGAAAGTTGATTTAAAAATAATAGCTAGGAAAACCCCTGGATTTTCCGGTGCAGATCTTGAAAACCTTTGTAATGAAGCGGCGCTTTTGGCAGCCAGGCATGAAAAATCGGCTGTTGAACAGTTAGAATTAGACGAGTCTATGGAACGCGTTATGATGGGACCGGAGAAAAAAAGCAGAATAATTTCAAAACGCGAAAAGGAATTAACTGCTTTTCATGAAGCAGGTCATGCTTTGTTATCTTTACTTATTACTGAAGTTGACCCTCTGACTAAGGTGTCAATTATTCCTCGGGGAGTGGCTGGCGGATATACTTTTACCCCGCCCAAAGAGGACCGTTGGCACCGTTCTAAAAAAGAACTCCTGGGTACTATAACTGTTATGCTGGGAGGAAGGGTATCTGAAGAGGTTAATCTCGGAGATATTACTACAGGAGCTAGCGATGATTTAGCTAAGGTTACTCAAGTGGCCAGAAAAATGGTTTGTGATTACGGAATGAGTCAGCGACTGGCAAATTATGCTTTAGGCAAAAGCCATGGGCCTGTATTTCTGGGCAGAGACTTGGCTACAGAAAGAGATTATAGTGAAGATACAGCCAGGATTATTGATGAAGAAATAAAACGTATTGTGGATGAATGCTATGCCCGCGCGAAAAAAATTATCCAGGATAATAGTAATAAGATGAAATTATTAGCTAACGCTTTGCTTGAGAAGGAAGTTTTAGACGTTGAGGAAGTTAAGCGTTTGATTGATTTTAAAGATAGCAAGTCTCCTTAGTCCTTTAACAAGGTTTAGCGGAGCTAAAATAGATAATTTTTCCGGCTAATCCCGATGTTAAAATAAAGTTGTTTGGTAAAGAAAACTCTAACGTGATAAAGATAACGCCGATTGAAATAAGAAACAAAGAAGATGCCAGGAAATTTATGGCTTCTTTAGGTGTTGCTAAAGAAGGGATAAATATCCTATCTCCTAAAAGTGTGCATTCTGCTTTTAAGATTGAGGGAATAAAATCTTGGGAGGCAAATATAATAAAGCAGCATATGCTTTCTTTAGGCAGCGATGCAGCCATAGAAAGAAATGCTTTGATGAAGAATATAAAAACAACGGCTTTTATTTTTGGCAATTTAAGCCAGTTAAAAAAACTTTCACAAAAACTGAAAAACCAACCTTTTAGCCTGGGTGCTATTTCCAAAGATATCGCCTTTTATTTACGTAACCTAGAGAAAAAAGAATTTACTCTACATGCGCGTAATAAAGTTTTAAGAATAAAAAAGCCTGTTGTTTGCGGAATAGTGAATATAACAGATGACTCTTTTTCAGGAGATGGATTGATTGGGCAAGCCAAACGCAGGGGAGTTAAATTACAGGATTTAGCCTTGCGACAGACCGAAAGCATGATTGCAAACGGAGCTAAGATGATAGATATCGGCGGTGAGTCCTCAAGGCCGTTTTCCCGACAGGTAAAACCCAAAGAGGAGATAAAAAGAATAGTTCCGGTTTTAAAGGCTATAAGAAAAAGGTTTAAAAAGATAATCATTTCTGTAGACACTTATAAATATGAGGTAGCTAGAGCTTCAACAGACGAAGGTGTGGATATAATAAATGACATCACAGCTTTAAGAGCTGATTACAGAATAGCATCCTTAATTAAAAAGTACCGGCTAGGATGCGTATTGATGCATATGAAAGGAACTCCTCAAACTATGCAAATAAATCCGAAATATAAAAATGTGGTGGAAGAAGAAATTGATTTCTTTAAAGCGAGACTAGAGTTTTGTGATCAAAACGCTATAAGTAGGGATAGAATTATTATTGATCCCGGGATAGGATTTGGTAAGAACCTTAAAGACAATACCAGGATTATTAATGAACTATATAAGTTTAAGATTTTCGGATTACCTATTCTCTTAGGTTTGTCGCGCAAATCCTTTATTGGCAAAATGCTTAATATTGAAGTCGGCCAACGCCTTATAGGAACAATTGCTGCAAGCATTATCTCTCTTACTAAAGGCAGCAATATCTTAAGGGTCCATGATGTGAAAGAAACCACACAAGCTATACGGATGGTTTCAGGGATAATAAATAACTGATGGAATTTATAAGGTTTATTAATTGGAAGACTATTGTAGAAACTCTGATTCTTTGGATGGTTATTTATCGGATATTTCTCTTTCTTAAGGATACAAAAGCAGTTTATCTATTGAAGGGCATAATAATTCTTGTTGTTTCCTTGTTTGTCTTTCAGGTTCTTGGTTTGCCGGTTTTAACCAAGATACTTACTTATTTGTTTACTTTTTTTCTTATCTTCATAGTTATAATTTTTCAGCCGGAGTTAAGAAATGGGCTTATACATTTGGGTAAGAGGCATATATTTTATATTGAGCCAAAAAGAGAAGAGATAGAGAAAACATTAAAAGAAATTGTTTCTGCTGTTGGCTCGCTCTCCAGGAAGAAAGTAGGAGCCTTGATTGCCATAAAAAGAGAAATGGGCCTTAAGAGTTATATTGAAAGCGGAGTAGTTTTAAATGCGGACCTCACTTCGGAGTTATTACAGAATATTTTCTATCCTTCTTCACCCTTACATGATGGTGGGGTTATTTCCGGAGAGACTAAATTAATAGCTGCTTCTTGCCTTTTCCCTCTTAGTGATAATCCCGGCTTAGAGAAGACCTTAGGCATGCGTCACCGCGCAGCGGTGGGACTTTCGGAAAATTCAGATGCCCTTGTTATTAGCGTCTCGGAGGAAAGCGGTTTTATATCTTTAGCCATCAATGGACAACTAACAAGAAATTTGACCCCGGATGATTTACTTACTATCCTTAAAGGACAATTAACTAGGTCTCATTAAGAGTTGAAATAATAAAATATGTATTTTATCGATATGTTTATTGCAATCCGTATTAGAGGGGGTGGGGGGTGAGTTTTTTAAAAGAGATAAATATAAAAAAAGCAATCACTAATAATTTTTGGCTAAAAATAATTTCTTTAGTTATAGCAATTATTATCTGGGTCTATTTCAGCAGAGAAATTACTGAAGGAATAAGAATATAATTTTTTTAGGCAGTATGAAATTAGGGGTTAATGTTGACCACGTCGCAACTTTAAGGCAAGCCAGAGGTACTTCTTATCCGGACCCGGTAGTAGCTGCCATGCTTGCTAGGCATTCCGGGTGCGATTCAATAGTTGCACATTTAAGAGAGGATAGAAGGCACATACAAGAACGCGATGTAATACTTATTAAGGAAACAGCAAAAGCTCCTTTAAATTTGGAGATGTCGACGAACAAGGAAATAGTTGCCTTTGCCAAAGACTTAGCTCCGTATCAATCAACCCTAGTCCCTGAGAAAAGACAAGAGCTTACTACCGAGGGTGGTCTGGACCTCATAAAAAATCATAATAAAGTTAAGGCTAGTATTAATAAATTAACTAAAGTCGGCATTAGAATGAGTTTGTTTATTGATCCTGTGAAAAAACAGATAAAAGCGGCCAAAGATCTTGGTGTAGATATTATTGAAATTAATACCGGTAAATTCTCAGAGGCAAAATCGCAGTTTTCCTTGGCTAAAGAACTTAGAAAAATAAAAGAGGCAGTTAGTTTTGCTAAAAAGATGAATTTTTTCGTTGCTGCCGGTCATGGCCTTGACTATGAAAATATAAAGCAGATAGTTAAAATAGAGGGGATAGAAGAACTAAATATAGGTCATTCTATAATTTGCCGTTCGGTTTATGTAGGTATTGTTTCTGCTATAGAGGAAATGTTGAATTTGTTCAAACGCAAGTAATGGAAAATGCAAAATTAAAAATTGGGGCATTAAAAGAATTTAAAAATATCTGTTCATTTTTAATTCTTAATTTTAAATTGTAACTATGATAGTGGGCGTAGGTATAGATATAATAAAGATAGAGAAGATTAAGCGTTCCATAGAGAAATGGGGAGAAAGCTTTCTCAATCGCGTGTTTAATCCCGAAGAATTAAAGAATATTCTTAAAGGAAAGGTTTATTATCAGCGGCTCGCTGCGCGTTTTGCAGCTAAAGAAGCAGTTATAAAATCCATATCTAAGGAACAACCACTTGCTTTAACGGATATTCTCATACTTAATAAAGAAAACGGAGCGCCTTATTGTAAGATTAAGAAAAATATTGATATCGATATTTTTCTTTCTATAACCCATATTGAAGACTATGCAGTTGCCTGTGCAGTTGCTCAGAAAGCCTGATACTCACAAAGGACACTACGGACACATTCTCATTTTAGGAGGGTCTCCGGGTTTAACCGGAGCAGTTTGTCTTTCAGCCAGAGCAGCATTAAGAATCGGAGTTGGTTTAGTAACAACAGGTGTGCCAAAGACTCTAAATAACATCTTTGAAGTTAAGCTTACTGAAGCAATGAGTTTGCCTTTAGCTGATAGCAAAGGATATCTAACTCTAGCATCATTTAAAGAAATTAAGAAATTTTTACCCAAGATAGATGTCATAGTGGTAGGTCCGGGAGTCTCGGCAAAACAGAGTGTGCAAAAATTAGTCACTAAAGTGGTGAAAGATATAGATAAACCCATGGTGATAGATGCCGATGGTATAACAGCTCTGGCTTCTAATTTAAGTATCTTAAGTAAAAGAAAGTCAAGGCATTTGGTTTTAACTCCTCATTTTGGTGAATTTTCCCGTCTGGTAAAACTAAACACAGATAAGATCAAGAAAGCCAGGAAAGAACTTGTAAAAAAGTTTTCCCTCAGATATAATTTGACTCTTGTGCTCAAAGGTCATCATACTTTAGTTAGTAATGGTAACAGATTTTTTGTAAATAACACAGGAAATCCGGGGATGGCAACTGCCGGCTCAGGGGATGTTCTTTCGGGTGTAATTGCGGGTTTAATTTCTCAGGGCTTAAGCTGCTTTGAAGCAGCAAGAGTAGGAGTTTATCTACATGGATTGGCAGGAGATTTCGCAGCTCAAGAAAAGAGTGAAAATTGCCTTATTGCTTCTGATATAATTGAGAATTTACCCAAAGCAGTAAAGAGATTAATAAGGAAAGCTTAAGGTTTCAGGTTTAGGTTAGGCTAAGCAAATATTTCTTTTTCTCAGCCTTAATCTGAGTCTTAGCCTCAGTCTAAATTGGATATTTGCCGGCGTAGCTTCCTCCTGCGCCCTTCGGGCTTCGGAGGACTAATTCGACTAATTGCTTTTTCTGCGCTATCGCTTGAAAAAACAAAGTCTCATTGAGCAATCGGTTCCCAATTTCGCTATAGGCGTATTAATAAATGCTCTGTGTACAGTTTTTTAAGTTTTGTTGCTAATCATGAGTTGGTAGTGATTTTGCCGGCGTAGCTCAATTGGTAGAGCAGTTGATTTGTAATCAGCATGTTGGGGGTTCGATTCCTCTCGCCGGCTCCATAATTTACATTGCTTTTTAAAAATTTGTTAATTCTAATGGTCGGGTACCCTAGTGGACAACGGGGGCAGACTGTAAATCTGCTGCGCTTGCGCTTCGAAGGTTCAAATCCTTCCCCGACCACCATGCATTTACACTATTGGCAAATCAAATAGTACTTATTGCAGTACAGCAGCGAGCATTATCTTAAAACAGACGCGGGCGTAGTTCAGTGGTAGAACACTAGCCTTCCAAGCTGGTTATGTCGGTTCGATCCCGATCGCCCGCTTGTTTTCTTGCGCATAAATAGGCAAGAAAACAATCTCGAACTCATCGAAGATGGGTGAGAGATCTTGATTCTCCAGCGGATAAAGAGAGCAAAGAATTACCTCGAACGAAGTGAGAAATTTCTAATACCATGAAAGAAAAAATTTCCATAATTGGTGCAGGCAGCTGGGGTACAACTCTAGCAATAGTTCTTTCTAGAAAAGGTATTAAAGTAGACTTACACAGTGTTTTTCGAGAGCATAATTTACAGATGCAGCAGTTTAGAGAAAATATTCTTTTTTTAAAAGGCGTGAAATTCCCCTCTTCCTTAAATATAACTCTTTCTTTGAAGCGAGCTCTCAAGAATAATATAATAATACTAGCTATACCTGTTAAATTTCTTAAGAGTGTATTAAGTAAGATTAAAGAACAGAAGGTTGACTTTAAGGCTAAAACCGTAGTCAGTGTTGCCAAGGGAATAGAGGCGAAGTCTTTAAAAAGACCATCTCAGCTAATTGAAGAAGCATTAGGAAAAGCCAAAATTGCTGTTCTTTCGGGTCCTAATATTGCCAAAGAGGTTTTAAAGGGAAGCCCTTCTGCCTCTATCTTAGCTTGCCGGAATACGAAAGCTGGTAGAAAGTTGCAGGTATTGTTTACTAATCCTAACTTTAGGATTTATTTGCATAGCGATATTGTGGGAGTAGAGCTGGGAGGAGCTTTAAAGAATATAATTGCACTCTCTTGCGGTATTTTAGATGGGTTAGGTTTTGGAACCAACACTAAAGCCGCATTGTTAACAAGAGGCTTGGCAGAGATTACGCGTTTGGGTCAAAAATTAGGAGCATGTCATTCTACTTTTTGGGGTATAAGCGGCCTTGGCGATTTAGTAACTACTTGCTTTTCGTTTTATTCTCGTAATAGATTAGTTGGAGAACAAATAGGCAAGGGTAAGAAAATAACAGAAATTACAAAAAAGATGAAAATGGTGGCGGAAGGTGTTGAAACAGTAAAATCAGCTCTTTCCTTGAGTAAAAAACTAAAGGTAGATATGCCTATCACTAAAGAAGTTTATAGTGTTCTCTATCGTGGTAAATCTCCTAAAAAGGCGGCAGCTGATTTGATGAATCGACCCTTAAAGATGGAAAAAATAGCCTAAAATATGATTGATAATATAAAAAAGCTTATCATATTGGGTTTAATTGTTTGGGGGTTGTGGTTTGTTTATGTAAGATTCATAAGTCCTGCCCTGACACCTTTTTTCAAGGGAAATAGAAATAAGGTTAATTTTTTTGTTTTTTAGTACTTTGGAATAAAAAAAGAAGACTGTGAAAACAAAATGAATGCTGAAAAGCAAGAGACTAATTTTTACGATAAGTCTTATTACGGAAAGCCTACTTCAGAAAGTATTAATACGATACATCCTGCCAAAGCTCGCGAGACAGAATTTTTTAAAAAACTAGTTTATCCGAAACAAGGAGATAAGGTTTTAGATGTAGGTTGCGGAACAGGTCTGTTTTTAGCGTCTTTAGAGGAATCAGAGGCAGACCTATGGGGTGTTGATATCTCTAAAAACGCAACTGATATGGCTAAAAAGAAAGTTAAAAAACCCCAGCAGATAATATGCAAAGAAATAGATACTTTGCCTTTTAGTGAAGATGAATTTGATCTAATTACAGCCTGGGGGGTGATTGAGCATTTTTCATCCATATCTTTAATTTTGGGCGAAATAAGACGGGTAGCTAAGATTGGAAAAAAAATTGCTATTATGGTTCCAAATACTTACTATTACAAGTTTATTTGGGATACTTTAAGGAAGGGCACAGGACCCGTAAAACATCAAGAAACAGAGTTTCTTTATTCTTTTAAGGAATGGAAGAATTTGATTGAATTAGCAGGTTTAGGCGTAGAGAAAGTATTTAGACATAATAAATTTAATAAAAGTTCATTATCGATTTGGCTGCGCAAAGCTTTTATTCCTTTTTATTTTTCAAATCATTTTATTTTTATTTGCACTAAATAATGAATAGGCCTAGGTTATTATCGAATTAAATATAAAAAGGGGGAAGCGATGAGAATGGCAGGGAAAATTTTATTATCCATAAGTGTTATTATCTTCTGGTTTGGTTTAAGCTTTGCAGAAATACAAAAATACTCTGACAGATTTTCAGGCAAAACCATTGTATCTAGCGAAATCAAAAAAATAAGCTATTTTGATGAATCTCAAGGAATGCGCAGGAAATTTGATTCAGTTACATTTGTAAAGCGTACAGATATCAATAGCTATACACTCAATTTTGTATTGACTCGGGCAAGAAAAGCCCTATTTAAGAAGGCGGATATAAAAGTTGATAATGCGGTTCATTCTCTATCTCTAATCGGTAAATCCTTTAGTGAAGCCGGTGTTAATCGTATTAAAAATCAAGGTTATTTTAAGGTCCCGGAATCAGTTGCCAGAAAAATATCGAGAGCAAAATCTTTAACATTAAAGATTGGTTTTAGTAATCGAGGTGATATTATATGGGATGTTCCTTCTGGCGTGCTAAGCGAGTGGAAGCAAGTCTTAGCAAAGTAATCAAAATTGTATTGCCACTTCTATCATTTTTCGTATAATATTAGAATATCGTCTTGATTATCTAACGAATTGTGTGTAGATTTATAGTTTCTTGGCAGTGTTCGAAGAAAAGATACGAGCGCAGCGAGACGGCTCACGGGGGGTGGCGCAGTCCGGATTAGCGCACTTGAATGGGGTTCAAGGGGTCGCGGGTTCGAATCCCGCCCTCCCGACGTTATTTAGCAATATATTTGTTTGGCAGAGAAAGAGTAG
>JAMXCX010000031.1 GCA_024542985.1 Candidatus Omnitrophota bacterium | reverse complement strand
CCCAGGCAACTATGCTAATAACTGCGATGATAAGAAATAGGCCCATAATTTTAGTATTGCGGATTTCTTTTTCCATCGAGATTGGTTCCATTTTCCAATTTATCTTCTCGTAAAATATCCTTTGTATTTCAATTGCTAAATCAGGCTTAATAATAAGAAAAACTCCGATACCCAAGCTAAATACTGAAACCACAGCGAGAATAGATAAAAATAAAATATTCATTTTTAAAATTGAGCCCCACGGGGTTACTTAGTCGTAAGAGCCTTCTCAATCAAAATCCTCAGTTCATTAACCAACTTTCTAGGGAGCCTAAACTGTGAACGCAATGTGGGGGTGCTGATTGTGAATTCAAAAACATCTGGTTTGTTCGGAACCTTGCGGATATTCACATTCATAGGGAATTCATCCATATGCACCTTTCTTACCTGAACTCTATACTCCTAAAAAAAAGATACGATCCCTGTCATTTGCTGGAGCTTCTTTAACAACTCTTGAAACGGCACTGTTATATCAAAATATATTTCTCTTCGGTCTCCGGATTAGACTATCCTAATAGCTGTCCGGATAATTACCAACATACCCGATAAGAACCGCCTTCTCGAGGGTACTTCCATCTCTGACGTTAAAACCCTTATAATTACTATTTCTTTCGTTATCTGAGGCCTTGCTAAAAATAAAGACTCCCAGCAACACTGCCATTGATAACACTGCTATTAATTTTATCAAGCTCTTTTTCTTCATAGTTTTTTCATAGCTTGTATAGAAATTCTTTATTATTCCGGCTTATAAGTAATATTCCTAACCTTACGATTAAGAAAATAAACGGAGATTTTTTTATCTCCGTTAAAGCGATAATTCCAGACCTCGAATTCTTTTCGGAAAGATATGACTCTAGGATTTCCAAAAACATTCATTACCTCCGGCATAGACGCTCCTTTTTCAATATCACCATAAGGGGTAGAAAAAACTGACGGTTTGCTTTTGATTCCTTTGATTTTTTCAAAAAAAGAAGGCACAACAGTTTTTTCCTCAACAAGTATCTCCTTTTCAACAGCTATATCTTTAGATGACTTAATATCTTGCTTATTTAATATCTTGAGTATTGTTTGCCTATCCTGAGTTTTATTTTCTTCTGATAGAGAAACTTTTTGCGCTTGTGTTTTGACCGACTTTTTCTTTACAGTTTCTTCTACAGGTTTAGACCGTATTGCAGAGCCCTTAATTTTCTCATTATTGTTACTGCATCCTATATTGAGCAAAAATAATATCAAAATGTTCAGAATAAACAGCATTGTGTACGGTTTTGGCTGTACTTTAATTTTCATAAATTCCCCCTTAGTTTCATCTCTAAAGCTTATCGAAGGTAATGTTTTTCTTTTTCTTCTCTTGGCTGCGGGCTTCTTTTTCCTCCTCCTCTCCCTGTATTTCATGAAAAAGCCTGCCTGAAGAAGATTCGTTTCCCATCAAAATATTTTTTTGCTCATAACTCTCCAATATTTCCGCCAGCCTGCTTCCTAACAATTTTTCTATAACCTGCAACTTCTTTTCATAATACATTACAAGTCTTTCATTGTCACCGGAAATTTTTTCTTTTGCCCTTTTATCGTCTTCTGCGCTAGGCCTATCTTTATCGTTATGAAAATAATTGTTTATAATCTGCTGCCAACATTCAGCCTCTGAAGAATCCTTAGACTGCTGCGCATTTTCGAGTTCATTTAACAATGCTTTTTCCAAGTCTCTCGATATTTCAAGAGATATTTGTATTTTTATATCCTTTGCTCTTATTTCATTCAACCTTTTTTCTACCAGTCTGTATTCTTTGACTAAACATTTCAGTTGTTCGTTCGTCATCGCGGTCCCCCCTTCTCCTTAAGCTATTTTTTAACCTTTCTACCTCCCACAACAAAGGCAATATCGCTATCCACTCACTCATATTCAATCATCAAGCCGC
The DNA here is from genome assembly GCA_024542985.1 of Candidatus Omnitrophota bacterium. GTDB lineage: Bacteria > Omnitrophota > Gorgyraeia > Duberdicusellales > 4484-171 > JAMXCX01. The sequence continues at coordinate 14,397 of JAMXCX010000031.1, read as the reverse complement.
ACAGAACAGTTGCCAAAATTGCCCCAATTCAAAAATGGCGGAGGGGAAAGGATTCCTTTAGGTGGTTTTTTCTAACTCCTCCATTTCCAACATATTACAATAAAAGACTAATTCTGGCAAGGATTTTAGCTGTGCGGTTGTTTACATTTGATGGCATTTGAATGCAGATGTTTTGATGTTGGATGGGCACAATTTGGGCACATGATTAAACCCTCCCCGATTCAGGTTTATTCAAATTATACTATACCGATTATCTTACCTAATAGTTGGTGGCGGATTCTAATTTTAAAAATTTGTGTCTGCCCCTATTTATCACTTGGGGACGGTTCTATTTACGGTACCTGTTATTATGAAAACTCTTAAGCAAATACTTATTTCTTTATTGCCCAGCGCAAAATTGCACTCTTGGAGCGGGGATTAGAATATTGTTCTTTTGCACTGGAACGTATAGGATTAAGGCCAATTCTTTCATAGACGCCGCAGCTAAAGCCTTGCTTGAAGAAATTCATAACTCGACTATCCTCGCCTGAATGAAAAGTCAAAATCGCAACTCTGGCTCCCGCTTTCAGGCAAAACGGTAAATTCCTTAAAAATTTCTCCAGCACAGAAAACTCCTGATTAACTTCAATGCGCAAAGCCTGGAAAGTCCTGCGAATAGAATCTGTTAAAGCACTGCCATAAGCTTTATCGCTTAAAGCAGATCTAACAACCTTTGCTAAATCAGTAGTGGTATTAATTTTATCTCTATTCCTAAAAACTGCTCGAGCAATCCATTGAGCAAAAGGTTCATCAGAATTCTTAATAAATAATAGTTTGAGTTGTTTTTCATCTAGCGATTTGATCAAAGTTGCTGCTGGCTGGCCACGCTTAGGGTTAAATCGTAAATCTAGAGGGCCTTTATGTTTAAAAGTAAACCCGCGCGCCGGGTTATCCAATTGCATTGATGATACACCAAGATCAGCCAAAACAAAATCAAACCCTCCTTTGGTAAGAGTCACCAACTTAGACATGCCAATAAAATTACTACGCTTAATCACTAATTCTTTTTCATCAAAACCCATTGCCCGCAACCTTCTCTGCGTGCGCTCAAGCTCTATGGGATCTACGTCTAAAGCAAATAAACGGCCCTTGGGAATAATTTTTTTAAGCAATTCAAGAGCATGGCCGCCAAAACCTAAAGTCGCATCTAAACCAATCTCTCCAGGCAAAAGCTTTAAAATATCTAAAATCTCATTAACGCAAACCGGGCGATGAGTGCCCGCTGGAGTTTTACCACTTTTGATAACCTTCTCTACGTCTGAGGCGTACTTATCAGAATTGAGTTCTTTGTATTTTTCTTCAAAACGACGGGGATGATTGCCTTTATAGCGGATACGACGCTTGAATTTAGCGGAATCTTTATCCATTACCTAAAAGTTCTTTTTCTGCCTCTACTTTTATTCTTCTGTTTACGCGCCCAAGGCGGCAGACGTTTTTTATTCTTATCTGATGGTTTATGTTGTGAGCTAACCTTACGATTAAACTTTCCACCTCTAGGTGCCGGCCGCGCTGCAGTACCCGTGGCATTCTGGGCTGCTTGAGAATGAAAAGAGTGATTGCGCTCAACTGGTATAGTCATGTGTATCATCTTCTCTATGGCTCGCAAGCAATCACGCTCTTGAGCCGAACAAAATGAAACAGCATCACCGTCAGCACCGGCTCGAGCTGTACGTCCAATGCGGTGTACATAAGTTTTCGGAGTGTTCGGTAAATCGTAATTAATCACATGTGAGATTGAATTAACATCAATTCCTCTAGCTGCAATGTCGGTAGCGACCAAAACACGAATTTGGCCTAATTTAAACTTTCCCAGCGCTCCGGTGCGAGCACCCTGGCTTTTATTGCCGTGAATTGCGACGACGCTAATATTAAGTGTTTGCAGCTTCCTAACCACCTTATCGGCAGAATGCTTCATCTGTACGAAAACTAACACCCTATTCCAATGCTTAGCCTCTAAGAGCTGCGCCAAGAGGACATCTTTACGATTTTTATCCACAAAAAACACTTTTTGATTAATACGTTCTACTGCTGGTTGATCGGGAGTTACGCTGACAAAAACAGCATCATTTACAATCTTTTCTGAAAGTTTAACTACATCCGGACCCATCGTAGCCGAGAAAAAAAGAGTCTGGCGTTTTTTGGGAATCGTAGTGATAATGCGCCGGACATCATGAATAAAACCCATATCGAGCATGCGATCAGCCTCATCTAGGACAAAAATTTCAGTATTACTTAATTGTATGTGGCGCTGGTTAACTAAATCTAACAGACGTCCGGGAGTAGCCACAATAATATCTACACCACACCTCAGCGCGCGCACCTGTGGGCCTTGACCAACGCCGCCAAAAATAACCGCATAAGACATTCTTGAATACCGGCCGTAATTTTTAATGCTCTCACCGATTTGTGCAGCCAACTCACGAGTAGGCGCTAAAACCAGAACGCGATTCCTACCCTTTGCCAGAGGGCGCGGGTTTTTCGTTAAATATTGCAAGATCGGTAATACAAAAGCTGCGGTTTTACCAGTGCCGGTCTGCGCGCACCCGATTAAATCTCTTCCCTCAATTAAAAGCGCAATTACTTGCTCTTGTATGGGTGTGGGCGTTTGATAACCACTATCTGATAACGCATGCTGCAATTCAGGTATAAGCTGAGTAAATGCTCCCCTCGCTAGAATACGAGGATGTGACGACTTGTGATTATGTTTATCCATATTCCTCCATTAATTATTCTACAAAATTCAAGAAACACAATACCAATTCTAACCTACGAGGTTAGACCTACTCCGACCTACGAGGTTAGAGTAGGTAAAGCTCCTGAAAAGCTGAATGCGGAGCATCGAGATGACTGAAGAAACTCCCCCTTTATTCCTGCCTAGCATCAAATCTAGATTGTCTATCAATACGCGTTCTGTCTGTCTCTTTAGTAACTGCTTTCCTGATTCGTATATTGAGAGGGGTGATTTCAACCAATTCATCATCATCTATAAATACAAGCGCAAATTCAAGATTTATCTGGCGTGGAGATATTAAGTTAATAGCTGTATCACTAAGCACAGAACGTACGTTAGAATGCTTTTTCTCCTTCTGTGGGTTTACAACTATATCATTGCTTCGATTGCAAAGACCTATAATCATACCCTCATAAACTACATCTCCCGGTTTAACAAAAATCTCTCCCCGCTCTTGTAGAGCGGCAAGCGCAAAAGCAACTATTTTTCCAGAACTATTAGATATCAAAACGCCTTTGCGCCTTGATGGCATATCACCGTTAAAGAGACGCCACTCTAAAAAATTCTGGCACATAATGCCACTACCCCTTGTCATGATCAACAATTCGCTCCTAAAACCTATCAACGCTCTAGAAGTAATATTAAATTCCATTCGTACGCTGTTAAATGATGTGGTTTGCAAATCATTCATTTGAGCCTTTCGCTCTCCTAGTGCTTGCATAACTGCACCCTGATATTCACTACCTACTTCTATCACTACGACCTCTGCCGGTTCTAAAATCTGGTCTCCCATCTTCTTTAAAATAACCTGAGGCCTTGACACTTCAAGCTCATACCCTTTACGACGCATCGTCTCTATTAATACCTCAAGATGAAGTTCCCCCCTGCCTGAAACTTTAAATCTCTCACCATTATCCACTTCCTCAACCTTTATGCCAACGTTTACCATTGCCTCATGTTCAAGATATTCGCGAATATGCCGCGACGATAAGAATACGCCGCCATCTTTACCGGCAAGCGGACTCGTATTATGGGAAAAATTCATCGATATTGTTGGCTCATCAATCTTAACAGCAGGTAACGCTTTAGGACTTTCTGCACTAGATAAAGTCTCACCAACTGAAACGCCCTCAATACCGGTTATCATTATAATATCTCCGGCCATAGCTTCTGTCACATCTACCGGAGTTAAACCCTTATACTTCATGATCTTGGTTACCTTGCCTGTTGAAATTTCACCGTCTCGTTTTACAAGAGCCACCTGATCGTCAACACGTACAGTGCCATGGAATATGCGCCCGATTGCAATACGGCCAAAATAGGAATTATGATCGATCATCGTCACTAACATCTGAAAAGGTAAATCGGGATTAGCAAGCGGTGGCAATACTCTATGCAGTATCGTATCTAATAAAGGCTTTATATTATCACTTGGTTCATCAAGATCGAGAGTGGCATGGCCATCTCTACCCGAAGCATAGACTATCGGAAAATCAAGCTGCTCATCGGATGCATTAAGGTCGCAAAAAAGATCAAAAGTCATGTCAGCTACTTTATCAGGACGCGAATTAGGGCGATCAATCTTATTAATAACAAGAATAGGCTTTAAATGCAATTCAAGCGACTTTTTCAATACAAACTTGGTCTGGGGCATTGGCCCGTCTACAGCGTCAACAAGCAAAAGTACACCGTCGACCATTTCAAGAATGCGTTCCACCTCGCTTCCAAAGTCAGCATGCCCGGGCGTATCCACAATGTTACATTGCACGCCTTTGTAGTTAAAAGAGGCAATCTTTGAAAAAATCGTAATTCCCCTCTCTTTCTCTAGGGGGTTTGAGTCCATAATAGCTGTTTCGCCTTCCTCAAACTTATAGGCTCCCGTATATTTGAGCAGCGTATCTACCAGCGTTGTTTTTCCATGGTCAACGTGTGCGACTATCGCAATGTTGCGTACATCCTTTCTTCTTTTTTGATTCGGCATTATCTCTAACCTTTTTCTACTGACCAACCCTGTTCTTGTTGACAATTTCAATATAGCCAGCAGCAATTTTTATTTTGTGCTGTTTATACAGTCTCCCGATAGCTTTTTTAAAAACCTTTTTACTAATTTCAAACTTCTTTTTAATATCTTCAGAAGAGCTTTTATCACCACAAAGTAACTTCCCATTAGATTCCTTTAGAACCTGGAAGATTTTATCTGCAGCCTGAGAAACATATTCCCCTTCTTGAGGCTGAAAAGAGACATCAATTTTACCATCTTCTCTTATATATTTTATGTAAGCTTTCAGCTTTTGGCCAAGACGAAGCTTAATAAACACTTCATTCTTATACGCAAGACCGCTATATTCATTATTAATAGCAACTTTAATGCCGATATCCGTAAAATCATAAACTACAACATCTACCTCCTGCCACTGCTTAAAGACACCCGCTTCAGCCTCTGGCTTTAGTTGACTATAATCTTCTTTCATCAAAAACTTACTTCTTTTAGTATTCTATTTAGACCTCTACAAATTAAAAAAACCTCGCCCAAATTAATAGCCAGGATCATACTGTAACTTATTGAATATATATGGTTACAAATGATAAAAACATAAACGGAGGGGAGAGGATTCTTTTAGGTAACTCCTCTGTTCTCCTTACTTATCAACAATAATACGATAAAAGCTTTGTAAATACAACTTTTATAGTGTCCAAACACTTACCAGGATTTATTAATGTTTGCCAAGATTTTGGAATTTGATGGGCACATTTTGGGCACATAAAAGGAAAACAGTTAATCCGTAACCATTCTCTTGATTATTGCTTTTAATTCATTCCAAATTTTTCTTGCCGTTTTTTTGCATTTTTCTCAAGCCGTTTCTCTTTTAGCGTTTTGGCTGGCTTCTTTTTTACATTTTTTTTAGCATCATGACTTTTAGACATACCTTTTATCCTTTGATTTTACTGGTTATATCCCTAGTCCAGTAGCCCTGTTATTTTTTTGCATCACCACAATTTCTGAAACTGTTTTTCCCTAGAAGTTTGACAAATTCATCTACAAGCCTTGGCTACTTACTTTTAACGTCCTTCGTTCTTGCGCTTTGAAAAACAATCCCTGCAGTATACCGGACGGTCGCCGCTCGGTTTAAAAGGAACTTCACATTCCTTATTACATTCTGCGCAAGTTGCCTTGTGCATCTCCCGTGGACCTCTATCGTATCCACCACCGTTACTTTGTTGATACCCCATGTTACCTCCTTTTATTTATTTTCCTCCACTGTTTCCAGCACTAAATATTGAATTATTATACCAGTTAATAGTCTACTTTGATAGGCACGAGAAAGATTTTATTTTTTTATGAAGTTGTAGCTCTACGTGAATAAAAAAGTTATGAAAGACAAAAAATAAAAACGGACGCGGTTGCAACCAATTCGAACCGCAGCCCAAATCACAGCCAGCATTAAAATATTACCCATCAAACAACTCTCTTTATACCAAAGATTAGCCCGAAAAGCAACACAATTGCGCCTTCTAGGCCTGCCCAATGAACCTCCTTGGGCTAAAGCCCGAGGCTTATCTGAACGTCCCCGGCTCGCTTAATACCAGGGTAATTTTCCTGCTCGTATGCGAAGGGGAAAATTACCCTGGGCTCGCACGGGGTTTAATCGAATCGTATTCATCCCCGGACTTAAGTCCGAGGATTTCTGTGTATCGATTAAAGAAATCGCTAAAAGGTTAAGCGTTAGCAAAGGGACTGTCGAAAACGCCCTTAAATTCAAGAGGAGGTAAGCTATGCACTGGCTATTCTATAATTATCCACCCAAATATCCTATAGAAAGAAAAATATGGGTCAAGATCCGTATTTTATACGAGACGAACAAAGCTATCTTGGTTTATTGCAATAACAAGCAAATCTGGCTCCCTAAATCGCGGGTATATAAGATAAGGTTAAGGAAGAACATATTTGAGATTTGCACCAAAATAATAGGGTGAATTCGAAGGGACACAATACTTAATTACTTGAAAATAGAAGCGTTGCCCCTTTTTCTCTTAAAACTTTGCTGCAAACTTAATGCCAAATTCTGTAGAGTTATTCTTTGGTTCCCATCCAACGTAAGGAATTCCATACCAAGAAAAATAGTCGTCCTCAGACTTTTTGATATTCCAATATCTTATAAAAGGCTCTATTGCAAAATCTAACTTCTCGCCTTTCTTTTGGAGCTTTATAGAACCCCTAAGGCCATAACCTTTCTTTTGTTTGTTTTCCAGATCATTACTATAACCAGGAAAACTGCCTATGTGACTCTTCTGTTTTCCCCACCAGAAAATGTCATATTCCAACGTTGCACCAACGGACCAATCATTCTCTAAAGGAGTAATGATTTCTACGCCTATCGGGCTATAGATATAATTTGATTCTCTTTCATAGCCAAGGGCTCCTGTTGATGTAATCATTCCAGACATATCGTCATTTAAATATCTGTACCCTATCCCGATGTAAGGCGTAAGAGTAGATTTTTCACATACAGGAAAGTCATAACCTGCTAACCCTCTAAATTCCCACATATAATCATCTATATTATCCAGTGTTCCTGAATTTTTGTAATCCACTTGTCCAAAACTAAATCTACCTTCTGCTTTAAACATCCACTTATTGGCTGCAGTAGAAGATGGAAACATCCAATCCTCAAAACTAGCAAGAGCTGCGGGCTTGCCGCGGTAAATATAAGAACCCAGGAACCCATACATCACACCCTTTTCCTTCATCACGTCAGGTTCATCGTAAGTAATATGGGATATTTCAGTTCCTAATTCCCAAGTGTGCTCTTGCAATGGTTCTGCGAAAATACTTCCCACTCCCGCGAATATAAAACATATTGTTAATGCTAGTAACTTTCTCATTCTCCCTCCTCTCTTATTTCATAACAAGTCTCTATGGTCAGACCTCCCTTTTTTTTACATGCAAGATACCACCTCCATCTAAATCTCTCTTATTATATCAAAAACTAACCCAAAAAGTAAAAAAATTACAGCTTTTAGGCTTACCCATTAAAGAAATCGCCAAAAGGCTAAGCGTTAGCAAAGGAACTGTTGAAAATGCCTTAAAATGGTGGGGAAAGAAGAAATTAGGCTAAAGCACATAATTTTCCTCATCTTTTAGGATTTTGACGTTGTTGAATAGCTTCGGGTATTTAGATGCTTCAAAAGTATGGATTGGAATCAGGATTTTGGGGTTTAAGGCCTCGGCAAAGGCTTTTAGGTCTTCTACTGTAGCGTGGCCACTTGTGTGAACTTGTTCGATCTCTATTCCTTTATCCACACAATACTGCTGAAACCTATCAGTCAAATACCCTTCCCACATAGAATATATTATTCTAGATCCTTCTATACCCTTTATGCTTTTAACAAATAAAGGAAACACCGAATTATCCCTGGCTAGCATAAGGACTTTATTTTTCTTTCTATTTATCTCAAACATATCAATCTTTTTTGTATTATAAAAATATAGTAACTTATCAGACACCTTCTCAGCCAATATGTCAGCGTGGCTTTTTATAAACTTTACCCTTACATTGCGCCAGTTAAATTGTGGTATATTCTTTGATACCGTTCTAAGCTTATCCAAGATATATGCCGTATAAAGGTCTATCACAAAGATACGACCAGTTTTAAGGCATGCTTTATAAGCTGAAACAAGCCTGTCTATATTCTGAGACGAAACAAAAAGAAAAGTTATATTAGAAGATCCTTTTAAAGTTTCTTCGATTCGTTTCTGAACTGCATTTTCGTCTTTATGGGTCTGCTTACCACGCCCAAGCATAGAGCCTTCCATAAGTAAGCAATCTATATCTTTAGGCGGTTTTGAAATCATTCTATCAAATAAAATATTTTTTCTCCCATGGCCTCTGAAATCACCCGAATAAAATATTCTCTTACCTTCAGCTTCAATCAAAAAAGCACGGGCATCAAAAGCTGGATGATCTACCAAGTATGATTCGATCTTAAATTCTCCTATAGCAAAACTCTTTGTTTTATCAATAGTTCTTATGTTAAGCTCCCCTGTTTTATGCGGAATAAAAATATTGGATATCTCAACCAATATCTTAGCACCCTTACTCATATAGATTGGTATATCAGGATGAACATACTTAAGGAAACCATAATGATCCATATGGGAATGTGATATAAGGATAGCATCTATTGCTTTTAACTCATCCCTATATAATCCTTTTATGTCAGGCAGGATTTTAAGTTTTTTAAGATCCTCTATAGATTTGTCAACAAGCACCCGTGAATCAAAAGGCTCTTTTTTGTCATTAACAAGCGGCATCCCAAAATCAAGCAGAATGCGTGAGTTACTAGTCCTTAACTCAACACAACTCCCGCCAATTTCTTGTGTGCCGCGATGGATGATTAGTTGCATATTTTAGTAACTTTACTCCATAATGTTTGCGCATTTATGTTAGTAAAATCTCCTTTAGTATAGTGCTTAATATTGCAGCGATTTAAATTCGGGATGATTCTAGCGGATAGATTTCCTTTTTTTTGGTCATCATCAAAGTCAAATATATATAAGCCTACTCCCGGCAAAACTTTAACAGGCTCATTTAGCGTTACATTAAACAATTCCTTTACTATTTCTAGATATTTTTTATACGCATCTAATATTTCATTTTCTTTAATCTTAATCTGTTTATTATAACGTTCTATTTGTTTAATAACTCTCGGTTTAGAATTGGATCTGATTTCCTGATTTGCATAAAGCTTTGCCTCAACAAATTTTAATGTTTTATGCCTTCTTGAATACAAAAGAACATCTATTCTGTCCTGTGACCTGTCTTCAATAGATTCTAAAGATATCTCAACGTCCAGGACTACTACATCTACCCGGGGCTTCATGAAAGAATACCCGCTATATAAATGAGATACCCCAGCTGACTCACTTCCCTTAAAATACAATTCACAATTACGTTTAATTTTATAATAATTAATTGCAAAATCTTTGATAAGAGCGCCGCGATTTTCTGAAAATTCTTTTTCAGTTATATAATTCTTTCCGTTGTCTTCAGGGGTAGTTGCATACTTAATATGTGTTGATAACCCCTTTTTACCAAAAGAAAATAATTTCCCACCTTTATAATAAAAATCCATCCTATTATTTCTAATAGCCGGAAACACTTCGCCGCTACGAATATCTTTAAGCAACTCCCCTTTAAACGCTTTTTCTCTTTTAAGTTCCTCGATAAAATCAAATCTTCTCTGAAACATGTTTTCTCCTATGTTTAAATTTTTTTTATTGGATATTAACACATCTACCTGATTGACAAGTCGATTTTATATGCTTGATCATTCAACTCAAATTCAATTTCATCTGACGAATGATTCAAAATCACTGTATTCCCATAATCAAATTCCTTATGATGATTAGGACATAAGATAAGAATATTGCTCGGCAACTCAGAACCCTTTTTATGCTTAGGTTTAATATGTGCAGCTTCAATGTAAAACCCACCATTTTTCTTTTCAATGCGCGTTTCACATATTTGACATTTAAAATCCCTATAAATTTTTAGTTGTGCTACTGTTTTGTTATCTCTTTTATATGTTTTTTGATTAACTAATACAGTTTCAGGTTCAGTTTCCTTCAAACTTAACAGATCATTAATTACTTTTGATTTGTTTTTTTCTTTTTCAAAAACACCAACTAATTCCTGTTGTTCAACTTCATCTGGATCAATCAAATCAAGATCAAACTCTCTTCCTGAAACAAATGTATAAATCTTTTTCAATTTTTCAAATTCATTTTTCTGCAATCCACTTTTAGCTAATTCGACTAATTCATCTTTAACAATTCTCTCAGCAAGTTTAGGCTCATAATATGAATATCCAATCTGCCCCACTAATCTTTTAGAGCTATTTTCTTTATATACATCGGCATCTAAAGGAATGGGGAACAGCATAGACAATTCTTTATCAGCTTTGATATTTAGTTCCAACAAATTATTCTCAAACTCTGCCCAATTTATTTTTTTATTTTTTTTCAAAATTTCCGCATTTGAATATAAGCCTACTATTTGCCCTTTTTCTTCAACAACATTTTGAGAAAAGAATATTATTACGCCACCCTTCTCATAGCTCACAGGCCTATGCGTCCATTGAAAATAACCATAAATAAATTCATCAGTATCTACATTTTCTTTGTCAAATTTGAAATTAAGAGACTCGTGCCCTGGAAAACTATTCGTATATGAATGTCCTCCTTTAGGATTAATATACGCGTTTCTCCACCCCGAAGGGTTCCATCCAATATTTGCAATCATAAACTTATTGCCTTTATCCGCATCGATATCAGGCAAATTACCGATGCTACTTTTTGATAATGTCCCAATTTTATTACTTCCTACCTTAACTAATTCGATATGAAAATCACCATAAGTCTCACCATCTCCCGTATCTTTTTTAGTATTTCCACTAACAACATTCTCATTATCTAATTGATACTTCCCCTCCAATGCCAGAGCCCTTATAATTTCATGCTGGAAATTTGGAAAAGCATACACAGAATTCTTTGCACTTTTCTTAATAAAATACTTATTCTTGTCAGAAAAATAGTCTTTATAATCTACCACTATTCTTTCTGGATCACTCTCCAAGTCAGCTTTAACTCTATCGATTATTATCGCATATTTTGTACCTTTATTTTTACCAACACCCTTACTATCTAAAAATTCCTCCCTAGACTTAAACCAACGATTAGATGCTAAGTTCTTAAAAGGTGTCTTTGAAGATTTTTTTTCCATATTATTAACCTCACTTTGATTTATAATCACAGACGATAGACATCAGCTGTCTACTAAATAACAATTTTCTCAGCGACTTCAAGATATCGGCAAAATGCGTTTGCTAGCCTGATTTGTGCTGGCGTCTTGCACTCCGGTTCAAAAACTTACGGACAAGCAACCAAAATAGATATACATCTAGCTCGGGTAGTTGCCACATTAAGCCTGTTTAAGCTATAAAGAAAATTCATTCCACGAGGGGCATCCGCATAACTTGATGTTGCCATAGAATATATTGTTATTGGCGCCTCCTGCCCCTGGAACTTATCAACTGTTCCAATTCTTGCACCCGGCAGTTGTTGTTGTATTTCGAACACTTGCGCATTATAAGGGGCAATAATTAAAATCTCTTTTAAAGTAACAGGATTTTCTTTCCCTTCCGAATCTATCCATCCTGTATCAGAATCAAGAATTGATTTAACAATGTTTTTAATCATAATGGCTTCTTCAGGGGATGAACTTTGATTCCCGGAATTTTTCCAAGATGCTCTTCAAGCCTTTCCTGCACTCTTCCTTTCTTGGCAGTTCCAGCATAATTTGTCTCGCCTGATTGTGTCTTTATCTTATATAGAGCAGCCTTATTGTTTGCAACTTACTAATTCCAGTTTTGTTAAAATTAGTTGTTTTCTTTCCCATTTTCATACCTCCTTTTTGTAATACGCTAATATGCGCTGTCTATCTTCATTATCTTTATCACCCTTATAATAAATCTCAATAAACTCGATTTTATCCTGATCGGGATAATAAGCGTAAATAACTCTTATTCCGCTTCGGCCGCCTGTACCCTTCAGCGACCGGCAAGCGAATTTTCGGGCCTTATAAATCTCGGGGTAGATGATACTTAAATCAGAAATGCGGACTATGCCGCCATTGTCAATTTTTAATTTATGAAGTAACTTTAATTGTTTATCGATAAAGGTTTCTAAATCTTCCGGCAGGGTATTGTACTTTTTGGAAAGTTTTTTGAGGTCTTTCTTATATTCAGCTAACTCATTGATATCATTGAAAATCTTCTTCGTTGTCACTATACTTCCTCACTGAATAAGGCATGGTACGGTAAAAAACCGATTCATAATCGATAATCTCACCGTCATCTGTTGTCTGCCAAGGCACATCGCCGTGTGAATATTCGCTTATCTGATTAGCGTTCATATCAGATAATCTTTCAAGGATCTCATCAATAACCTTCACCTCGTTAGCCTTCAATAAAGATAAATCTGGCGGCCTTAAGGGAAGGTATTTTCTCTGAGGATACTGAAAATATTGATTTTCAACCTCAACTAAATCTTTATCTTTCATTTCTTTTATTATCTCTTTAAACTCAACGGGTGTCGGTCCATAATGATTTTTGATGTAAGACGCACCTATAAGCTGTTCTTCATATTTTTCGTAAAAATCAAAATCAATAAAATAAAGCAGCTTGTATAAAACGGTTTCCCCGATATTCGGCTTTGAACCAACCTTATTTAAAACATACAAAAGCACCTCTTTAAACTTACCTAAGTTTTTCTGAGGAACGCTTATCCTCATATCTGTTTTTTGTGTATCCATGCTATAATCTTTTTCAATAGTAACTTTTATATCTTTTTTTAAATCTAATAAAATATCAGCATCTATTTTAAATATAGCTGATAATTTAGCCACTTCTTCGGCAATCATTTTCCTTTCGCCATTTTCTATCTGCGAAAGAGAAACCCGGCTAAGGCCTAATTTCTTAGCCACATCTTCTTGAGACAGCTTAAAGCTATCCCTTAGTTTCCTTATTCTTGCCCCTAACTTCTTATTAAAAGCCTTCATTTTCCCCCACTTTCAGTTTAAATATACCATATGTAATGAATTCTGTCAAGCAGTTGTTTGAAAAAGTTACATAGGCTAAATTACCCCAATCCTCCGGGCCTCAACAAATTCTGGGGACACAATACTTAATTACTTGAAAATAGAAACGTCCCCTATTCCCCCGTCCCCTTTTCCCTGCCCTGTGCGAATGAAATTATTAAAATCTAGCGGTATCTAAACCAAATTCTTTTTTAATTTTTATCTTAGCATTAATGAAGCTGCTATGTTCTATTTTGAATAAACCTGATATTTTTCGTATAGTTTCGAGCTCATTATTGTCCAGGTCTTTGTCAACACAGGCAATGCGAAAAAGGTTTTCTATAATTGATATTCTAATATCGTAGGGCAAATTTTCGCTTATTTCTTTAGTGAACCGATATAAATCTATTCTTTCTTTGGCAGCTTCTTTAATTGAAGCTAAAATAGTCGGTATATCTTCGATTGAAATTTTACTATATAAAATAAGTATTTCTTTGATTTTTTCCATTTCTTCCGGCAGAAATTTTTCGTCAGCTTCAGCTACAACCCATAACAAAACTCCCAAAGCAATTTTATCATCTATATCTTTTACTTGAGATTCATCTGCTTTGTCTTTCCACACATTCGAAATCACATTTTTTCTCAATCGATCAAAAAATCCAGCCATATGCTCCCTTTCGTATTATTTTTTTATACCGAATACATAAGAAAGTCTCTAGGGTCAGACCCGGAAAATGGAAAACCATATACTCCGGCTCGCCGGAGTCCGTTGTTTTCTTCCTAAATATTGCGGAAAGCCATCTCTGAATAAGATCCTTCGGCACTTTGTGCCTCAGAATCCGTTTGTCTTTTTTCGGAAAAAGACAAACGGAGGGGAGAGGATTCGAACCCCCGGTGAGTTTAACCCCACAACGGTTTTCAAGACCGCCGCCTTAAACCGGACTCGGCCACCCCTCCGATAGACAAAATTTCTCTGCTGTAATAATGCGA
>JAMXCX010000030.1 GCA_024542985.1 Candidatus Omnitrophota bacterium | reverse complement strand
ACTCCTGTGATACTGCCCCATAGACATATCTGCGTCTACACTTATAAAAAATTACTTAATTCTATCTAACTTTGCCATAATAGGAGCAAAAAGAATAAAATCTTTATCTTTTCGATGCCTTAAGCTGGCTCGAAATAACTTTAGGTCTCCGAGCCTGTCGATATCAAAATCGGCATCACCCAAAGAATACTTTATACTTAAATCCTCTAAAACCTTAACAGTCTGCTGCAGGACCCTATCTGTTCCCCAATCTATGCCTGTAAAAATACCCTTGCAGAATCTGCTCAAACCTAAAAGGTAATAACCTCCATCATAAGAAGGACCAATAACACATTCTGCATTTTCTAAACTTGTAAAAGCTTTGATAACTACGTTTTTGCCAACCAAAGGGCTATCGGTTCCAATTATAATTATTTTTTTTGCTCCCTGGGCAAAAACAAAAGCAAAAGCATTGAGTATCCTTTCGCCTAGGTCTTTTCCATCTTGAGCCTGATACTCAAATTTTTCTCCCAACCAACGCCTAATCTCATTTTCTCTATTACTAGGAGTATAAAATATAATTATCTTAAAACGACTTGATATATTTCTTTTAACTATTATATCGACAAAACCTTTGTAAAGAGAAGCTGCCCTCCTTTTGCCAATATCTTTTGCCAAGCGAGTCTTAACTAAGCCTGGTTGCGGATGTTTAACAAAAATAATCAAAATATTTTTAGAAATCATTTTTTATAATCTACAATCCTAACTTTGACCTTAACCTTTTCTGCCTCTTTTAGCAACAACCGCCGCCTAGAGATTCTTTGTTTTCTGTTTTTATTGAAACCGGTGAACAATTAAAAGGGCCAAAGTGAGACTTTTTATCACCTTTGACTTCAAAGTATTTACCATAGCGGGTCTCACTTAACATAGCGGCTGTATTACCGCAAACAAGCATTGGCTTATCGGTAATGAATATGTGGTGGTCATCAAGCATAAACCGGTGAGGACAACCGGCGATTGTTCCTAAATATGTGGCGATTTGCCCGTAATCTTCACAAATATCTTCTAAAGCGTCTAATTTAAAAGCACGAACAGTCATGGAATAAAAATCAATCATTCCGGCTTTGGCTTCTAATTCAGGATTTTTAAAAACAATAGGCCTTTTTGAAACAATTCTGTAATCCCGGCAGCCTAAACTATTAAGCATTCTCCGGAAATCCTCTATATACAAAGCTCCTCCCATACACTCAGCATAAAGAATAGGATCATCTTTAACATGTTTGGGGATTCTCATTCCTGAAAACACATCAGAGAAATAAAGCTCTCCTCCCGGCTTTAGCACGCGAAAGATTTCTTTAAATACATCTCGCTTATTCGGCGATAAGTTTATCACGCAATTTGATATGATTACATCCATAGAGTTATCCTTAATTCTTGCTGTCTTTAAATCTTCAATATAACCTTTTCTAAAATCAACGTTGCAATGTTTAAATCCGAATTTTTTCATCTGTGTATCTTTGTACTTACGGGCAATTTCCAACTGCTCATCGGTCATATCGAGGCCGAAAACAAATCCCTTATCGCCGACCAGATAAGAAGCCAAATAAACATCGCGTCCGGTGCCGCAACCTAAATCCAGAACCTTGCAGTTTTTAAGTGCCGGAGGTAACGGTGAACCGCAACCATAGAATTTACTCAAAATCTCCGGTTCAACTTTACTGAGAATAGCCTTATGCTCCGGCAGCATTGAATCAGAAGTACAACAAGCATTCGTCTTTAGATCATTCTTATCTTTAAGGACTTTACCGTAATAATCTTTAACCGACTCTTTTGTATTGAGTTCTTCCTCTAAAACAAAAATACTATCTGATTTTTTCTGTTTATTGTCGTGCAAAACACCCTGGCAACTGGAACCATTCCCGGCCGTACAAGAAAGGCAATGTTCGCCAATTGAGATTTCTTTGCCCTCTATTTCCTTAGGGCTTAGTGTAGCTATGGTTAATAAATCACCCGCATCATTCTTTAAAGCCAAACCTAAAGATTGGTTAAAATCACAATCATAGATTTTACCGTCATAGCCGACACTCAAGAAAGTGCGGCACATAAGGCTATCTAAAACCAAAGGGTTAAAATTATCTTTTAAGAGCTTAAAATATTTTTCATACTCACCTTTTTGCTGCAGATAATCCTTAAATCTTTTTATCGGGACATTAGTTATAGTAAGCAAGCGGTCAAAGTCCACACCGTAATTATCCCTTAAATTTTCCTTGTATTGAATTTCGAGTTGACTTTGCTCAGGAGGCAGGTTGGCTCCGGCCGGATTATATACCAGGTCAAGACTTAACCCCTTTTTTCTAGAAAAACCGAGACTATTTAGAAGCTGTAAAGCCTTAATACTGTTCTGAAAAACACCGTCGCCTCGCTGAGTGTCAACATTTTCCTGCAAGTAACAGGGTAACGAACAGATAAGGTGGACATTATAATCTTTAAAAAACTTTGGTAAGTATTCGTTGCCGGGCTCAAGGATAACAGTTAAATTAGAACGGACTATTATTTCCTCAACCAAGGAACGAGCCTTGACTATGAAATTTTGAAAATTAGGGTTTAGCTCCGGAGCGCCGCCGGTTACATCAAGAGTCCTAACTTTGTAGCGCGCAAGAAACCCCAAAATGCTTCTAGCTACCTCTTTTCCCATTACTTTCTCACCAAATGGAGAAGCATTAATATGGCAATGGACGCAATTCTGATTACAGAGATTGCCCATATTGACCTGCAATGTTGTTAAGGTCCTCCGCTTTAAATAATTCTGGGCATTGTGTTTTTCTAAAAGATTTAAAAAGGCATGCATTTCTCATCCCTCCTTTTTGTAATTTTAACTATTCGATTTTACTCGCTTGTTTCTTGCGTAAATATTTTTGAAGATAAAATATCCCGGCAAATATTAAAACCGCTACTGCCACAATCCATAAATTTCTAGGGTCAAATAAAACTTTTATTAAAGACGCACCAAAAAAAACAATGGCGAATGAACCGGGCATAATCCCGATTAAGGTAGCTAAAAAGTAATCTCTAAATTTTACCTTAGTCAAACCTAAGCTCAAATTTTGAATATCCCAGGCAACATTGGGTATAAGCCTTACCAAAAGAACTGTTAAAAATCCGTGTTTCTCAATACGCTTATCAAGATTTGCAATCTTACCCTTTAGGTGTTTTTCAATCGCGTCACGGGCAAAATAACGGCCAATCAAAAACTCAAGCGTAGAAGATATATTAGCCGCGATTTGTAAATAAAAAAACCCTAAAGCCGGTCCCCAAATAATCCCGGCAGCTGCTGAAAGCACGCTAGCCGGAAAAAGGATTAACGGCCGTAAAGTATATATAATAATGTATATGACCGGGCCCCAGAGGCCCAAAGACTCAACCCATTCCTTAAATTGCTCTTCGCTTACTTGCGAGAAGTCAATTTTAAAAAATCTAAAAATAGCAAAAAGCCCGCCAAATATCAAACCAATCAGCATTACTTTAAACCAAGGGCTCTTGAGCAACTTCATATTAACCTTTCTATATTTTTTTCATTACCTTTAGGATAAATTTTACAAAAGGATTATCTAGCTTTTCAATTAAATTCTTCGCTGCAGTCTTTTTAACTAACTCCGAAAGCGTAGGGTAAATATATAGTATTGAGCCAAGTTTTGAAAGCGGCTGTTTTAAAGACTTTGCAACCAATAAGCCCTGGATGATTTCACCGGCATTGGCACCGACAATGTTCGCGCCTAAAATATAACCTTTTTTATCAGTTATAACTTTAACTAAACCCTTCTTGTGAGAATCAGTTATTGCCCTATCGCAAGCTGTATATTCTGTCTCATATACTTTTATTTTTTTATATTTTTCCTTGGCTTCGCTTTCAGTTAAGCCCAAATGAGACACTTCGGGATCAGTAAACGTAGCCCAGCTAACATTACTATAATTAACCCTCTGCCAGGCTATTTTCCGGAATAAAATATTGCGCACACAAACTGAAGCCTGATAGGCGGCCACATGACTAAACATATACGGTCCCACAATATCTCCACAGGCAAAAATATTTTTATTGGTTGTCTGTAAATATTCATTAACACTAATACCCTTTTTTGTATATTCAATTTTAGCGTTTTCTAAAGAAAGGCCTTCTAGGTTAGGTGCCCGGCCGACTGCCACTAAAACATTTTCAGCCGATATCTCTTCCAGCTCACCAGCCTTATCTTCTAAAGTCACCAACAGCTGATTATCTTTTTTGGCAAAAGCAACAGCTTTTCTGCCGGTAAAAATTTCTAAACCTTCGGCTTTTAGCTTTTTTTCAATAATTTGGCTCACTCCTTGGTCTTCGCGAAAAAGAATCCTATCCATCATCTCAACAATCGACACCTTAACCCCTAAACGGGCTAAGCTTTGAGAAAGCTCAAGGCCAATCGGCCCGCCCCCTAAAACGATTAAACTTTGCGGTAATTTATTCAAGTCAAATATTGTTTCATTGGTAAAATATTTTATGTCCTTTAATCCTTCAATCGGCGGAACAACCGGGTGCGAACCGGTACAGATAATAAATTTTTTCGCAGTTATTAATTTTCCGTTAAGCTCAACCGTCTCTTGGTTTATAAAACGAATAGCGCCAAAAATAACTTTAATTCCCCTTTTCTCAAACACTTCCGGCGGATGGTGAGTTGATATTTCCTTAACAACTTTCTGTACATAATCCATGACCTTATCGGTATTAAACTCAAGGATTCCTTTAATTTTCACTCCAAAGTTCTGGGCTGTCTTTAAAGAATGAGCGGCATGGCCTGCGCTAAGAATAGCTTTTGAAGGCATGCAGCCAAACCAGGTACAATCACCGCCTAAGCGTTTTTTATCAACCATAAGAGTTTTTGCGCCTAAAGTATTGGCAACGCTTGCGGCAAATAGCCCTGCGGCTCCGCCGCCGATTACAATCACATCAAAATCTGTCTTCATCTAAGCCTCCCTTTATGTTTTTATTCTTTTCTCGAATTTTCTTAAAAAATCTTTTTGCCGATCATTAAGATGCATAGACGGCCTTTTTTTCCTTACTTCCCTAAGAGATTCCTCAGCAGTCAAATGGTGCTTATAGATAAAATAAGACCCTAAAAATGTGCTTGTTCTCCCGTGACCGTTCTTGCAATGGACATATGTCTTTATATCCTGCTTACTTAAATTATCAAGTGTTTGCAGGGCTAATATTACTAACTCTGTTGTAGGCGCTGTTTCTTCTTCCCAAGGAAACCAAAAAAAATATTTTACTCCTGTAGGATTATCCAGCCTCTCTAATTCCAGTGATATATCCGCAGTAATACCTTTAGCCAATAGCTCTTCTTCAAAGTGCGTCTGACAACATAAATTATTTCCGGCATAAATTAACTCATTAATTTTGTTATAGCTCATCTTGACGTGCTTATGTTCCATCGCCCGAATTTCTTCCGGAGTAGACATAATATCACCTCCTATTAAATTTATCTAACATCATAATAAAACTTTTTTAGTCTCTGGGGAGATATTCCTAATTTAAAACCTATATTAACAATGCAATTGATGAGAGTGACCTTAATAATACCTTGCCTCTTCCAGCGTCTTGGCAAAGTATAAACATTCCGATTTAATACCCTGGTTTGACCTTCTCTCCTTAATTTCTTAGAAAATAAAACATCATCAAATAGTGCTACTTCATCAAATCCGCCGATTTTAAAAAATATATCCCGCCGCACGAATATAGCTTGGTCTCCGTAAAATATCTTGGATAATTTAGCCCGGATATTTCCCGAAGATTCAATCCAACGATAGATAGCCCGGCTATCGGTAATCCTTTGCTTGAGGCAACCCCCGATAAATCCCTCTTTTATACAGTTCCTTATTTCCTCAAAGCTTCCCTTATCGAGGAAACAATCAGCATGTAAAAATAAAAAAATATCCCCTTTAGCTGCTTTTGCCCCCTCATTCATCTGTAGTCCTCTGTTTTTTTCACTTGATATGAGCTTAACCGGATAATTTGCAACCAAAGCAGCAGTGTTATCCCGGCTTGCCCCATCCACAATAATAATCTCTAAGCTTCCTTCTTCCTTTAGGAGAGACTTAATGGCTTTCTCTATCACTTTCTCCTCGTTATATGTGGGTATAATTACAGAAATCATTTAAAATTACCTATGACAAAGAAAGAAATTCCCGATAATATCGCTGCAATCGGCAGAGTTAAAACCCAAGCCAAGATAATTTGCCTAATCACGGGTAGATTAGCTTTTTTATTTACAATCCCTATTCCAAAAAGCGAACCACAGGATACATGGGTTGTCGATACGGGCATCCCCGCTGAAGAAGCGAAAATGACAAGAAAAGCAGTAATAATATTGGCACAAAAACCCTGGCCATGATTCATCTTGGTAATCCGCTGACTCATTGTTAAAGCAACTCTTTTAGCATTTAAAAGGCCGCCGCAAGCTATAGCTACACCGACAATAAAAATTCCGGAGTTAACCGAAATTGCCTTCATTACCAATAAAAGAGCAACAATCTTAGGAGTATCATTTAGGCCCCGGGCAAAACTTACTGCGCCGGCGCTAAAGTAATGCATCTTATCAAGAATCTGCTGAGTATCAAAGCCTAAAATTTTACCTCGGTAATAGTGCTGACAATTCTGAAGTTGATCAATGGTTAAAGCAATACCGGTTGATTTTAAGACTGCTGCCCCATCCTGCTGGACATAAACAGGCTCCATTCTTTCGCCAACGCAAAGACACATTTCGCGCTTGATACCTAACTTTATCCTAGCAAACCTGAAACCGGGATAGATAATAAAAGTAAAAAATGCAGAAATAAACGGGCTAATCAAGAGAGGCAGGAAAAATTTATTTCCCAGAGTATGAAAATTAATCTCTGTTCCTGTGGATACCACTGCCGCTCCGATCAAAGCTCCGGTTAAACTGTGAGTAGTAGATATGGGAATTCCTATTAGGGTAGCGATAAGCACTGTTAACCCTGCGCCTAAGGCAACAGAAATTAAAAACTGAGGGTTATTGACTACCTGATCAGGAACTAAACCTTTCCCGCTAAAAATAGTTATGAGTTTAGTAGAAATAAAAAGTGCTGCCAAGGAACCTAAAAGGGTAGTCAAAGTTGCCCAATAAAGAGCCTTTTTATAATTAGTAGTCCCGCTGCCAAAAAGGGTTGCCACTCCTTTAAAATTATCATTGGCGCCATTAACATAAGCTAAAAAGATTGTAGCAAATAAAATAAAAATTATAACTAACATTTACTTCTCTAATTCTACGCCTAGAGCACCATTAAAACGATTAAATACATTCATCAGCCCAATAATAAGGGTAAGATTCACTATATCGCTCTCGGAAAAATAAGATTTCAAACCTGCGAATAAATCATCGGATACATTTTCCGCATCTAAAGTTACTTGGCGGGCGTATTCTACTACAACTTTTTCTTTATCCGATAAAGATTCATCAACCCGGCCTGCTTTCAAAGCCTTTATCTGCTCGCCGCTTAAGCCGCTCATTTTTGCCATCTGGGTGTGATGCGCAAGGCAATAGTGACACTTATTTATGCGCGATACCTCCAGATTTGCCAACTCCTGCAACTTCTGCTCTATTGATGATTCTTTAGCAATAGCCTGATATAAATCAAGCATGGGCTTAAGGGCCGGAGAATAACGGGCAATGGTAGCAAAAAGATTGGGAACCATCCCGAATTGTTTCTCAATGCCTTCTAATACTTCCTTTGCTTCTCCTTGGGCTTCTTCTTTCTTAAAAGGTTCAATTCTCGCCATAAATAGCACCTCCTCCTTGTTTATGCTACTTTACCTTAAAATAATTCCCCTGCCAGAAATATCCCTTTGTTAACAATTCCAGATGCACCATTTATTTTTTGCATTGATTTATTCTTTAATAGTGACCTCTGTCCCGAAAGAAATTATTTTGAACAGTTCCTCAAGGTCAGGATTAACCATGCGGATGCATCCCTTACTCACATACTGTCCGATATGTTCCGGATCCTTGGTGCCGTGTATACCTATCCTTGTCCCCGAGAGCCCCATCCATCGTGTTCCTAGAGGATAGGCAGGGTTTTCAGGATTAATTACTTTTCCTTTAAAAATCCAGGGAGGCCTGATTAATTTGCTGGTTATCAGATATTTTCCCGTAGGTGTGGAGAAGTCTCTACCGGTAGCAACGCTATACTCTTTAAAAAATTTTCCCTTCCGGTAGAGCGTCAGTGTATTTCTATCTCGCTCTATTAGTATTGAGAATTTAGGAGAGACTATCTTTAACTTCTCTGGGATTTTCTCGCTATTCTCAATGCCATTAATCTCTATTAACAGTTCACGGGTCATATTAAATTTTTTGCTGATATCATAGAGCCCCTCGTTTTCTTTAGGGGTATAGTAAAAGGAATCGGAATCTAACTTTTTTGAAAATAGATGTCTGATATTATTTTCTCCTATCTCCTTTTTATTGAGTTCCTGGCATAGCAATTGTCCCGGAACAAAGATGAAACCTAGGATAAAAATTAAAATGAAGGGCTTATTCATTCTCCTTAAATTCTTCCTCGGCGATGTTAGAGCAATCTATATTAAATTAATGAAGCAAAGCTCGCCGTTATGACAACCTCCCCACTGAAGTTACATAGATAACCGCCTCTGTAACCCCATCAATGCCTAACATTTCATTTATCTGGTCGTCAAAAAAGGCGCCTATTCCGCAGACACCAAGACCCATAGAAATTGCCTCAAGATAAATGTTTTCGCCAATTACCCCGGCATCTAAATGAACATAGCGGTATCCTCTATCACCGTAATGTTTTACTCGTTCAAAAATAGCAGTTTTAATAATAGCGATATTGGCATTGCCTACCAGTTTCTGTCCTAAGCAGGCATTAGCTATGCGAAAACGATAATCACCTTCATTTAAAAGCTCTAAGGCATGTTCCAAAACATTATAATGATATATCCCCGAGGCAATCCCCTCTACATTGTTTACAAAAATATATAGCTCAATAGGATAAAGTCCTTCTATAGACCATACTGCCCTTTTTGAAGGATTATTTTTTATGCGTCCATAGGCAGAGTATAATAGGCGGGATAACTCAAGTTGAGAAATGGGTTTTTTAGAATAATCTCTCGCTGACCTTCTCTTGCGTATAGTATCCTCAAGATTCAAACCCTGTTTTAAGAATTCCTTAGATAAATATACCTTCTTTGCTTTGGGATAACTTTTATATGATACTTCTATACTTTTATAAACCTGCTCAACTACTCCGGTGAAATTATCTATCTTCCCGCTTTCATGAATTATTTCAGAAATCGTCAAACCTTTCAGCAACTCTTTACTCGGCCCTTTTGGAAATTTGGGAATTTCTTCAAACTCTTTTTTTGCCCCAAGAGGCCTAGATGGTCTTAGAAAACTTAGCTTTGAAGCAGCTATCTTGCCCACAGCATTAATATAGACTACGGCTTCTTTTGATCCGTCTATATTTAACATTTGATTTATCTCATCATCAATAAAGGTAGCGATAGGAAATGAGCCTAAGCCTAATGCCCTGGCCATTAATGTGAGATTGCCACCAACATGCCCGGTATCCAGAAGGACATACCTATATCCCCGTTCTCCATATTTCCACTTAGTTCTATAAAAAATAGTACTCATAATGAATACTACGCTTGATTCTTTTATCATCGAGGGAGCATTAACATAAGAAGCGAGTTTTTCTATGAAATCTCCTTCTTTTAAAAAATAAAGAGCATGGTCTTTAACAGAATAGTGATAGAGACCTCTCCTAAGTCCTTCGACGGTGTTTATTACAAGGTATATTACTGTAGGATAGAGAGCTCCTGCTGAAGGGGCTGCTCTCAAATAGTAGGTAAGGCCGGGATAACGCAAGACACCAGTGATACCGTTGGTATAATGTAAAAGCAAAGAAAGTTCTTTTTGGGTCAGAGACTTTCCTGAAAAACTTCCCACAAAATGACCCATTTCTATAGCCTCTCTAAGGCTAATGCTGGGGAAATCAAAGTCCGTAGAAAGCTTAATCAACTCTGCCTGAGGATATTTCTTAAAAACTGATGGTTGTTTTGACCAATCTAACCTACTAGATGCTGCCATAATTTTAGCATATGTATGTTTTGTATTTTGGTGATATTCCATCGCCACCTCTAACTCTATCGACGCCGGTTCTTTTAACTTTGATTTCATCTCTTTTCCCTTCTTAGATAAATGTCTTTTTATGTCATTAGAAATATCTCTTCTAAGATAACCAACCAAAAAAATCATTGTAATAATTAGAAGTCCTGTTCCCAAAATGGTTATTCTTTTAAAAGAAGCTCGCCAGTATTTTCTATCCCCACTTAACAGGATAGAGGAAGACTGACTTTTAAGGTAGATGTTTATCTTCTTTAAATTTAAACAAAGATGAATGAAAGCTAAAGTTAACGTAATATAGGCACAGTAGATGTGATAGACGAATCTGGTTCGAGGAAAATTAAGTTTTACCTGAAGTAAACCAAAAATAAGGGTAAAGATAAGGGAAAAAACTAAGGCGATACTTAAGATATTCTGAATATCGCCCTTTTGTAGACCTTTTACTCCTTCTTTTCTTAAATGGATCTTCTTCTTAACAAATCCTAAAATCTTCTTCCAATTCGTAAATACATGCCCAACCGCCAAAATAATTATCAGATATGCGCCGTAGATATGATAAATAAAGCGGTGAAGTTCAAACCTTACCTGGATTAAGCCGCTGATCAACATTAAAAGAAAAACAAAGGTAAGAATGATACCGGTCAAATAGTTTATATTTCTTTTTAGCATTATTGCAAAAACTTGGTTTATTGCCGAAGCAGTTGGTCGATTAACCTTTCCGCCTCTTTAACATCAAACCTTCCGAACTTCTCAAACCGTATGGTTCCTTCCTTATCAATGATAGCTATCTGGGGAGTGCCGCGTGTTTGATAACGAATCATTGTCTCAGGGATACGCTTGCTGCTTACATAACGGTCAACTGCAATGGGATGGTTTATTCCTTTTTCTTTAACATAACGCCTCAGGCGGTTAGTAGTTTGATAATCATGCCCTTCAAATACTGTATGGATTCCGATAAGCTGAATATTTGGATTATCTTTGTATGCCTCTTCCCACCTTAACATGAGAGGAATTAAAAAGCTGCTGCACCCCGGACACCAAAGCTGGAAGAAATCAATAACAACAACCTTTCCCCTTAGCTCCTTTAGTGTGAAGCCAGAACTATTAATCCATTCAGAAACTACCCACTCTGGGGCAGGAGTTCCAGCTTCTGTAATCTCTTGAATTTCTTTGGGAAAACCCTCATGAGTAAAAGTAGATATTGTTATAATCGTAACCAATAGAATAAAGATATTCTTGCAAGAAGAAATTACTCTCAGCTTAAGATGATTCATTTTCTTTTATTTCTTTCGTTCACTTTTTTCTACAAACTGTTTCGGTTAACATATGCATATAGTATAGCCACTGCCTCTCAATACTCTTTCTCATCGGCTTTCTTCCTTTAGGAGATCACTGATTCGTTCAATGTTCGAGCCTCTTAAAGGGCAAGTGCTATCAATGGCAACACATTCGGCCAGAGTCATTCGGCATCCGCAGGTACACTGAAGATTGTTCGCTTTATTTAAAACCCTTTCTTTTTGTTCCGCTGATAGTTCCGAAAAATCCACATCATCAATATCAGCATCTGTATAGTAGGAGTTTCTTTGCGACCCTTTATTTAAATTCCGCTGGTAGCCGACGGAAGTTCCCCTCGAGCTGATTTGTGAAATTATGTAAATAATTAAAAATACAACTGCCGCTCCGCCAATCCACCTAAAAAAGCTATTCAACCAATGCCTGCGCCTATCCTCTTTAAGAGCACAACAGCTCTTGTACTTCTTGCCGCTTCCACAAGGGCATGGGGCATTGCGGGAAACAACTAATTTTTTACTCATCTATCATTTTTCTTTCTTATCCAATAGTTTCTAATTTGCTAACCCGCCAACTTTATTGGCGGGCAAAGTTTCTTAAAACATTGCCTTCACAGAAGTCTCTCAATTGCTTCCGCAAAAATTTCTTTATCTCTATAGCCAATAAATTTTCGGACAATTTTTCCTTCGCGATTTATAAGGAAGCGAGTAGGGACACCATAAGCTGAATACTCTACTGCCAGTTTTTCACTGCCTATGAGGACAGTATAAGGGATATTTTTTTCCTTTATAAATTTAGCTAATATTTTACCGCCATCGTATTCTAAAGCAACTCCTATGATTTCTAATCCTTTATCGTTATATTCCTTGTATAGAGACACAAAGGATGGTATGGACATACGGCAAAACAGACACCAGGTTGCCCAGAAATCAAGAAGAATCACCTTCCCTTTAAAATCTGATAAGTGAAAAGTTTTACCCTGAACATCGGAAAGGGCAAAATCAGGCGCTTCTTTAATTGATAGAATATTTTGAGCCCACCCTTGACCTTGATTTATCGATAAGCCGGCAATGCTCAACAAAATTAAAACAATAAAAGCGCCAAAAAACAATAATTTTTTTTTCATTATATACACACCTCCGAGATAATCGCTTCACCCATATTGTACTATTTAACAAACTTAAAAAAGAAAGAAGGAACAAACCTAAGCAAAGCAGTCAAATTATTAGAAAATATAAGCAGGCCAATTGCTAAAAGCAGCAAACCAGCAATAATTTCTCCCCAACGAATAAATCTTTTATAGTGCTGAAAGAACTTAGCAAATATCCCTACACCAAACCCCGTAACAATAAAAGGAATTCCTAATCCCAATGAATAGGTTCCTAAAAGAAGCATTCCTCTGGCAACAGTCCTCTGTGTTGCTGCCAGAGTAAGAATTCCTGCCAGAATTGGCCCAATACAGGGAGTCCAACCAAAAGCAAAGCAGAGTCCGATTAAGAAAGCGCCAAAAGGACCCGGAGAAAACCGTCTAATTTTTAATCGCTTTTCTAGGTTGAGCCATTTAATTTTTAGAATTCCTAAAAGATGAAATCCAAAAATTATAATCACTACTCCGGCTATCTTGGTGAATATTTTCAGATGAGCAGCTAAGAATTTTCCCATAAAAGACACTGAAGCGCCTAAAGATACAAAAACAACTGAAAATCCAAGAACAAAGAATACCGATACCAACCCAGCTTTTCTAATAATTTTCTTATCTCCAGCCTCAGATTGTAATTCCTCTAAGGATAAACCGGAAAGAAACGAAATATATCCTGGAATCAGCGGTAACACACAAGGAGAAAGAAAGGAAAGAATACCAGCTATAAAAGCAATACCTATAGAAACCTGGTCCATAATTTAATCCTCCAAAAGTTCCCCTAATTTTTCTATACTGGTAGTAGGAAATTTACAAATATAATTTACGCAGACATAAACGGCAGTTTTGCCACCTATAGGCAATTGGTTTTTTATAAAAGGGCTTAAAGCAATAATTGATTTGGCTTTCTTTAAATTTTTAGGACGCAAAACTAAAATTTTATTAGGAATAAAATTCGTATAAATATAATCAATAATTTTTTTAGTATCGGTAGATTTTGAATCACCGGAAATAACGATTTCATAAGAAGGCCCTAAGATAAAATCAAAAGCAACTAAGCCTTGAGTATATCCATATGGAGACTGTTGTATCTGGGCGGAAAACGCTTTAAAAAGCCGTTGAGCTTTATCTTCTAAATCTCTATTCATGGTCAGCCGCCCTAGACGAATCAAATCCAAAGCGGCGATAGAATTACCTGAGGGAATTGCTCCGTCGTAAATCTTTTTAGAACGGAAAAGCAGCTGTTCATTGTCTTTGGAACTAGAGAAAAACCCTCCTTTCCCCTCATCCCAGAAAAGTTCCAGCATTTTTTGATTAAGATTTTTTGCTTCCTGCAAATACAAGGGCTTAAAAGTTGCTTGATAAAGATCAATTAAACCATGAATAAAAAAAGCGTAATCAGCAAGAAAACCCGCAATCTTTGCTTCGTTATCGCGCCAGCGGTGAAGTAACTTGCCCTGCTTGCTTTTAAGATTATGAAGAATAAATCTTGCACATTTCTCGGCGGCTCGCGCATAACGCGGCTCATTAAGCACCCTGGAGGCAAACGAGAAAGTTGAAATCATTAACCCGTTCCAATCAACCAGTATCTTATCATCCAGCTGGGGTTTAAATCTTTTCGAGCGAATACTTTTAAGTTTACTTTTACTGCTCCGGATAATTTTTTTTACCTTATCAAGACCAATATTAAACTGTTTACTTACCTCCAGCCAACTATGAGCCGGATAAAGAAGATTTTTATTCTTAAACTCACCAAAACGATCTTGCTTGATATTGCCTTTATCTTTTACGCCAAAATAATAATTGAAAATCTGCGAGTCTTTCTTCCCCAACACTTTTACTATTTCTTGTTTTTCCCAGAGATAAAATGACCCTTCTTTTTTTTCTTTAGGGCTGTAAGGATCCCGGGAGTCCGCATCAAAAGCCGTATAAAACCCTCCTTTTGTATTTTGCATATCTGCTAAAACAAAATCAAGAATTCCCTGAGCCACGCGGGCATATTCTTTTTTATTCGTTATTTGATAAGCTTCTAAAAAAATACGGGCAATAAAGGCCTGGTTGTAAAGCATTTTTTCAAAATGGGGCAAAAACCATTGTTTATCAGTAGAATAGCGGTGGAACCCTCCCCCGAGGTGGTCATAAATTCCCCCTTTAGCCATCGCAGTAAGAGTTTTTTCTACCATCTCTAAAGCAAAAGGCTC
The DNA here is from genome assembly GCA_024542985.1 of Candidatus Omnitrophota bacterium. Classification (GTDB taxonomy): domain Bacteria; phylum Omnitrophota; class Gorgyraeia; order Duberdicusellales; family 4484-171; genus JAMXCX01. The sequence goes on along the minus strand of JAMXCX010000030.1, from coordinate 2,016 downwards.
TTTGGTGCGCTTATAATAACGTAGTAAAAAATAAAGGTTATGAGCAGTAGGAAACTTAGGCGCGGCAAAAAACCCTCCGTAATCAGAATCATAATTATTTTTGAAGTATAGATATGCTTTTTTAAACAAGCTTTCATCTAAAGCACTCCCGGCCGTGTTTCTTGTAATGCTTTGTTTTAAGGACTTGGTTATATTATTTGCTGAGGATAAAAGTTCATTTTTATTTTTATTCCAAGTATTAGCTATTGTCAAAAGAAGGGTCTTTAGGCCCGGCCGGCCCCAGCGGTCTTGAGGCGGAAAATATGTCCCGCCATAAAATGGTTTCTTATCCGGCGTAAGGAATACTGTTAGTGGCCAGCCCCCGCCACCGGTCATGGCGGTTACTGCCTTCATATATAAGGCATCAATATCCGGCCTTTCTTCCCGGTCAACTTTAATAGAAACAAAATGCTTATTCATAATTTGAGCAATCTCAGGATTAGAAAATGATTCCTCTCTCATCACATGGCACCAGTGACAAGTTGAATAGCCGATTGATAAAAATATGGGCTTATTCTCATCTTGGGCCTTCTTAAAGGCAGCTTTGCCCCAAGGATACCAATCAACGGGATTATGGGCATGCTGCAAAAGATAAGGGCTCTTTTCGTTTATAAGATAATTTGTATATTTGTCTTTGGGTTTAGCCATAACTGTCATTTGTGTTGCTAGCATTATCACTAATAAACAAAATTTATATCTCTGCATATTCAGCCTTCAGTTTTTTGCAACCAAAACTCTCCCCTTTACTGCCAATACTATATTTGAAAACTGAATAGATAATCTTTAAACCGGCTTTTATTACTCCTGATAGGGTGCCGCTTATTTTAGACTTGCCAATGCGCTTTCGGTAATCAACGCCTACTTCTTTTATCCTTAATTTTGCTTTCAGAGCTTTTACCTGCATCTCTACGTTCCAGCCCCAGTTTTTATCCTCCATCTCAAGGCGCTTGAGGCAATCGTAGCGGATAGCCCTAAAAGGGCCCATATCGCTAAATTTAAACCTAAACAAAAGCCAAATCAAAAAAGTAGTTAGCTTATTACCCCAATAGGCTGCCGGCAAGAGCGCATCTCTCTGGCGCTTGCCAAAAATCCGAGAACCAATGACAAAATCGGCATCTTTTTTTACAATCGGCGCAAGCAACCTTTCTATCTGGCCAGGATAATCACTGTAATCGGCGTCAAGAATAACCACAATATCTGTATTCTTAAGCGAAGCTAATCCTTTTAAGCAAGCGGCACCATAACCGCGCTTTTTCTCAATAACAACTTTTGCTCCGCATTTTTCTGCGACAGAGATTGTATTATCTAAACTCCCGTTATCAACAACAATAATTTCATCAACAATATCTTTGGGAATATCATCAATAACTTTCGGCAGCGCTTCTTCCTCATTCAAAGCCGGAATAATAACTGTTATTTTATGTCCGTAAAACATTTACCTCTGCCTCCTTTAGCGGCCTTAGTATTGTTTCCCTAATCAAAAGTGGAAAAAAGACAATATACTGCAGTAGAGTCACATAACTGATAGAAAAATTGCCTAAGGATAGCCCACCTATGTTGTGGGTAAAGGAAAGGTAATTAAAGATGAGCAATCCGGACAGTAAAATAAAGCTCCTGTAGGGGAAAAAACATAAAAAAGGTATAAGCCAGCAAAAATACCAAGGATTTCCTACCGGGCTTAATAAAAACAGCCAGGCAAGCGACCAGAATATTTTATTTAAAAGGCCTATATCGCTGTTCTCATTTTTCCGAACAATAATAATAAGAATAATAAGATAACAAAAGCCCAGAAAAAACTTAGTTAATAAAAAGAAGTTAAAGTTAGAATGAGAAAAAAATAATCCTAAGAATGAATACAAACACTGGAATACAGCAGCATCAATGGCCCACTCTTTGCTATAAGTCAGAAGCCCTTTAAAAACCGCAGCGATACCGGTATGGCTCCAAATAAAAAAAGGGATATAAATCGCCGAAACC
>JAMXCX010000002.1 GCA_024542985.1 Candidatus Omnitrophota bacterium | reverse complement strand
CTGAAATCCAGACATACTCTCTGAGTCTACGGTCCCAAGTCCAATATCCCCGGGTATAGGTATGGTGTTTGTGGTGGCGGTGCCTGTGAGTATATGCTTTGTTATACCTAGTGTGGTATGGTTTTGCCCAACTTGTGCTGCTAAAGCTAAAAGATAGGACAAGCAATGCAATAATGTTTAAGATAACTAGATGCTTTTTCATTTTCCACCTCCTTTTAACTATTAGATGATGCTTTTTATAAAATAGTTGACATATATTAAGCGATTTTTTGAGCTTATTTTATAGTTTGACAATTTTTGCTAAAGTAGTATTATTCCTTAATATACACGAAGTCGTGTATACAAAATAAAGGAGGGGGTATGAGGACAAAAGCTCTATTTTTATTTTTTCTCGTAGGTATTTTTGCAACTACAGTGGTTTGCCTTGATTTTTTTCTGGTTGATGCGGCATATTCGCAATCGGAAGAATCTCAGCCAAATCCTGTGGATAAGTCCACCAAGGATAAGGGATCGCATTCAGAAACAAGCTTAAACGAGTCACAGACTATTGATAAAACCAGCGCAAGTTTAGCCGAAAGTGTGAGTTCAGTCGGAAAGATAGGTTCTGAAGTTAAGGCAGATGAGCAGGACTGGGATAAGACTGCTACTAATCCCTTCGAGGAAGGAGAAGCAGATTTGGACCCGACAGAATTTGACCCAGCCCAATAAACTGTTAGCGGCGAACAAGAAAATGTAAATCAAGGCCCAGGCTCTCTTGATTTTTGAAGAAAATACTACTCAGCCTGCAGTAATTAAAATTGGTTAATTCCTACCAATGCCAGAATAACCGGATACTCGGCCTATGTTTTTTTCTGTGTTTCCGATACTCTGGAATCCGTACGTATTGTTGAAGCCCACAGCTCTCTTCCCAATGTCTAGAAACCTGGACATGCCTTCTGTGGTGACGAGGGCTATAAACAACTACCTTACTTTTTCTGGTCCAGTAGGGGTTTGCAGAAGCCCCGGCGCTAAAGCTAAAAGAAAAAATAGCCAGCGCAATGATGCCGGAAATTGCCAAATGCTTTTTCATATTCCACCTCCTTTAACTATTAGACGATTGTTTTGGGGAAAAAGTCTACATATATTGATAAAATTTTGCAAAAATTTTCATTTAAGCTAAACAGGAAGTTTTTGTCTTAGGCTATACGGCCGGGCTATTGTCCAGAGCCAAGACAGCTAGAGTCATAAAACCAGGCCCTAAATATCTGCATTTTTTGTTTCAAAATAAACGCGGTAGTATTATAATAAGAAATATGTTAGCTATATTGATTATTCCTGTAGTTGTGCTGGCTTTCGTTTGGTATCTTTCTTCGTTAAAAAAGCGGAAACTAGATTCAGTTGATGAAGGACAAGCAGGGTTAACAGGAGAAATGCAGTTGAAAGTTGAAGAAGCAATACAGAAAAAGAAAGAAGAAGAAAAAAAGAAAACTAACGACCCTAAAACTAAAAAATCATAGAAGGGAAAAGGTAAGAAAATAAATGGGAAAAAAAGTTTTTTTGTTGGGATTTTTAAGCTTTTTTCTGCTAGTTCCGGGTCTAGTTAATAGTAGGGCTTTTGATTACCGAGGTAAGAAGATTCTATTTATTAATTCCTATCACAAAGAGTATTATTGGAGTGACGGCGAACAAGCCGGCGTCGAGAGAGTTTTGGCTGGTTCAGGCGTAGAATTAAAAGTCGTATACATGGATACTAAGAATAATCCCGGTGAAAAGTTTAAACGGAAAGCCGGGCTCAAAGTAAAAAAAATTATTGAAAAGTTTAAACCGGATGTGGTAATTGCCGCCGATGATAATGCCTTTAAATATGTGATTATGCCCTATTACCGTGATGCTGATTTGCCGGTTGTATTTTGCGGTCTTAACTGGGATATATCAGTCTATGACGCTCCTTATAGCAATACAACCGGTATGATAGAAGTTGGCCTCTATGAGGGTATTCATAAACATTTAAAAAGATTCGCGCAAGGCGACCGGGTAGGGTTTATTGGAGTTGATGTGTTGAGCTCATATAAGAACGCTGATTATTTTTCGAAACAGATGAAAGATAAACTTGTTTTTAAAGAGCACGTGCGGGATTTTAAATCCTGGAAGAAAAAGTATCTTGAGGCCCAGGATAAAGTTGATATGCTTATTCTTGACACCGCGGCCGGAATTAAAAATTGGAATGCAAAGGAAGCCGAAAAGTTTGTTTTAGAAAATATCCGAATACCTATAGGGACAGAATCGGTGACTTTAGCTTCTCATTCTTTGATCGGATTAACAAAGGTTCCTCAAGAACAGGGCGAGTATGCTGCCGCAGCGGCCTTGAGGATTCTTAAGGGAGAGAAACCTTCAGAGATTCCCCTTGTTACCAACAAGAAGGGGGATTTATTCTTGAATATAAAGATTGCCGGAAAGTTAGATATTATATTTACTCTCTCAATGCTAAAGAACGCAAAAGAGATAATAGGTGTTGAATACTAAGATATGATTAGGCTGTCTATTGGTCAGAAGATTTTTTACGGGTTTTGGGCAATTATTCTTCTCTCTGTGGCATTTTTGCTTATCAGCTATCCTTACCTGGCTAAGATAGATATTTTATCTTCTATGGTCCTTCCTCTTGAGAGAGAAATGGAGACTTCACAGAAGTATAACGAAAGGGTTAAGCGTCTAGAGAGTAAAATTGAACTATATCTTGTGGTAACAAGCGAAGAAACCCGGGAAGAAATTCTTGCCATGGTAGAGCAGTTCAATCAAACCGTTAACGAAGCTATTCAGGCAAAAGATTCGCAACATCTACGGGGAATTTTAAATCTTGCCGGACAGATAAACCGGGCGGCGAGCACTTTGATTAGTGACATGGATAAGCGGGATTCAGCCTATAAGATAAATCTTCAAATACTTACCGTAAGTAAGCTGTTTGATAAGTTTGAAGTGGCTCAGAAAATATTTCAGCGGCAGAATTTGAGACGCTCATTGAAAATCGTAACCGAAGAGAAAGCAATCGTCAACAAGATTTTAAAAATTTTTCTGATATTAGAAATTTCTATTGTTCTTTTTGGTTCTCTTGTGGCTTTCTTTTTGACGAGAGCAATTACCCGGAATTTATCCAAACTTCGTAAAGGAACCCAAGATATTGCAGCAGTAAATTTCGAGACGCGTATCGATATATCATCTAATGATGAAATCGGCCAATTGGCGGATTCTTTTAATACGATGGCAGAAGAGCTTCGAAGAAAAACCGTTTCCAGAGATTACCTCGATAGTATTATTCACAGTATGGCTGACATGTTGGTTGTCGTTGACCAATATTTAATAGTAAATAAAGTAAATAAAGCGGTCTGTGACCTGCTGGGTTGCGTGGAATATGAGTTTATAGGTGAGCCGATTACAAAAATCTTTTTAACCAGAGACCCATTCCTTAACGGAGCAGCGCTGGAGCGGCGTATCAAGGAGGGTAAAATAATAAATTACGAAATGTATTGCCGCACAAAAGACAATGTCGATATTCCTGTTCTCCTCAGCGCTTCGGTGATGAAAGATGGGCAGGGTAATACTAGCTATATAATTTGCAGCGCCCAGGATATTACGGCGCATAAACGGGCAGAGGAAAAAGAAAAGGAAGTTATAGACATGAAAGCTAAGTTGACCTCGATGGTATCCTATGATTTAAGAACACGCATGGCCGCCATATACACAGGTATTTATTTGATTTTAGACGGTAAAGTGGGCGTAATCACCGATAAGCAAAAACATATTCTCGGCATAGCTCAAAGAAATCTTGATAAAGTAACTCATTTAATCAACAATTTTTTAGATTTTAGGAAACTTGAGGCAGATACGGCGGGATTTGTCATGGAGGAATGCGATATCAATGAAGTGGTTAAAGAGGTTCACCAGGAGATGAAGCCTCTAGTAGAAGGAAAAGGGCTTACCTTCAAGCTAGAGTTATCCAAGAAGCTGCCGCGAATACAATTTGACAGAGACAGAATTGCCCAGGTATTGATAAATCTGATATCTAATGCGATTAATTTTACCGAAAAGGGCACAATCACTATTACAACACAACTGGATAAAAAAGGTGTGAGTGTTAGTGTCGTTGATACCGGTATCGGCATTGGGAAAAAAGACATACAAAGAATTTTCCTTTCCTTTGAGCATATCTATCATCCGAATTTTAAAGGCCTAAGAGGGACCGGTCTTGGCCTTGCAGTTTGTAGGGAGATTATCGAAAAGCATAAAGGCAAAATTTGGGTAGATTCACAGGCCGCCAAAGGTTCAACTTTTCATTTCGTTTTACCGGGCTAGAGAAAGACCTACCGTAGTTTAAGAAACAATAGATATTTTAGGATGTTTTAATAGTCTTCTTTAGTTTGCTGTAATTGTTCCACAAATTTGCTAAAAGATTCTGTCACTCTTTGTAGCGTTTCTGTGAATTGCTCCAAAGCTTTTATTTGGGCTGCAGAGGTTCTTTCTGAGGATTCCGCAAGCTTCTCGAAGGCTTCTGCTTGAACGCAGGCAGTTATACATTCTGTTTCTGCTACCTGGCAGGTAATGTATTCGTTGCAGCTTGTTGATTGTTTACAACTATCTTTACAATCAGAAGCAAATACAGTCAAAGGAGTGATAAGAATTGCCGCGCTGAGTAATATTATTATAAATAAATACTGGTTAGAATTCATTGTTATTATTGAAGCACAAGGCTTATTTTTTGTCAATCAACTTTTCAAAAGGTGCAGTATACAGTCATTAAGCCTGTTGGGTTGTTGATAAAAACGATCACATTCTTTTTTGTCTATCTTGCCGTGTTTAAATCCTAAAAATCATCAAAATCCCTTTATTTATTGGGTTTTTTAGCTTATATCTCGTTGCAGGTTGATTGGTTTTTGATGCATAAATGTGTTATATTTTTAATTGTGGGTATAAAAAATGTATATAATTGAAGCTCTAAAAGTAGAAAAAGGAGTGACAAAATGCTAAGAAAAACGGTCTTAATCATAGGTATAATATTTTTTACTTTCGGTTTTTGCAGCAAAGTTTTAGCCCGGCCCAGAGGTGGTCCGGCGAGGGGTAACCAGTCAGTGTACAAAGCAAGAAAGTATTCCAACCAAGGGATGAAGATTCAAGATAAAAAAGGAGACAGGCAGCGTCATCCTATTTCAGGGGCACAAGGGTTTCGTCATAAGTCCAAGGCTGAGCAATTACACCAGTTAAGAGAACAGAAAATGGATAAGCCTAAGGGTGATTTTAGAGAAAGAAGGTATCATAAGGGAGATCATATGTCTGATTATAGAGAGTATCAGAGAGATAAAAGAGATTATTTACACCAAGAACATCAGGATTTAAGAGAGCGAAGAGAGGCTAGGGAAGAAAGAAGGCAAGATTACAGAGAGCATAAAGAGTATTTGGATGATGGATATAGAGATCTTAAAGAAAAGCCGCATGATATGAGAGAAAGAAGAGAATATATAAAAGATAGGCTTCATAAGGAAGGATTCCCTCCGAAGAGGATAGAATATCGTCGCCCGGGTCAAGGAAGAGGTCCTCATTCAGGCCATGATAGGGGTTTGCATAGAGGAGAATCTCGAGGAGTAAGAGACCATGGTAAAGGAGTAGGAAGAGTAAAAGAACAAGGTTTCATGCGGGGGCAAGGAAGAAAATATCGACAAGGGCCCAGAAGAGATTTTCCCAAACAAGGCGGCAATAAGGGTCCCCAGAGAGGTCGAAGATAAGTTTTAATATTAGTTTTTTCCTTCTCGTTTTTTCTACCGGCCAGTTTTTTAAATACACACGCCAGAATTCCAATTCTGTAGTATAATAAATAAGTATGTATGGTAAAATAATAAGGTTTTAACTATGAAAAAGATTATTAATATATTTTTAGTTGTAGTAGTTTGCATAGCGGCATTTTATGCCTATGAGTTTCTGGCAAAGTATATTGACGAAAATAGAGTGTTAAAGCAGGTTATTTCAAGACTGCAAGCAGATTCGCGTATCGCCGAAGTGCTTGTTAGCAAGGTTGAATTTGACGAAGAAACCCAGAAAAATCTTACCACAATTAAATTCCTGGAGTATGATATAGACGGCAGGGCCATGGAACCAAAATATTTTACTTTTGCCGGAAACATTATACAGTTTCAGTCTTTAGTGATACGTTTTGATGATCTCCATGTAAAAAATAAAGACAAGCTGAAGGGAAGGAGTATCTATCTTTTTTGGAAAGTATTTCTTCTAGATGGCGAGAATACTCAGGAGTATGAAATTACAAAAATAAAGGAAGTTCCTTCAGGCTACAGGATAGGCAATTTAAGCAGTGTATTTGAACGAAAATTATGGGAGAATTTTTGGCAAGAGGCTTTAAACCCTGACCAAGCAAAAAAACTAGGTATAAAAAATGCCCAAATAGAAGCGCCCGGGACGATGTTTATTCCGGGAACAATTTATACAATTAAAATTGAGCATGATGGCGGTATAAGAATTGATGCTCGAGCCTTACCAGGAATATTAAGGGGGGAGAGCATTCCCAGTAAATATTAAATTCAGCAAAAGGGAGGTGTATTATGGCCTGTGGACGTAGCAGTTGTAAACCTAAGAAAAAAACGAAGTCAGGATGTAAGTCTAAGACCAAAAAAAAGTGAAACTCCACGGCCTTAACAACCGTGGCTTTCCGGCTAAGGGATAGATAGCCTTAACCGGAAATAGCAAGAAAAGGCAGCTTTCTAAAATTAGAAGGTTGCCTTTTTGTTTTTCAACCAGTTGCTTAGAGACGAAATTATGAGGTTTTTTGAGGTAAAAATAGCTTTTTTTTAGTAAGATTCTTAGCCGGTAATCTCAAGAAATGCAAAGGGATATTGGACTGTAAACGTTTTAACTCACTGGCTCAGCTTGCCTAAAAAGTAGTATCAATATGTGGTATGTTTTTATGGGAGGGAAATATGCCTGAAAAACATATCAAAAAAACAAAAACAAATGAACGGCGCAAAGACGCTAGGGCGATTGAGGCTCTAACTGTTGTGCGTTGTTCTTCAAAAGTGCTTTTTGAGAGTAATTTCTTGAGCCGGGACATCTCAGAAGATGGTATATGTTTGCTGGCTCCGTATAAGATGGAAATTGGAGAAGTTGTAAAATTAGGGATTTATTTCCCGGAGCAGAAAAACCCCGTAATAGCCTGGGGTACGATAATGAGGCGTAATGAATCAAACAGCGTTGATTTTCCTTTTATGTTAGGAATACAATTTACACAGATAGACAAGAGCGACTATGAGCAAATCTGTAAGCACTTAAGATATTTTTTTCTAAAGACCTAAACAAGCAAAAAAATAGCACTTATTGCCTTTCTATCTTCCAATATATCTATCCTTGTCAAAGCAAAAATTACCTTAATTTATAGCCCTTTCTAGGTGTATTTTAACGGCTATTTGAGCCTTTAAAGAGAGGGTTTTTAGCCTTAAAATTCCTTGACTTGCAAGATTGATTATGATAATCTAAAAGCGATAAAATGGCCTTTTGGAATTTGGCTGTTGGTAGTATTTATCTAATAGCTGGCAGCTGAATTTGCGTATTGATTTAATCCACGAAAATTTAGGTAATTGAAGGAGGTAGATATGAGAAGCAAATTGATTTTTTTGCTAATTATTTTTGTCTTTATTATGAATGGCTGCGCGTTAATTTTACAAAAAGGAAGGCGTTCCGACCTTGAAAAAATCGAATCTTTAGAGGGAGAATTAGATCAGCTAAAGAATGCCAAGAATGCTTTGACCCGGCGCCTCTCGGGAGAAATAAGAGATAAGCAGGTAAAATTAAGAATGGCCGAGAAAGGGCTAGTGATTACTTTTGTTGCTGAGGTTCTTTTTAACTCAGGGAAGGCAGTACTTAAGAAAAAGAGTTTACCTATTTTGGATAAAGTAGTTAGAATACTCAAAAAGGAAGCTCTTCACAATAAAATAGGCATCGAAGGCCATACTGACAATGAACCTATCAAGCGTTCAAAATGGAAATCAAATTGGGAGCTTTCTACGCAACGTGCCCTGGGCGTACTTTATTACTTAGAGAAAAAAGGCATTAATCCCAGAAGATTATCAGCGATTGGCTACGGCGAATATCAACCAGTTGTTTCTAATGCTACTCCTTCTGGCCGGAAAACAAATCGACGCGTAGAAATTGTAATTTTACCTCGAGCATCTAAGAAAAGCGCCACCGTTCCTACAGTTAAAAAAGGATATTCTTTAAATGTTTACGATGAGGAATTAAAGTGAGGGGCAGCCCTTTAATAATAGGCTTGTTAGTTGGCCTGATTGTAACGTTAGTTATTTCCGGTGTGTCCCTTTCGGTAAAGATGAACTCTCTAAACAGCGAGCGTGATAAGCAATTGGTTGAGAAAAGAAATTGCGAAGTTATAGCAGAGAATCTAAGGGATGAAAACAGAAACCTTCTAAGGACTGTTGAGGAGCTTAATTTGCAGATAGTTGCCTTTCAGAATAAAGACTTCAATAAACTAAAGACAGAACTAGAAGGTAACTCCAGGAAAAAGTTAATGAGAGATAGAGTTAGACGGAAAGAAGTAAAGGAGTAAATAGACAAAGCAAGGGATGCGTTTTATAAGGGGGCTTAAGCCCCCTTTATATTTTTAGTGAAATATGAGAATACCTTACCACATAGCGGTAATTATGGATGGTAACGGCCGATGGGCAAAAAAAAGGGGTTTGCCTCGTATTTTGGGACATAGAAAAGGAGTAAACCGGGTAAAAGAAATTGTGCTAGAGGCAAAAAAGCAAGGCGTTAAGGTTCTTACTATTTTTGCATTTTCGACAGAAAATTGGAGCAGACCGAAAAAAGAGTTGAATATTCTTTTTTCTTATTTGGACAGATTCCTCGATGCTTACAAAAAAGAGCTTATTAAGAATGATATAAAAGTAAACATAATCGGCCGAAAAGATAGACTGGAGAAAAGGCTCATCGATAAAATGAATGATTTAGAGGATGCGACAAAGGACAATAAAAGCTTTATTTTTAATATCGCTTTAGATTATGGAGGAAGATGGGATATTCTAGAGGCGACAAAAAAAATAGCTAAAGCCTGTTGTGATAAAAAGATATCTCAAGAAGATATAGATGAGGAATTTTTTGGCAGATATCTTGTTTTGAACGGGATTGGCGATCCGGATCTGCTTATTAGAACCTCAGGAGAACAAAGGATAAGTAACTTTTTGATTTGGAATTTAGCCTATACCGAACTTTATTTTACTCCTGTTTTTTGGCCTGCTTTCGACAAGAAAGAACTTGCCAAAGCTATAGAAGTTTATTCCAAAAGAGACAGAAGATTTGGGGGTGCAGGTGACTAAGCGTATAGTACCTTTTGTTATTTTAAGCATAGTTAGCGTATTCGGTGTAATCTATAGCCCCTTATGCGGGATACTTGCTTGTTTACTTATTGTAGTCGGTTTATATGAATTTTTCTATATGGTAGAGAAGAAGGGTGTAAGATTATTTAAACCCTTAGGATTGCTGGTAGGCGCTCTTATCCCCATAACTATTTATTTTCGTTTTTCACCCGGCCAAGGCTGGCAGTTTTTGTTTATAGTTATGGCGCTTTTGCTTCTTTTTCTTCTTGAGTTGGGCAAGAAAGATGCTCATCATTCTGTTTTGTCTATTTCGGCAACAGTTTTTGGTGTTATATATATCTCTTGGTGTTTTTCATTCATAATAAGAATACGGCAGCTTCCTGAAGGGGCTATGCTTACCGGCTTTTTGCTCTTGGTGACAAAATCTTCTGATTTTGGAGCTTACATTTGGGGTAAGAAATTTGGCCGTAGTCATCTTGTCAAAAGGATAAGCCCAAAGAAATCTTGGGAAGGAGCGTTCGGAGGATTTTTTACCAGTCTGGTAATAGGGATTATTTTTTCTTTCTTTGTGAAGAGCATGGATTTTTTAGGAAAACTGTTTTTAATAATAATTTTAGCTGCTTTAGCCCAGTTAGGTGATATCTTTGAGTCATTGATAAAGAGAGATTGCCGGGTAAAAGATTCAGGCAAACTCCTGCCGGGGATGGGCGGAATACTTGATGTCATTGATAGTTTAATCTTTACCGCACCCACGTGTTATCTTTATCTCACGATGATGGCGTAATTGCTAAGTAACAGGCAGATATTTATCTGCTAAAGTGCAGGGCTATTTTTTCAATTTAGATTATAAATATCATGAAGAAAATAATTGTATTTGGTTCAACAGGGTCTGTGGGGCAAAATGCCCTTAAGGTGATAGGGAAGAATAAGGGAAAATTTAAAGTCACAGGCCTTTGTACCAACAAGAATATTAAAGTACTTCTATCACAAATTAAAGAATTTTCACCTTCTTATGTTTGTGTAAGAGACCAAGCCCAGGCTGACAAAATAGGCAAAAGCCTAGAAAAGCGGATACGTCTTTTTAAAGGCGAAAAAGGATTGGAGGAATTTGCTGCTTTGGAGTCAGACATTTCCCTTATGGCGATTTCCGGAATATCCTGCTTAAAGCCTTTATTAATAAATATTAAATATGCCAAGAGAATAGCTTTAGCTAACAAAGAATCTATAGTCGCGGCAGGTTCATTAGTTTTTAAAGAAGCTAAAAAATTTCACACAGAGATTCTGCCGATAGACAGCGAGATAAACGCTCTTTTTCAGCTTATTAATATAAGTAAGAATGGAAAGTGCATGAATGGTAATTTTCGAAAAGTTTATCTTACTGCTTCTGGAGGGGCCCTGGTTGATTATACAAAAAAAGAATTAGCCAATGTCGGTATAAAACAGGTTTTGGCGCATCCTACCTGGAAGATGGGCAAGCGTATAACCGTAGATAGCGCTACTTTAGTTAATAAAGCTTTTGAAGTTATTGAGACGCATTATTTTTTCGGGATTCCCTTTAAAGATATCGGTATTACAATCCATAAGGAATCTGCCGTTCATGCTTTAGTAGAATTTAAAGACAATACTCTGCTGGCCTGTATTTATCCTCCGGATATGAGAAAACCGATTTCTTTTGCTCTTCATTATCCGCAGAGGTTCAATTCCGGCAAAAGGCTGGATTTTAGTAATAGTTTTTCGTATTCCTTCAGCCCTATTAATTACGATAAATATCCACTTATCGAGATAGTATTAGGGGCAGCCAAGAGGAAGGATAACGGATTAGTGGTTTTAAATGCTTGCGATGAAGTAGCCATAGATTATTTTTTAGGCCAGAGAATAAAATTTACTGATATCTATAAGGCCATGGCACACATCTATAGTAAGTATCCCCGGCATAAGGTGAAGAATATAAACGATGTTTTCTTTTGGGATAATTGGGCCCGAATAAAAACAAAAGACTACCTAAACAGATTATGAGCATTTTCGTAACTATAGTTATTTTTAGTATTTTAATTATTGTTCATGAATTCGGTCATTTTATTGCTGCCAGGCATTCAGGCATTAAGGTGGAAAAGTTTGCTATTGGCTTTGGGCCGGTTTTGTTGAAATGGAGGTCCAAAGAGACTGATTTTTTAATTTGCGCTTTCCCTTTAGGGGGTTACGTGAAATTAGCCGGGGACTCTCGTTTAGAATGCAAGGGCCGAGATTATGAATTTTTATCTAAAGCTCCGGGAATTAAAATGAAGGTTGTTCTAGCCGGGCCGGTATTTAACTATCTTCTTGCCTTTATAATATTTTGCATTATTGCTTTCATAGGTTATCCTTATCGAGACACTATAGTCGGCAGTGTTTTAGAAGGCTATCCGGCCGAGGCTTCCGGCTTAAAAGAAGGCGATAAAATCTTAGAAGTAAATGGCAGAGAAGTTAGTGATTGGTTGCAGATGACCAAAGTAATTCGTAAATCTAAGGGTGATATTTCTCTTAAATTAGAAAGAAACGGAAAAAACATATTTTTAGATGTTTCTTTAAGAGAGAAAGAAGTAATCGATGATTTTGGTATAAAGAAGATGACTTCTATTATAGGGATATCTGCTTCGCCAAATATAAAAATAGTTAAGTATGGTTTTCCTAAAGCCTTGATTAAAGGAGCAGAGTCTTTGTTTGACCTTACTCACAAGGTAATCAAGGGGCTTATGTATATGATTACCGGTTCTATATCTTTCAAAGAAGGGGCAGGCGGCCCGATAGCTATTTTTTATATTACTTCTGAATTTGTGAAAATAGGAGTGATCGCAGTGCTGCAGCTTATGGCAGCCTTAAATATAAGTTTAGCTATTATAAATTTATTTCCCATTCCTGTTCTTGACGGAGGCCATCTCTTATTTTTTGTTTTGGAGAAAATAAGGAAAAAAAGCTTGAGTGAAAAGGTCGAAGGTGCCTTGAGCCGTATGGGATTTGCCCTGATAGGAGTATTGATTGTATTTGTTTTTTATAACGATATTGTGAAATATGGCCCCAAAATACGGGATAAAATATTACATAGAGAACAGTCGACAGAGTTTAAGAAGTAGTATGACTAAAGTCGTAAAAATAGGAAGTCTCAAAATAGGCGGCAAAAACCCCATCAGAATAAAGGGTATGCTAAAGACACCTACAAGTAATAGGAAGAGTCTTATTAAAGAGGCTAAAAGGTTAGAGAAAGAAGGCGCTGAGGTAATACGGCTGGCAGTTAAAGATCAAAAAGATGCGAAACTGGCGGGGATTCTAAAAGAGCAGCTATCTATACCTTTAGTTGCTGACGTTCATTTTCATTATCAGCTGGCTCTTTTGGCTATTAAAGAAGGCTTTGATGGTATACGATTGAATCCTGCAAATATTTACAATAAAAAACAAGTAAGGCAGATAGCGCGTCTTGCTAAAGCTAAAGGTGTTTCCATAAGAGTAGGAGTTAACTCCGGAGGATTTAAAAGGAAGTTTTCGAGTTCCGGGGAATTAGCAGAACAAATGGTCAAAAGATGTGAGAGTTACCTTAAAATCTTGGAGGCAGAAAGCTTTTTTGATACAATGGTTTCATTAAAAGGGTCTGATGTTTTATCTACCATTACTGCTAATAGGATATTTTCCTCAAGGCATAATTATCCTCTCCATTTAGGGATTACAGCCAGTGGCCCCTTTTTAGAAGGGGTGGTTAAATCTTCCCTAGGATTGGGAAGTCTTCTTGGGGAAGGAATTGGTAATGTAATAAGGGTATCCTTAACTTCTCCTTCTTTACGCGAGATTGAGGTAGCAAAGTATATATTGGCGGCTCTTGATTTAAGACGGTTCGGTCCGGAAATTATTTCTTGTCCGACTTGTTCGCGCTGTGAAGTTAAACTTATAAACATAGTAGATGAGTTCAAAAAAGAGCTCACACGCTCAAAGATAACTAAATCCTTGCGAATAGCCATTATGGGATGTGTTGTGAATGGGCCGGGTGAGGCCTACCAGGCTGATATCGGTGTTGCCTTTGGAAAAAGGAAAGGGGTTATTTTTAAGAAAGATAAGATTTTGCTGCAGAGTAATGAAAATAGAATAATATCTGACTTGATGAAGGAGGTGAAAAGATATGGACTTAAACAAAATTAAGAATGAAATTCGTAAAGAGATAAGCCTATGGGTCGGAGATAAAGAAAAACTTACCGCAAGCTTTGTTAAAGAGAGAACGCAGTTGTTTTTTACCCATATGGCTGAACAAGGAAAATATCTAGATGTTGATAAAGCAACCAAAGACAAAATCACAAACTCTCTTTGCGCAGATTATTTAGGCCTAGGCCCTTTGCAGCCTCTTATGGAGGATGAGGAAATAACTGAAATTATGATAAATGGCCCTTCTAAGATATATATAGAGAAGAACGGAAAGAAAGCTGTCTCGAACATAAAGTTTGATAATGACCAGCACCTAAAATATATAATTGAGAAAATGATTTCTCCTACCGGCAAGCGCGTTGATGAAAGTTATCCTTATGTTGATTTTGCGCTTACAAATGGTTCAAGGGTGAATGTCATATTGCCCCCTCTTTCTGTTGGGGGCGCTACAGTAACAATCAGAAAATTTTTAAGATCTATACAGGAAATTAATGATTTAGTTAAACTGGGAACAATTGATAAACGGATGGCAGAGTTTCTTGTTGCCGCTATCAAGGCCAGGCTTAATATTCTTTTTTCCGGAGCAACCGGTTCCGGTAAAACAACAACCCTGGAGGTGCTTTCTTCGTATATAAGCCCCTTGGAAAGAATTATTACCATTGAAGATGCTTTGGAGTTGACTTTGCGTCAGGAGCATGTTGTGAGGCTGCTTACCCGGGCTCCTAATATTGAAGGGAAAGGAGAGATAACGCCTCGCGATTTGTTTTGTAATACTTTAAGGATGAGGCCGACCCGGATAATTTTAGGAGAAATAAGAGGGGCTGAGGCTATGGATTATTTGCAGGCTCTAAATAGCGGACACCGAGGATCTTTAGCGGTTATACATGCTTCCAGTCCTACTGATGCTATAACTCGCATAGAAACCACAGCCTTATATGCTAGTATAAATCTTCCGGCCTGGGCTATACGGGCGCAAATTGCTTCAGGTCTAGACATCATTGTTCAGCATGAACAGCTGACTGACGGCTCAAGGAAAATAACTCATATTACTGAAGTGGGTAGGATGAAAGAGAACCAGATTAATTTGCAGGATATATTCCGTTATGAGGTAGAAGAAGTTACTGAGGATTTTAAGGTAAAAGGAGAATTTAAAGCTTGCGCAAAACCTAGCTTTTTCGCTATTTTTAAAAAGAGGGGAGTTAAAATTGATGAGAAGATTTTTACATAAAAGATGCAAGATACAAGCTATAAGACTTAAAACTTAAGACTTACAACTAAAATGTTATTTTCTAAGAGTTTTATTTTTACTTTAAGAGAAGATCCTAAAATAGCTGAGTGTAAAAGCCATAAGCTTCTGCTTAAGGGGTGTTTTCTTACTATGATTTCTTCCGGGGTATATTCTTATCTTCCTTTAGGCTTAAGGGTATTGAGTAACATAAACAGCATAATAAGAAAGCATATGAATTTATGCGGGGCTCAGGAATTACTCATGAGTGTATTACAGCCTATTGAAATTTGGCAGAAAACAGGACGGGATAAAGATTTGAAAGAGGTAATGTTTAAGTTCAAGGACAGAAGAGATAAACAGATTTGCCTGGGGCCTACTCACGAAGAGGAAATAACTGAGATTGTACGGCGTTCTGTTTTTTCATATAAGCAGCTTCCCTTTATACTTTATCAGATACAAACCAAATTCAGAGATGAGCCTAGGCCTAGGTTTGGGCTTATGCGAAGTTGTGAGTTTGTTATGAAGGATGCCTATAGCTTTGATAAAGACGAAGAAGGCCTAGACGCTAACTATGAGAAAATGTTTGAGGCTTACCAGAGTATATTCAGAGATTGCGGATTGGACTTTGTGATGGTGCAAGCAGATTCCGGGGCAATGGGGGGAAGCCTCTCGCATGAATTTATGGTTCCTGCCTTGATAGGCGAAGATATACTTTTTCATTGCAGTGAGTGTAAAAAATACTTTAAGGAACGAGGGAGTTGTCCTAACTGTAAAAAGAGCTTAGCAGAAAAAAAGATGATTGAGATAGGGCATATATTTAAATTAGGAACTAAATATTCACTTTCTCAAGAAGCACTGTTTCTTGATGAGCAAGGAAAAAGAAAACCCTTTATTATGGGTTGTTATGGCATAGGGGTGAGTCGAATGCTTTCTGCAATTGCTGAAGTATGTTCAGACGAGAAAGGCATAATATGGCCTAAAGGAGTAGGGCCTTTTGAAATAAATTTACTTGTTTTGGACGCAAAGCTGCTGGATGAAGCAATTAATATAAAAGATGCCTTGGATAAACAAGGAATATCTGTTTTGATTGATGATAGAAATTCCCCGGCCGGGGTCAAGTTCAATGATGCATATTTGATAGGGAGCCCTTATATTCTGATTATGGGTAAGAAATATTTGAAAGACAAAACTATAGATTTAGAGAACCGCAGAACTAAAGCTAAGGAAAGTCTAAAAAAGGAAGAATTGCTCAGCTTTTTTAAAAAAGAATATGATTAATAACGACACCCAAATTAGGCTTAAGGTTGAAAGCATCATTAAAAATCAAGGGGCAGAATTGATAGATTTTAGGATTTTTTTCTCCGGCGGTAAGCATATTTTGCGTTGCATTGTAGATTATTCTGAGGGAGGTATAACCCTTGATGTTTGCAGTAAGATTAATAAAAAAATATGTGCCTATTTAGACGAAGATAATGTTTTAGGTGATAATTGCGTAGTAGAAATAAACTCTCCCGGACTTGATAGGCCGCTAAGAAAAAGTAATGATTTTTTGAGGGTAAAGGGGAGAGTAGTCTCTTTATGGCTGAATGAGCCGGTTTGTGGCAAAGCCTATCTAGAGGCTCAAGTTCTAGATGCAAATAATAGTGCATTGTCACTAAAGTATAAAGATGAGGTTATAAAAGTTGATTTTAGTAAAATTAAATTAGGAAAAGAAAAGATAAAAATTTGATTAAAGCAGGAGGGCTAAAAAGTGGGAAAAGAATTTTTGAGTATACTTACACAATTAGAACGGGAAAAAGGCTTAGATAGGAATATTCTTCTCGAAGCGGTAAAAAGTGCTTTGACTGTAGCGGCTAAAAAGATTTCCAAGGTAGCTTCTCAAGAGGAAGAGGTTAAGGTGGAAATTGACCCTTTAAAAGGAGATATACATGTTTATGTAGGAGATAAAGAAATTCTATCTAGCGAGTTTGGTAGAATTGCCGCTCAAACTGCAAGGCAGGTAATTATCCAAAAAATAAGAGAGGCTGAAAAGGATAATATTTATAAGGAGTATAAGGATAAAGAAGGAAGTATCGTAGGCGGACTAGTGTATAGGATAGAACGAAGGGCCATCATTTTAGATCTTATGGGGAAAACAGAAGGTATAATTCCTAATTCTTTTCTTTCTCCTTTAGATAGGTTCAGGTTGGGAGAAAGGGTAAAAGCTTTTGTATATGAAGTTAAGAAAGAGAAGGGTGTACAGATAATTCTTTCCCGCAAACATGAAGGATTAGTGAGGAAGCTGTTCGATTTAGAAGTTCCTGAGATAGGAGAGGGGATCGTAGAGATTAAATCTATAGCACGTGAGCCTGGCGAAAGGACAAAAGTCGCAGTTGCATCTAAAGATGAAAAGGTGGATTGTGTTGGTGCATGCGTAGGGATAAGAGGCTCTAGGGTAAAAAGTATAATAGAAGAATTGCGGGGTGAGAAAATTGATATTGTACGCTGGAGTGAGGATATAAAGGAATTTATGAAGGCTGCGCTTTCGCCGGCTGTGATATCTATGATAGACCTAGATAGGGATAACAAAAGAGCGAAGGTTTTGGTTGCTTCAGATCAGCTATCTTTGGCTATAGGCAGAAGAGGTCAAAATGTTCGTTTGGCTGCAAGATTGGTTTCTTGGGAAATAGATGTGCGTTCGCGGGAAAGCATTGAAGAAAGTATTAAGAAATTACTTCAATTAAAGGCCGTGGGCAAGAAAGCAGCAGAGACGCTGGTGGATTCCGGTTACGGTGATTTGGGAGTTTTAGCTAAGATTGAACCAAATGTGCTTTCTAAGCTTAAAGGCATTGGAAAAAAGAAAGCAACCAGTATAATTGAAGAGGCAAAGAAAACGCTCAGTGCAAACGTAAAAACCTCTGTTTCGGCTGCTAAAGAGGAAACAAAAAAGGAGATAGCCAAAGATGAGAATCCGGTTTCTAAAGAGGAAGCAAAAAAGGAGATAGCCAAAGATGAGAATTCATGAACTTGCTAAAGAGCTAGGCATAGACAGTAAACAATTGATTCTCAAGCTAAAAGTTCTTAATTTTCCCGTAAAGAATCATATGTCCAGCGTAGATAAAGAAACTGCAGAGATTATTAAGCATGAGGTAGGAGAGCTAGATAAAAAAGAAATCGAAGAAAATGTTGTTGAGGTTGATTTCCCTATTACCGTTAAGGACCTAGCGGTTAAACTAAACAAAAAACCCTCTGAGCTTTTGACCGTCTTTATAAAGCAAGGTAAATTTTTTACCATAAATCAGAATATTGATGAGTCAATAGCTCGGGATATTGCTTATAGCTACAAGATTAATCTAAGAGAGAAACTTTCAAAAGAAGAAGAGATTTTAAAGATTGAGTCAAAAAATCTCACCAAGCGGGCCCCTATTATTACTCTTATGGGCCACATTGATCATGGTAAAACCAGCATCTTGGATTATATAAGAAATAGTAAGGTTGCTGAAAAAGAATCCGGAGGTATTACCCAGCATATGGGTGCTTATCAGGTGGCTTTAGATAAAGGCAGAGTCACTTTCTTAGATACGCCTGGCCATGAAACTTTTACAGCTATGCGGGCAAGAGGAGCTGATATTACCGATATAGTTGTTATAGTTATAGATGCTGATGAAGGTGTTAAACCTCAGACTATAGAAGCTATTGATCACGCAAAAGCAGCTCAAGTGCCGATAATCGTTGCAATTAATAAAATTGATAGGCCAAATGCTAACCCGGATAAAGTAAAACAACAGCTTTCCAAGATTGAACTTGTTCCTGAGGATTGGGGTGGTAAAACAACTACAGTGGCAGTATCGGCAAAAACCGGTCAAGGCATAAATGAATTATTGGATCTTATTATTCTTCATGCCGATATGATGGAGCTAAAGGCTGACCACGTGCGCCCGGCTATAGGCGTTGTGGTTGAGGCTAAACTTTCTAAAGGTAGAGGGTCTTTGGCAACAGTTTTGATTAAGGAGGGGATTCTTAAGGTAGGGGATTTCTGCGTGTGCGGCCCTTATTGGGCAAAAATAAAAGCAATGCACGATGATAATGGAGATAGAGTCCAGGAAGCTGTTGCTTCGTATCCCGTTGAGATTTCAGGTTTAAACGGCGTTCCTAATCCCGGGGAGCAGATTTTAGTTGTTCCTGATGAGAAAAGCGCAAAAGAAATAGCAGAAAAAAGAAGGGAAAAGGAGAGAAAGAAAAAACTTACTCCTACTGCTCATCTCAAACTAGAAGACTTATATAAAAAGGTGAAAGAAGAGCATCTAAAACAGCTAAAAGTTATTCTAAAAGCAGACGTAGGGGGGACTTTGGAGGCAGTGGAGGGAGCTTTAAGAAAGATTCCTTCTCAAGAGGTAGAACTAGTCATAGTCCACAAAGGGGTAGGAGCAGTAAATTCTTCCGATGTTCTTTTGGCTGATGTTACTGATTCAATAGTTGTCGGGTTTAAGGTTGTTATTGATAGTCAGGTTAGGGAGTTGGCTAAAAAGAAAGGCATAGAGGTTAGGTCATACCAGATTATTTATGAGCTTGTTGATGATGTTAAGGCAGCAGTAGAGGGGTTGCTTACTCCTCAAATAAAGCGTACCTTTCTGGGGAGGGCAAGAGTTAAAACAGTATTTAAGCTTTCAAAAGCAGGCATAATAGCAGGATGCATGGTAGAAAAAGGAAAAATCCTTAGGGGAAAAATTGCCCATCTTTTTCGCGGAAATGAGGTGATTTTTGAAGGTAAAATTCAGACTTTAAAACGATTTAAAGAGGATGTAAAAGAAGTAATTGAAGGGATTGAGTGCGGAATAAGTATCGGTAATGACAAGATAAAAGAAGGCGATGTTATCGATGTTTTTAACGAAGAAATAATTGCCCGCCGCCTCAAGTAGTTTTACATATAGTTGTAGGGGACGGGCCTGCCCGGCCTTTTAACAAAATTAATAAAATGAATACAAGCCGTAAAGTCATTTTAAGCGGTATGAGGCCGACAGGAAATTTGCACCTGGGGCATTGGGTGGGGGCTCTTTCGAATTGGATTGAGCTGCAGAAAGAGTATAAATGTTTTTTTATGGTTGCTGATTGGCATGCGCTTATGAGCGAATACAAAAACACAACTTTCATAAAGAAGTATATTTTTGATAATGTGGCTGATTGGTTAAGTTATGGCGTAAATCCTCAAAAAAGCATTATCTTTGTCCAATCACAGGTACTCGAACATTTAGAATTGTTTATGATTTTATCGGCCTTAACTCCTTTAGGGTGGTTATCCAGATGCCCAACATTTAAAGAGCAAGTCATCCAATTAAAGGAAAAGGATGTCAATACCTATGCTTTTTTGGGCTATCCAGTTTTGCAAGCGGCAGATATTGTTCTCTATAAAGCAAATTCTGTTCCTGTAGGAGAGGATCAACTGCCTCATTTGGAATTATGCCGGGAGATTGTACGCAGGTTTCATTTTATCTATAAAAAGAAAATTTTCATAGAACCAAAAGCGCTGCTCACCAAGACTCCTCGCTTTTTAGGCCTTGACGGAAGAAAAATGAGTAAAAGCTATGATAACTATATTTCTCTCAGCGAGGATGATGAAAACTTGCAGCGTAAAGTCTTGTCTATGTTTACAGATCCCGCCAGGAAAAGGAAAGATGACCCCGGTCATCCCGATATTTGTAATGTTTTCAGTTACTACTCTATTTTTAAAGAAGACCTTAAAGATGAAGTTTACGATTGGTGCGTTAAGGCTAAAAAAGGTTGTCAGGAGTGTAAGACGATATTATTAAAGTATATTAAAGATTTTATAGCCCCTCATAGAGAAATGAAACGACAGATTTTAAAGAAGAAACATTATATAGATGATATATTACAAGAGGGAAGAAAGAAAGCTAAAAAAATAGCCAGTCAAACCCTGGATGAAGTCAAGGAGATATTGAAACTTTAAAATAGCTATAAGCTATAAGCTATAAGCTGTAAGCTTTAAGCTAAGAGATAAGAGATTTAAGATAAGAAGAAGAGAGAGAAAAGAGTAAGCTGTAAGCTAAGAAGAGAGATGAAGGATTTTAGAGATTTAAAAGTCTGGAATAAAGGATATGAATTAGTTTTAGAAATTTATAAACTTACTAAAAGCTTTCCTCAAGACGAAAAATTTGGCTTGACTCAACAAATAAGGCGTGCGGCAGTTTCTGTTATAGCGAATATAGTTGAAGGGAATAAAAGAAGAAGCAGCAAGGATTTTAGACATTTTCTTAATATGTCAGAAGGATCTTTAGAAGAGGTGAAATGTTATCTTATATTAAGTAAAGACTTAGGTTTCATTAAGGATAAGGATTATGAAAAGATTTTTCCTCTGTCTGAGGAAATTGGTAAAATGCTGTTCGGATTAATTAAAAAGTTATGATTCTTAACTTATAACTTAAAGCTTATAGCTTACGACTGAATATGAGTTTATTAAGGGTGAATAATTTAAGCACTTCTTTTTTTATTGATGCCGGAGAGGTAGAAGCAGTAAGGGGCTTAAGTTTTTCAATTGACGAAGGGCAGACTTTGGGTTTGGTAGGAGAATCCGGCTGCGGAAAAAGCGTAACAGCCTTGTCTATTTTAGGTCTCGTTCCTTATCCGGGAAAAATTGTAGAAGGCGAAATTTTATATAAAGAAAAAGATATCTGTAAGTTTTCAGATAAAGAACTGCAGCAACTCAGAGGTTCAGAGATTTCTCTTATCTTTCAGGAGCCATTAACAGCTTTAAATCCTGTTTTTACTATTGGGGAGCAGATAATTGAAGGCCTTATGCTTCATCAGAAACTGGAGAAAAATAAAGCCATTGCTAAGACAATTGAACTATTAGTAGAAGTTGGTATTGCTGACTCAGAGAAAAGGCTCAAGGATTACCCTCATCAATTAAGCGGAGGAATGCGCCAGCGGGTAATGATTGCTATGGCCCTTTCTTGCAACCCTAGCCTTTTGATTGCTGATGAGCCAACAACTGCCTTAGATGTTACTATCCAAGCACAGATACTGGAATTAATAGCTAGAATCCAGAAAGAAAAAAATATGGCCATGATTTTAATAACTCATGATTTAGGTATTATTGCTAATACTGTTGATAATGTGGCAATTATGTATAGCGGAAAAATTGTAGAATATTCTACTGCCCAAGCTGTTATAAATGAACCTTTGCATCCTTATACTTTAGGCTTATTAGCTTCAGTTCCTTCCTTAGAAGAAGATGCAAATGGTAGACTTAAAACTATCCCGGGCCTTGTGCCGAATCTTTTAAATTTGCCTTCGGGGTGTGCGTTTTGTGAACGTTGCGACAAAGCAGATTCTGAATGCCGGAAACACCAGCCGGAGTTGATTGAGGTAAAAAGTAGTCATTGGGTATCTTGTCATAAGGTAAAATGAAGGATTTAGTAACAGTAGATAATTTGGTAAAGCATTTCTTAACCCAGAGAAGTTTTTTTAAAACAGATAAGAGTATTGTCAGGGCAGTTGATGGGGTTAGCTTAGTCATAGAAGAAGGTCAAACTTTGGGCCTGGTAGGTGAATCCGGTTGTGGTAAATCTACTTTAGGCAGGCTTATCGCCGGATTGCTTGAGCCTACCTCCGGAAAAATACAATTTGATGGTAAAGATTTAACGAATCTCAATTCTCAAGAAGCCAGGCCCGTTCGCCGTAATATACAGGTCATATTTCAGGATCCTTATGCTTCACTTAACCCTCGAATGAGCGCCGGTCAAATTATTGGTGAAGCCTTGCTGATACATCATATTGTCGATAAGAGTGAAATTACTAACAAAGTTAAGTACTTGCTGGATATTGTTGGACTTTCCCCAGAGATAATTAATCGCTATCCGCATCAATTTAGCGGGGGTCAACGTCAAAGAATTGGTATTGCTAGGAGTTTATCTTTAACCCCCAAACTTATAATTGCCGATGAGCCGGTTTCTAGCCTTGATGTATCTATCCAAGCTCAAATAATAAATCTTCTAGTTGATTTGCAAAAAGAGTTTGGGCTTACATATTTATTTATAGCACATGATTTAAGGGTTATTGCGCATATAAGCGATAGGGTAGCAGTAATGTATTTAGGAAAGATTGTGGAAGTAGCTTCATCAAGAGAGCTTTATCAGAAGCCCTATCACCCTTACACTGAGGCGCTTTTGTCAGCAATTCCTAGGCTTAATCCAGTAAAAGTAAGAAAAAGAATCATACTGAAAGGAGATATACCTTCGCCAATAAACCCGCCTTCAGGCTGTCGTTTTCATACCCGGTGCATTTATGCTCAGGATAAATGTAAATATATAGAACCTGAACTGATTAGAAAAGATAATCGGCAATTTGCCTGTCATTTCCCCTTAGACTGACTCGCCTCAAATTTTCCAATTAGAACAGAATCAAGCTTTTTAGTGATTTAATTTGACATATATAGGTATATTATATATAATCTATTCACTATGAAGTCAGAGGCTAAATTGGAAAAAATTACTTCTAAATTCGGCAATCCTTTCTTGGAGACGGATTTTCCTAAGTCCTTGTCTATAAAGGAGATTTTGGACGGATTTGAAGAAAATAAAGAGGTTTCGGTTGCCGGCCGCCTGATTTCTAAGCGCGAACACGGAAAGTCAGGATTTGCCCATATAAGTGACTATAGCGGAAAGCTGCAGTTTTATGCTCAGCTAAATAAGCTAGGTGAGCTTTATGAGTTGTTTAAAGAGCTTGATATTGGAGATATCATCGGAGTAAAAGGAGTATTATTTAAAACCAGAACTGACGAGTCAACTATTTCAGTCAGCGAGATAAAGCTTCTGTCTAAAGCTATGCGGCCTTTGCCTGAGAAGTGGCATGGGCTTAAAGATGTTGAGGTAAGATACCGCCAGCGGTATCTGGATTTAATCGCTAATCCGGAAGTACGGGAAGTTTTTATAAAGAGGTCGAAAATAATTTCTTTAACGCGGGAATTTTTTAACAAGCTTAATTTTATAGAGGTAGAAACTCCTATGCTTCATCATATAGCCGGAGGAGCAGCCGGTAAACCTTTTTCTACCCACCATAATGCAACTGATTCTGATGTTTATCTAAGGATTGCTCCCGAACTTTACTTAAAACGTCTTTTAGTGGGAGGCTTAGAGAAGATTTATGAAATAAACAGAAGTTTTCGCAACGAAGGAGTTTCCACCCGGCATAATCCGGAATTTACTATGCTTGAGGCTTATTCTGCTTATGATAATTATGAATATATGATGAATATTTGTGAGAACTTGTTTTCCTATCTTGCCGGCAACATATGTTCTTCTTTAGTGATAGAATATCAAGGCCAGAAAATTGACTTTACTCCGCCTTGGCAGAGGATTTCTTTCGCTGAGTTATTTAGTAAGGAATTTGGCATTGATTGTAGTGACTCTCAGGAAATTATGCTCAAAAAAATCGGCAAGAAAATGAAATTAACTAAAAGTCTAAGCCGGAGCCAAATTCTTAATATCACCGAAGAACTTATTGAAAAGAATTATCCTAAAGATAAGCCGGCATTTATAATTGATTATTTTACTTGGACTTCTCCTTTGGCAAAGAGAAATAAGGATAATCCTCATATTGTAGATAGATTTGAGTTATTTGTCGGCGGCTTAGAAGTTGCGAATGCCTATTCGGAGCTGAACGACCCCATAGAACAACGCTTGAGGTTTAAGAAGCAATTAGAAGTAGAGGAGGAGCTTCCTAAGAAAATTGATAAGGAATTTTTGCTTAGCCTGGAATACGCAATGCCGCCTGCCGCAGGTTTAGGGATAGGGATGGATAGATTAACAATGGTTCTTCTTAACCAGTCTTCAATAAGAGATGTAATTCTTTTCCCCCTCCTTAAACCCTTGACTGATGTAGGTGAACATAAATGCTAACAGTTTGGCTTGTGTAGGTGTATTTTTAGGAATGTTAATAAAGCATATCTATAACTAGAGATTGCTAGCCGGATAGTAATTTAAATCTGTATAAAATGATACCTGAGTTATATTTAGTCCGACGTTATATTTTTAGAGGGGGGGCCCGGCATATATCCTTCATAGCTGTTGTATCTTGCTTGGGAGTTGCTTTGGGGGTTGCGACTTTGATAATTGTGATGTCGGTGATGAACGGATTCGACCGCGATTTAACTGATAGCCTAATGAAATTTAATCATCACTTAAGAATAGAAAGTTTTGATAAAACCAGATTGCCCCGGATAAAAGAAATTCTCCAGGCTAGGGAGGAAATAGAAGGAGCATCAATATTTTTACAGACTCAAGTATTCGCTAAATTTGACAATTTAATTGTTCCTTTGGTGGTAAAGGGTATTGACTTTACCGATGAAAAAGAACTTAAAATATTTAGCAAATATATAAAAGAGGACAATCACCAGGATGGATTTTTCGTGGGGCAGGCTTTAAGAGATAAGTTTTTTATTTCTGATAAAATTGAGTTTTACCCTTTGGGAAAAAAACTAAAACTAAAAAAGGCTCATATAAGAGGTATTTTTAAAATAGGGCTTTACGATATTGATAATAACTATATTATTACTGACTTAGAGAAAGCCAAAAGTCTTTCTCCTAATCATATTCTTTTTTTAGGGGTAAGACTCAAAGATGCTTTTAAGGTCAGTGACCTAAAGCAAAAATTAAAAAAAGATTTAGGCAAAGGTGTATTCATATCTACCTGGATGGAGTCAAACCGGGTTTTATTTTCTGCCTTGAAGCTTGAGAAGATAACAATGTTTATTATTCTGAGCTTAATTATTCTAGTGGCTTCTTTTAATATTTTTGCTACTTTGAGTATAAAGGTAGTTGAGAAAACCAAAGATATTGGAATTTTGAAGTCTTTGGGATTTACAAGTAAAAAAATATTAACTGTTTTTAGTTTGCAAGGTTTACTTTTAGGATTTATAGGTACTATTGGCGGAACAGTCTTAGGATTGGGGTTATGCATTTTGTTAAAAAAGTACCCTTTTATAAAGCTGCCGGCGGAGATTTATTATATAAAGTATTTACCCGTGGCCATAAATTACAGGGATATATCTTTGATTATATTTGTGGGGCTTTTTCTATCGTATGTTTTTAGCCTATTGCCGGCCATAAAAGCGGCCAGATTATCAGCTTCTGAAGCTTTACGCTATGGGTAGATTAATAGAATTAAAGTCTGTAACAAAAGTTTATAGCAGCACTCAAGAATCAGTGCGGGCGCTTGAGGGTGTGTCTTTATCGCTTGAAGCCGGAGATTATGTTTCTATCGTAGGCCCTTCAGGCGCCGGGAAATCCACTCTCTTGCATATTCTGGGAGGATTGGATTTTCCTACACAAGGTGAAGTATTTTTTAAGGGAAAAGATATATATAAATTAACAGATAAGGTCATCTCTTCCTGGAGAAGCAATCACATAGGTTTTGTTTTTCAGTTTTATCATCTTATAGAGGAGTTAAATGTATTAGAAAACGTAGTTTTGCCCTTGCGGTTAAGCGGGAGAAAATATTCTTTAAAAACTATACAGGAGTTGTTAAGATATTTAGATATAGAAGAAAAGCAGAAAGCTTTTCCTTCAGAATTAAGCGGCGGCCAAAAGCAAAAGACAGCTTTTGCTAGAGCTCTGGCTAATGATCCTGAGATAATTCTTTGCGATGAGCCTACAGGCAATCTTGACATAGACTCCCAGCAAAAAATAGTCAAACTGCTTGGTAGGTTAAATAAGGAGAAAAATAAGACAATAGTTTTAGTTACGCATAATTTAGAGCTAGCCAAAGAAGCGAAAAGGATACTTTTTCTTAAACAAGGACGAATAATCGAAAGTCCGCAAGGTAGCGATGAGAGCTCACGAAAATTATTCAAATTTTTCTAGAGTTATTAGGACATAAAAGTTTTTATGATAATTTAGGTATTTTTAGCGAAGGGGGATAAAATGAAAGTGTATATAAATGGAAAATTAGTCGATAAGGCGCAAGCAAAAATTTCTGTTTTTGATCACGGTTATCTTTACGGAGACGGCGTATTTGAAGGCATCAGAGCCTATAATTGCCTTGTTTTTAAATTAAGAGAACATGTTGATAGATTATTTGAATCAGCCCATTCTATAATGTTAAGTATTTCTTTGACCAAAAAACAAATGATAGACGCCATAATTAAAACCCTTAGAGCTAATAATTTAAAAGATGCTTACCTAAGAGTTATAGTGTCACGCGGTGAAGGCGATTTGGGCCTTGACCCCAGAAAATGCAAGGGTAATGAGACAATAGTTATTATTACTGATAAAATTACTTTTTACCCTAAAGAGTTATACGATAAAGGCATGGAGATAATTACTGTTCCCACAATAAGAAATATTCCTGAAGCCTTGAATCCGCAGATTAAATCTTTGAATTATATGAATAATATTTTAGCGAAGATAGAGGCAACAAATTCAGGTTATGAGGAAGCTTTGATGCTGGATCATCTTGGTTATGTTGCCGAGTGCACAGGAGATAATATCTTTGTGGTTAAAGCCGGGGAGTTATACACTCCTCCTCAGTGCATGGGTATTTTGAGAGGAATTACCCGGGATACGGTTCTAGCTATAGCTAAAAGGTTGAAAATATCAACCCATGAGCATGTTATGACCCGTCATGAAGTTTATATAAGCGATGAGTGTTTTCTAACCGGGACAGCAGCTGAAACTATACCCGTAGTAAAACTTGACGGAAGACCTATCGGGGATGGTAAGCCAGGTAAGATTACGAAAACGATAATGAAAGAATTTAGGAAACTGACTAAAACCCAGGGAGTGAAATATAAGCTATAGCGATACTCTCTTTGTATCTATAATTTTTCATTTTTAATTGTTAATTTTTAATTATTTATTATGTTGTGTGATGTCTGCCATAAAAATATTGCCACCGTGCATCTTACAGAAATTATTAATGAAAAGGTTGTGGAAATGCATGTTTGTCAAACCTGTGCCCAGTCTAAAGCAAGTGAGTTAAATGAACAACTGAATATATCTGATTTTCTTGGTGGCTTGGCAGCTATGGGAGAATTTAAGGCCCAAAAGCAGCTGCCGAAGTGTTCAGCCTGCGGCTTTGATTATGGAGATTTTAAGAAGAAAGGCCGATTGGGATGTGGGCGGTGCTATGTGACTTTTAGGCAGCAACTGTTACCTTTTTTAAAAAGAATTCATGGTCTAATAAAACACACGGGGAAGGCACCTTTCCAGATAGATAGAGAGATGTCTGTTCAGGTAAAGTTAAAGGAATTACGCAAGCGCCTTGAAAGAGCAATCCAATTGGAAGAATATGAAGAAGCGGCAAGATTGAGAGATGAAATAAAAAAATTAGAAAAAAAGTAATAAGTTTTGCCGCTGACAGCTTAAGACTTATAACTTATAGCTAGTAATGAAGTATGTTTGAAGAGCTTATAAATAATCAAGATAGCTGGTTGAACGGAAAGGGCCCTGAGTCAGAGATTGTTTTTTCTTCTCGTATACGCTTGGCTCGCAATATAGACACTTTGCCTTTTCCTTCGCGTGCCAGCGATATTCAGAAAGATAGTATTCTAAAAAGGATAAAAGAGGAGTATTCTAACGTAAGAATGTTAAAAAAATCTAACTTTGTTGACATGGAAGAACTCAGTGAATTAGATAGCCAGTTGTTGTTGGAGCGTCATTTAGTAAGCCAGGAGCACATTTTAGCCGGTAAGGGAAAAGGCGTAATTTTAGCGCAAGATGAGAGAATTTCTATCATGATAAATGAAGAGGACCATCTTAGAATGCAAGCTATTGCTTCTGGGTTTGACCTTAAGAAATGCTGGCAGATATTAGATAGTATTGATAATGATTTTAGCAAGAAGATTTCTTTTTCTTTTTTGCCGGACTTAGGGTATTTAACATCTTGTCCGACAAACCTAGGTACAGGTATGAGGGCGTCTTGCATGATGCATCTACCGGCCCTTATACTTACAAAAAGGATAAATAAAATATTAGAATTGCTGGCCAGGATATCCTTTACTACCCGGGGTTTATTCGGAGAAGGAACTCAAGCTTTGGGGGATTTCTTCCAGATTTCTAATCAAGTTAGTTTGGGACTATCAGAAGATGAATTAATTGATAATCTTATAGGTGTGGTGAATCAAGTAAAAGACCAGGAGATGGATGCACGGGATATACTGCTTAAAAGGTATAAGCCTAGTTTAGAAGATAGTGTGGGAAGAGCCCTGGGAATTCTAAAAAATTGCCGTTTAATCAACAGCAAAGAGGCTCTTAGTCATCTTTCTATCTTGTCTTTAGGGTTAGATTTAGGTATAATTAAAAATGCTGATTTATCAAGCACCGGTCAGGGGAAAGAACTAATAAATAGCTTATTTATCATGATTCAGCCTGCGCATTTGCAGAAAATAGAATCTAAATCCTTGAAGGAAAAAGAACGAGATTATATCAGGGCAGAGATTTTAAGAAATAAGCTAAAGGTCTAGAGGCAGAAGGTATGAAAATATGTATTTATCCTTCTTCACACCTGCCTGCCGGTAGGCAGGGAAAATCCTTGCTTTCAAACGAGGGCTGAACCCAGTTAGAGATGCGAAGATGAATACTTGTATGGTTGGTGATATTGATACTAGGGGGCAAGGAACCGAAAAACTTTAGCCCGAGGAAGCTTTATTTTAAAAAACACTCTATTTATTTAAGCTTTAAGGAGGTTTAAGAATGTTCAATAGGTTTACAGAAAGAGCAAGAAAGGTTTTGATATTAGCTAAAGAGGAAGCACGCAGATTTAATCACGATTACATAGGAACAGAGCATATACTTTTAGGTCTAATTCGGGAAGGTGAAGGGGTCGCCTGTGCTGTTTTGCAGAATTTAGGGGCGGACTTAGAGCGCCTAAGAATTGAAATTGAAAAGTTGGTTTCAACAGGAAGCGCATCTTCAGTTTTGGGCGATATACCTTTTACGCCTCGGGCAAAAAAAGCTCTAGAGCTTTCAGCAGAAGAAGCCCGTAGTTTAGGCCATAATTACATAGGCACCGAACATATACTTTTGGGGTTGCTTCGCGAGGAAGAAGGAATTGCTTCACAGGTCCTTTTTGCTTTAGGGATTGATTTAAAAAGGGTCAAAGAGGAGATTTCTGCGCTCCTAGGCGGAGAAGCTCAGCAAGGTGCGATAGGAAACACTCAGGCAAGTTCGAAAACACCTGCCCTTGATTCTTTTGGCCGGGATTTAACTAAATTGACCATAGAAGGAAAGCTTGACCCAGTAATTGGACGAAGCGTAGAGATAGAGAGGGTTATTCAGATTCTATCACGCCGTACTAAAAATAATCCTGTTCTTTTGGGAGAAGCTGGTGTAGGTAAAACTGCCATAGTAGAGGGTCTGGCCCAGAATATTATGAAAGGCGATGTGCCGGAAGTTTTAAGAGGTAAAAGAATAGTTGTGCTGGATTTGGCTTTAATGGTTGCCGGAACAAAATATCGCGGTCAATTTGAAGAAAGAATAAAAGCGGTTATGGAAGAGATAAAACGCTCTAAAGATGTCATAATCTTTATTGATGAATTACATACTTTAGTGGGTGCGGGAGCAGCTGAAGGAGCTATTGATGCTTCTAATATTTTAAAACCGGCTTTATCAAGAGGAGAAATCCAGTGTATAGGGGCTACTACTCTTGATGAATACAGAAAGCATATTGAAAAAGATGCAGCTTTAGAGAGAAGGTTCCAGCCTATATATGTCGAGCCGAACACGGTTGGGGAAACTGTTCAAATCTTAAAGGGTCTAAGAGATAGATACGAGGCTCATCATAGAGTAAAATTTACTGATGCATCTTTGGAGGCAGCAGCAAAATTATCTGATAGGTATGTTTCAGGAAGGTTTCTTCCGGATAAGGCTATAGATTTAATTGACGAATCAGGGGCGAAGTCGCGCTTAACAGTTTTAACTGCTCCTAAAGAGATAAAAGAGCTGGAAGAAAAAATAGCCAATATCATTACTGAAAAAGAAGCCCTTATAAAACAGCAGGATTTTGAAAAAGCAGCCCGTTTGCGCGATGACGAAAAAACATTAAGAGTTAGGTTGGACGGTTTAAGGAGAGACTGGGGGAAAAAAAGAGATAGGATTACTCCGGAAGTAGGAGAAGAAGAGATTGCTAGGTTAGTATCTCAGATTACAGGTGTACCGATTTATCGCTTAGAAGAAAAGGAATCAGAGAGACTTCTGAAAATGGAAGAAGAGTTGGATAAAAAAGTAGTCGGACAGCGCGACGCCATTGAATCAATCGCACGGGCAGTCAGACGGGCTAGAGCAGGAGTAAAAGAACCGCGCAGGCCAATAGGCTCTTTTATATTTTTAGGCCCTACAGGTGTAGGTAAAACACTTCTTGCCCGGGCCTTAGCAGAATTTATGTTTGGCAACGAAGAAGCTTTAATCCAATTAGATATGAGTGAATATATGGAGAAATTTAATGTTTCCCGTCTCATAGGAGCTCCTCCAGGTTATGTTGGTTATGAAGAGGGCGGGCAGTTGACAGAGAGAGTTAGACGCAGGCCTTACTCAGTTGTGCTTTTAGATGAGATAGAAAAAGCCCACCCGGATGTTTTTAATTTGCTTTTGCAGATCCTAGAAGAAGGAAGACTTACTGATAGCTATGGCCGAAGAGTTGATTTTAGAAATATTATTCTCATAATGACATCAAACGTAGGTGCGGAAATTATTCGAAAAAGAGGGTCTTTAGGATTCAAAACAGTCTCTGATAATATAAGCTATGAGGATATGAAAAATTTACTGTTGGAAGAAGTAAAAAAGACTTTTAAACCCGAATTCCTAAACCGCTTGGATGAGACTACTGTTTTTAGGCCGTTAGAGAAGAAACATCTAGAGATAATAGTAGGGTTAGAAATTGCTTATATAAATACGCGTTTGATGGAGCAGGGGCTTGAGGTAGCATTGATGCCAAAAGCTAAAGATTTTTTTGTTGAGAAAGGTTTTGATCCGGTTTTTGGGGCCCGGCCGCTTAAAAGAGTTATCCAGAGATTTCTAGAGGACCCTTTGGCTGAAGATATAATTAAAGGTAGATTTTCTGAAAGGTTAAAGAAAAGAACGAAAGATGAGCTGGTTAAGATAAAAATAGTACGCAAGGGTGAGGAGCTTAGGTTTGAATGAATAGAGGATTTTTTATCCTTATTTTTTTAGTTTTTTTCGGATTATCTGAAGATGGTTTCTGCCATTCACAGGATATGATAGAAATTGATTTAAATAATCACCGGCTGAAGTTTGTTAATTTTTACCTGGGGGATTTTAAAATTAACGGAGATTTTTCTTTTGCTTTAAGTCAGGATGATGGCGATTTGATATTTGACTTAGAAGGAAAAGATATGACCTTTGCCGATAAAAAAATTCCTTGGCTGAAAGTGCGTTTAGTTAAAAAGGGAAGGATTATTTTTATAAATCAGTTCTCTTCACCACAGCTTAGAGTGAAAGGAAATATTAATTTAGTAAATCAGCAGTTATCTTTAAAAATAGATAGCAGTTTTAGCGGGAAATTCAAAACGCTTCAAGGGAAAGCAACTTTGAAAATGAAACTATGGGGTAGTTTCAGCGATTTCCTTGCCAGTGGCTATTTAGTAGCAGAAGACGGTAAGTATAAAAATAAGGAGTTTTCCAAGCTCCGTTTAGATTTTTTCGGCAAAGCCCCATTTTTTAATATCACAGATTCACAACTTATCCTTAAAAATGGCAGCGTATTAAAAATGGAAGGTGTATTAGACTTGAGGGATTTCTCAAATCTTCTGCCGGGGGTGGAGTTTGTTGCTGAGAAGATTTTTTTCGATAAATGGCAGTTGTTTTCTGAAAATAATGAAAGCATAGTGATGAAAAAGAGTATAGATGAAAGGGTCGATATTGTCTTAGATGCAAACAGAGATCGAAATGAACTCGTTAGGCCGGGAGCAGAAGTGAGATACAATTTAAAAGATGATAAATTTTTAAAATTAAGGATGCAGGAGTCTAAAACAGTTCTTAAGTTTGAAAAGAAAAAGGAATTTTGATGAGTCCGATCAGAGCAATTGGAGATTTATTTCGGTATATAGGCAGCATGGGATTTTTTATACGAGATACTCTACGATGGCTATTCACAAGAAAAAGAGACTTCGCCTCTTTGATTAGAGAGATGGTTTTTATCGGAGTAGATAACCTCGTTTTAGTGTCTTTGATATGTTTTTTTCTAGGAATAATCATAGCCTTTCAGACAGCTTATCAGCTGCAAATGTTTAATTCAGAAATTCAGCTTGCTCCCTTGGTGGCTATGTCTTTAGTGCGGGAATTGGGCCCGGTAATAGGGGCTCTGATAGTCGCAGCCAGGACAGGAGCTTCTATTACTGCTGGTATTGGTTCAATGAAGATAAGCGAGCAAATTGATGCTTTGGAGGCTTTTGGGGTTGAGCCTATAGATTATTTGGTGGTACCGAAATTTATTTCTTTAATTGTTTGTATGCCTATTTTGATTATTTACGCTGATTGTTTAGGTATCTTCGGCGGTTATATAGTAGGCGCACTTAAATTTGGTATTCCTTATAAGCTTTATTTCCGGATGACCTTTGATGCTTTGACTCTCAGGGATATTTTAAGCGGCCTTGCTAAAAGTACTGCTTTTGGCTGTGTAATTGCTTTTGTTTCTTGCTATGAGGGATTTCGCCCTTTTTCTTCCATAGATGTTTCTAAGTCAGTTACTCTATCTGTGGTGCGTTCCTTTATATTTATAATAATTTGTGATTGTCTCTTAACAGCTATTTTTTATTTTTCCTGGACATGATAAGAATAAGAAATGTTTTTAGATCATTCGGTGATAAGGAAGTTTTAAAGGGAGTCACTCTTACTGTGGCTAGGGGTGAGAGTGCTTTACTTATCGGAAGAAGCGGAGCAGGCAAAACTGTATTTTTGAAGAATGTAATTGGATTACTTCGGCCGGATTCAGGAACTATCCGCATAGACGGTGTTGATATTACACAGCTTAACAAAAAACAATTAGAAAAGGTCAGGTTGCAGTTTGGTTTGGTTTTCCAAGGCAGTGCCCTTTTTGATTTTTTGACTATCGAAGAAAATGTCGGTTTTTTTCTTCATCAGCATACCAAGATGAGTAGACTGGAAATAAGAAAGAAAGTGACTGATACTCTCGCTATGGTAGGTTTAAAAAGCATAGAGGATTTGCATCCTTATGAATTAAGCGGCGGTATGCGAAAGAGAGTAGCAATAGCCAGGGCGATTATATATAAGCC
The DNA here is from genome assembly GCA_024542985.1 of Candidatus Omnitrophota bacterium. GTDB lineage: Bacteria > Omnitrophota > Gorgyraeia > Duberdicusellales > 4484-171 > JAMXCX01. Next base: position 29,988 of record JAMXCX010000002.1, on the reverse strand, counting down.
TAAAATTCTAATTTACGATGAGCCTACAACCGGAATTGATCCTATTGCTGTAGATAAAATAGTATCCTTAATCGATGATTTGCATAAGCGTTTGGCTATAACTTCTTTGATAGTAACACATGATTTAGAGGTTGGTTTAAAAATCGCTGATCACTTTGCATTTTTATTAGGTGGTAAGGTTATCTTTGAAGGCGACAGGAATGCCTTAGATAACACTGACGACAGCCGCTTGATTCAATTTTTAAAGGGGAGTTCAGGCGGACCTATAGAGGAGATGGAGGTATAAACAAAAAATAAAAATTAAAAATGTAAAATTAAAAAATGTACAAGAAAGAAAAGGTAAAGAAAATAAAATATTGGAAATTAAAGAATGGAATACAGAAGGCATAGATAAAAAGCGGTGAAGATTAAATATAATTAAATTCATAGTCAAATATACTCTAAAAGGGGAGGTAATAAATGCCCAGAAATTTATGGGATAGGAAAAGAAATCTTTTATATATAAAAGTAGGCAGTTTTTTTCTAGTGGCATTTTTTTTATTTTTTATTACCCTCCTTTCAATAAGAGAAGTTAATCTTTTTAAAGGAACTTATCCTTTAACTGTTACCTTTGAATTTGTTGAAGGCCTACGTAGGTCTTCACCGGTACGCTTTTGCGGAGTTGATGTCGGCGAGGTAGAAACAGTAACAGTTGACGAAAAGGGAGGCAGGCCGTTAGTTTTTGTCAGAACAAAGATACAGGAGGGGGTAATGATTCCAGAAGGGGCATACTTTTTCGTTAACAGTTTAAGCTTGTTTGGTGAAAAATATTTAGAAATAGCTCCCCCTCCTTTAATTACAGGCTATATAGCTGAAGGAGAGGAGATAGAAGGAATTTCTCCAGTGCCGCTTTTTAATGTTGTGGTTAATTTTACCAAGACTATGGATGAGGTAAAAAGTTTTCTTCAAGAAGGAAAAATTAAAACTACAGTAGAAAACACATTGCTTAATCTTGAAGAGGCAAGTGTAAGTATAAAAGAGTTGTTTGCAGGCATGAAAAATAAAGAAGGGACAATTGGGAGGCTGCTTCATGATGATTCTTTATATAAAGTGACAGAAGAATTCATAACGGATTTAAAAGCGCATCCTTGGAAGTTGCTGCATAAACCCAGACAAGCTAGACGTAAAAAGAAGTAACAAATCCGAATATCGAAAACAATATAAGCATATCAGAACATCAGGATATTAGGTTTTATCTGATATTCTGATAACCTGTTATTCTGCCTATTGATATACTGGTACCTTGGTATACTTTATTTATTTCGTGCTTCGGATTTCGGATTTTAATATTGTTTTGTTATGTTCAATTGTTCCGATTGTGGGTATAAATCAATTAAGTGGTTAGGAAAATGTCCTCTCTGTTCGGGTTGGCAAACCTTTACTGAAGAGATGCAGGAGAAATCCAGTGTAATCGTAAAGGAAAAAGCTTACCCTAAATTATTAAAAGACGTCAGCCAGGAGGAGTTAAAAAGGATATCAGTAGGCATAGGTGAGTTTGATCGTGTCTTAGGCGGAGGCTTGGTTAAGGGTGAGGTAGTCCTTGTCGGAGGTGAGCCGGGTGTAGGGAAATCAACTTTGCTCCTGGAGGTTGCCTCTAGATTATCAAAGAAAGATAAAACTCTATATGTGAGCGCTGAGGAATCTTGTGAACAGATTTTTCTACGGGCAAAACGTCTAAGGAGTGATTTCAGTAGTCTCTATATACTTGCTGAAGATAATCTTAAGCACATTTATGACTATATAAATACTGAAAAATTTAAGTTTGTGATTATAGATTCTATTCAAGCTGTTTATTATCCTGAGTGTGAAGGCTATAAGGGCAGTGTTTCACAGATTAAAGGAAGCGCAGACTATCTTACTCAAATTGCTAAATCGCTAGGAGTAGTTATTTTCATGATAGGCCATGTTACCAAGGAAGGAATAATATCCGGGCCGAAATTGTTAGAGCATATTGTTGATTGCGTCCTTTATTTCGAAGGGGAAAACCTTTCCAATTACCGTATTCTAAGATCAATGAAAAATAGATTCGGACCTACAGGAGATATAGCAGTATTTGAGATGAAATCTGATGCCTTGGCAGAAGTTAAAAAGATAAATGATCTTTTTCTTCCTCATAAGGAGCAGTCATTCTCTGGCAGTTGTGTAATTTGCGCTATAGAAGGTTTGCGTCCTATCCTCATAGAGCTTCAATCCTTAGTAAGCAGGGCTGGTTTTGGTATTCCGCGCAGAAGGAGCCTAGGATTTGATTTTAATCGCTTTTCTCTTTTAGTCGCAATAATTGAAAAAAGGTTGCGGTTTTCTTTTGCCAGTGAAGATGTATTCTTGAACGTTGCCGGGGGATTAAAAATAAAGGATACCGCAGCAGATTTAGGAGCAGTTATGGCAATTATCTCTAGTTTTAAAGAAAAAAGCCTGCCCAAAGCAACAGTTTTTATAGGCGAGATTGGCCTAGCAGGGGAGCTAAGGCGGGTTAATAACATAAATTTAAGATTAAAAGAAGTTGATAGGGCTAATTTCAAGCAGTGTATTATTCCTAGCGTTAATCTTAAGGAGGTGGATAAAAGGTTCAGCTTTAATGTGCTTGAGTTTTCATCTTTAAAGGAAATTGTTGGAGAGATGTTTAAATGATTAATTCAATTCGACTGAAGATTTTTGAAAATCGTCCGGCCGCCTGTATATCGGGAAAATCTTTTCAACATTTTCCCGAAGCGGATCGGACATAATTCGTCCTTGACATCAAAGATGCCAAGGGCTCATTAAGGAGGTCTTTATATGTGGAGTTTAGTTTGTCTGAGAGTATTTTTTATCCTTATTTTTACCGCGGTAGGCGCTTCTGTAGGAGATTATACTTCTATTATGGCTGCAGTTATTGGTTTTTTTATCGGTGTAGGTATTGTTGTTTTTGAGATTTTTGCCCGTCGGACCTCATTACGAGGTTTATCCAGCGCAGTTTTTGGAATAGTCTTGGGGCTTTTGCTTGCTTGGATATTCAGCGAAACCTTAGACCAATTCCCTTTACCTGAGAATTTACCGGTCAGAATACTAGATAACATTAAATTATTTGTTACTTTTATATTTGTTTATTTAGGATTGACTTTGGGAATTAAGGGGAAAGATGAATTCAACTTAATAATTCCTTATGTTAGGTTTAGGCGGCAGGATTTAAGAGAAGAAGGGATAGTAGTAGATACCAGCAGCATTATTGACGGTAGGATTTTTGATATTGTCAGGGCAAAATTTATCGAAGCAAAATTTATTGTACCGCGTTTTGTCCTTAATGAACTGCATACCTTGGCAGACTCAACAGACCATATGAAACGCCAGAAAGGAAAACGGGGTATAGAGATTTTGCATTCTTTAAAGCAAGAGTCAAATATCGAGATTGAAATATTTGACCAGACTATTGAGGGTGCAAAAAGTGTAGATGAGAAAATCATAAAATTAGCCCAAATTTTAGATGCTAAGGTTTTAACTACTGATTACAATTTGAATCGTATCGCTCAGCTTCAAGGAGTGACGGTATTAAACATCAATGATCTTGCTAATGCTCTCAAACCTTCATTTGTCGCCGGACAGCGGATGACTTTAAAGCTTATCAAAGAGGGCAAGGAGCAAAATCAGGCCATAGGGTATTTAGAAGACGGCACCATGGTGGTGGTTGAAGGTGGTAGGAAACTTATTGGTAAGACTCTCTCAGTGGAGGTTACTTCGATTTTACAGAGCTCCAGCGGAAGAATAATATTTACAAAATTGGCATGAAAAAGGGGTCACACCTATTTATTAATCAAGACTTGAGGGCTTGCGAATGCCCCCTTTTTCACATATTATGAGGTTTAATGTTGGTGCAGTTATTGTTTGTGCCGGAAAGGGGATAAGGCTAAGAGAGACGGATAAGGCAATTTTAAATTTGGGAATAAAACCTCTTTTTTGGCACAGCGTTAATATTTTTAACGGCATAAAGGAGATAAAACAAATTGTATTAGTTTTAAATAGGCGAAATTTCAGATTGGCGAATAAAGTTATTAATAAAAAGCGTGTCTTATTGGTTGAAGGAGGCAAGAGGAGAAAGGATTCTGTATTTAATGGTTTATCAGTATTGAAAAAAGATATTAGTCACGTTCTTATTCATGATGGGGCAAGGCCTTTTGTAAGTAAGTTAACCGTCCTTAATGTTATAAAAGCGCTAAAGCGCCAGGAGGCAGTGATTTGCGGGATAAAATCTCCGGATACATTAAAGCTGGTTGGAGGCGGCTTTGTTAAAAAAACCCTGGACCGCAAAAACATTTTTTTTGCACAAACTCCTCAAGGGTTTGAAAAAGACCTGATATTGAGCGCATATAAAAAGTTTAAAAAAATAAATTTTACCGATGAGGCTCAAATTATAGAGTTGATGGGAAGAAGAGTAAAGGTTATAGAATCTGACTCTCGGAATTTTAAAATTACCTATCCCGGAGATATCTTATTAGCAAAAGCGCTAGTAAGCTATAAGCGGTAAGCTATGAGTTATGTATCGATGAGCTTAAAGCTTAGAGCCTAAAACTTAAAGCTGATATGAAAGACTACATGGTTGGTTTGGGGTTTGATATCCATCGTTTTTCCAGAAAGAAGAAGCCTTTGATTCTAGGAGGGGTTAAGATTTACAACTCACCCGGCCTTGAAGCTGTATCCGACGGAGATGTGGTCTTACACGCCCTAAGTGATGCTTTATGCGGATGTTGTTTACTGGGCGACATAGGAGACTATTTTCCTCCCCAGGCAAAGGAATCTAAGGGAATTGATAGCCGGAAAATAATAAACTTCATATTAGGTAAAATAGATGGAAAATACGAGATAAACAATATCGATGTAACGATAGTGGCTGAAAAACCCCGCCTTATCTCTTACAAAAAAGAAATTACGAGTTCTTTAAGGCAAATATTTTCTGCCCCTTGTGTAAATGTGAAAGTAAAGTCCAAGGAGGCTTTAAATATTCTAGGCGGTAAAAATTCTATCGCCTGCCTTGCGCTTGCATCAGTACGAAAAAGATAAAGAATAAATTAAGATGTTGAAAATATACAATACTTTAACTAGAAAAAAAGAGGAATTTCAACCACAAGATTCTCAAACAGTAAGAATGTATACTTGCGGGGTTACTGTGTATGATGATTGTCATATTGGCCACGGGCGCTCTATATATATATTCGAGGTTATCAGAAGATACCTAAAATATAACGGCTTCAAAGTTAAACTGGTTAGAAATATTACTGATGTTGATGATAAGATAATTGATAAAGCTCGGCAACGGTCTAAAGAAAAAAACATACCCTTAAAAGATGCTTTTAACCAGGTGCGTAAAGCTTATATTGATAGTTATCGGAAAGATTTAAAACTTCTTAATATCCCCGGAGCCGATAAAGAACCTTTAGCTACTGAGAATATTTCAGAGATGATTGAGTATATTAAAGGGCTTATTAATAAAGAGTTTGCTTATGAGGCAGAAGGTGCCGTGTATTTTAGAGTTAGAAAGTCAAAAGATTATGGTAAACTTTCCGGCAAAAAAATTGATGATTTATTAGAATCAGTTAGAATTGATTCCGACCCTTTAAAAAAAGACCCTCTAGATTTTGCGCTCTGGAAAAAAGCCAAAGATGATGAACCTTTTTGGGATAGTCCTTGGGGAAAGGGGCGGCCGGGCTGGCATATTGAGTGTTCAGTAATGAGCCAAAAATATTTAAAAACAGATACTTTAGATATACACGGAGGAGGCCGAGATTTGGTTTTTCCGCACCATGAAAATGAAATCGCTCAGTCAGAAGCTTTAACCGGAAAAACTTTTGCCAAGTACTGGATACACCACGGCCTTTTAACTATAAATAAACAGAAGATGGCTAAATCATTAGGAAATTTTATTACTATAAAAGATTTTATAGATAAATATAAAGATAATGATTTTTTAAAATTATTCTTTTTATCTGCGCATTATTCACAACCTATAGATTTTAGCGAGGAAAAAATAGAAGAGGTTAAAAAGCAAAAGAAGACTTTTTATAGTTTTTTCGATAGGGTTGATATGCATATGTCGCTGAAAGATTCGAAAGCTGAGCCTCTAATGCCGGAGAAAAATAAGCGCAAAATAGATTCGTTATGTGCTAATTTTGAAACAGCTATGGATGATGATTTTAATACCCCAAGGGCTCTAGCCAGCTTATTTGAGCTAGTTGATTTAGGGGCAAAATTTTCGTCTTGCGATAATGAGGAAACGGTTAATTATATAAATGATAAGGTGGAGAAGTTTTTCCATATTTTCGGCCTCAAACGAAAAGAAAAAAAATCCATACCTAAAGAATGGATAAAAATGGCCATAGAGAGAAATAAGGCTAAAGAAAATAAAGATTATGCGAGGGCTGATGATATGAGATTGCAATTTGAAACGAAGACGTCTTATGCTTTAAGTGATACAAATGCCGGAGTGATTTTTATTGAAAAATTTGATGGGGAAAACTAATTAATTTATGATGAAAAAAAAGGCTATATTTATTACGATTGAGGGCCTGGAAGGCAGCGGAAAGAGCAGCGTGATAAAGTTTTTGCATAAGTTTTTAAGACTCAAGAAGTTTTCCGTAAAAATATACAGAGAGCCGGGTTCAACCCGCATAGGAGAAAAAATAAGAAATATTCTTTTGGATAAGAAAAACAAAGAATTATCTAGACATACGGAGTTGCTCCTATATCTAGCAGCAAGGACGCAGCTTATTGAAGAAAGATTGAGAAGAGATTTTTCTAAGTATGATTTTATCATCTGCGACCGTTTCTTTGATTCGACCTTAGCCTACCAGGGTTTTGCTTTAGGTTTAGGGCAGATAGCAGAAAAGGGAGTAAAAATGTTTTCCTTGGGCATTGAACCCGAGATAACTTTTTTCCTGGATACCCAGGTTAAAGTCGGCCTTAAGCGGCTAAAAAATAAAGACAGGATTGAATCTAGGCCTTTAAGTTTTCATAATAAATTAAGAGGCGGTTTTTTAAGGCTGGCAAAAAAATATCCTAAGCGGATAAAAGTAATTGACGCATCAGGCAGTTTAGATAAAATCTACAATCAGATACAAGGGAGCATAGTTAAAAAGTTTTTCTAAAAAAACATAAGACGAATTAAAAAAGAGTGATTTCACAATGAAAAGCAATCAAGGCATTTTGGATTATTTTCATATTTTAGAAAAGAATTCTTCTTCTGCGGCGTCTTATCTTTTTATCGGCCGGGATTTTACTCTTCTTGATGATATCCTAAAAGTGATATCTTGTGAGAATGATTCCTATTTTTGCAGTAGTTGTTGGGATTGCAAAATGATAGAGGCTCACAACCATCCGGATTTATTCTGTGTTGAGCCCCAAGGCCTCAACACAAGGATTGATAAAATAAGAGAAGCCATACATTTTCTTTATTTAAAGAGTTTCCGGTTAAAAAAGAAAATAGTTATTCTAAAAGATGGAAATAGCCTAAGCCCTGCCGCTGCCAATGCTTTTCTTAAAACTCTGGAGGAGCCGCCGGGTAATTCTTTTATTGCTATTTGTGTATCTAAATTGGAGGGAATTCTACCTACGATAATTTCTCGTTGTAGAAAAATTTTCTTGCCCTTTAACGCAGGAGAAAATGCTCTTTGCAATTTTGATATTGTTGCTGAATTTTTAAAAGGAGGTAGGATAGTTTTTAAGGATAGGGTTAAATTTTCATCTTTTCTTTGGACGCTCATTATGTTCTTGCACAATGATTTGCTTTTTAAGACTACAGGTAGAGGCAGCAGTATTTTCGCGGAAGATAAACAAGGATTATTCTTTAATTTCTATGATGCAGAAAGAATACACAACGCCTTAAATGATGTATTGAAGATTTATAGTGTTTATAAGAGCATAAATATCAATTTGGCTTTAAATTTAATAAGGCTAAAATTGAACTAATCTTAAGGCCTATAGCTTATAGCTTACAACAGGAGTGAAAGAGTATGAGAGTTGCTTTGGTAAGATTAAGAGAAGCCGGTCAGATAATGACCTATCGAGTTAGTGAGGATATAGGAGTCCATGATTATGTCGTGATTGATGCTGATAGAGGCATTGATTATGGTGAGGTTATTGAAATAAACGATGTAGATTTATCTGCTAAGCATCAAGGAAAATGTGGTGTTGTCAAGAATATCATGCGAAAGGTTAGCCAGCAGGATTTAAAACAAATAAAGTCTAATCGAAAAGAGGCCAAGGATGCTATGAGATTATGTTCACGTAAAATAAAAGAATATAAATTAGCTATGAAGTTAGTGGATACCGAGTATTCTCTAGATAAAAAGAAAATAGTTTTTTATTTTACTTCAGAAGGCAGAGTAGATTTCAGAGAGCTGGTTAAAGAGTTGGCAAAGATGTTTAGAATTCGGATAGAGATGCGGCAAATCGGGGTAAGGGATGAGGCGAGATTATTTGGCGGTATAGGTCCTTGTGGGCAAAAATTATGTTGCATAAGATTTTTAAAAAGTTTTGAGCCGGTCAGTATGAAGATGGCAAAACTGCAAAAGTTACCCTTAAGCTCAGGTAAAATTTCAGGTATATGCGGCAGGCTCATGTGTTGTCTTTTTTATGAATACAAGAATTATAAAGAGTTATCCAAAGGCCTTCCTAAGGAGGGCCAAACGATAGAAACTGTTCAAGGAAAGGGCAAAGTTACCTCAGTCAATATTTTGAAGAGGCTTGTTCATGTTGAGTTAGAAGATGGTAGAGTAGAGAAAGTTAGTTTTAAAGAAAATGAATAAATATTATCTTACTACACCTTTGTATTATGTAAACGCAAAACCCCATGTTGGTCATGCTTATACAAATATTATAGCTGATTGCATGGCTCGTTTTAAACGCCTGGAGGGACGAGATGTCTTCCTTCTTACCGGAACAGATGAGCATGGAGAAAAGATAAAAAAAATTGCTACAGAATCAGGAGAAGACGTAGAAAAATTTGTAGATAGATTTTCAGATAATTTTAAGAAATTATGGGAAAAATTAAACGTATCCTATGATTTTTTTATCAGAACTACATGTGATTTTCATAAAGAAGTTGTTAAAAAAATAATACTTTCTCTGCATCAAAAAGGAGATATTTATAGGAAAAAATACAAAGGTTATTATTGTATCCCTTGTGAATCATTTTGGACAGAATTCCAACTCAAAAGGTCTGCAGAATGTCCTGACTGTTCAAGAGCCGTAGATATTCTAGAAGAAGATAATTATTTCTTTAAGTTATCTAAATATCAGGATTGGCTGATTAAGTATCTTAAGAGTAACACTGATTTTGTAAGGCCAAAGACAAGATACAATGAAGTACTTTCGTTTTTAGAGAAAAATACCTTAGAAGACCTTTGTATTTCCAGACTAAAAAAACGGTTGTCTTGGGGGATAGATTTTCCTCTTGATGATAATTATGTCGTTTATGTATGGTTTGACGCTCTAGCAAATTATATAAGCGGGATAGGCTTTGGAAGCAATGAGAAAAAATTTAAAAGTTTATGGCCGGCTGATATACATTTTATGGCTAAAGATATTTTGCGCCACCATGCTATTTTTTGGCCGATAATGCTCAAAGCTTTGGATATCGAACCGCCTAGAGTTATTTTTGCGCATGGCTGGTGGAAGTTTGAAGGAGAAAAGATGTCAAAAACAAGGGGCAACATAGTTAATCCTTTAGATTTAATAGCTGCTTTGAGTAAAAGTCTTTCAAGGGATGATCAAATAGCCGTAGATGCCTTACGTTATTTTCTCCTACGTGAAGTTCCGCTTGGATTAGACGGAACTTTTTCCTGGTCAGCTTTAGTCAACCGCATAAATTCCGACTTGGCTAACGATTTAGGGAATTTGGTTTTCCGTACCCTTAATATGGCAGAGAAATATTTACAGGGCCAGGTTTGCCCTAAAGATCATGAGTTACCTTCTGAGTTCAAAGAGAGCATAGTGGGTTTAGACAAAAAATATCTTGATAGAATGAACAGGTGCGAATTCTCCTGTGCCTTAGAAGAAGTTTTTAAGTTTATCAGCGTAATGAATAAATACATTGAAGATACAAAACCCTGGGTTTTATGGAAAGAAAATAAAGAAGATAAGATTAAAAGTTTCTTATATTCTCTTTTAGAGGGAATAAGAATAATTTCTTTGCATATTTATCCAGTTATGCCTACTGTTGCAGAGTCTATAAATAGACAACTAGGTTTAGATGGGAAGCCTTTCGTATTGCATAATAAAACATGGGCAAACCAGAAAAAATTTAGGATAAAAAAAGAATCGCCCCTTTTCCCGCGAATAGATGTTGATTGATACGCATTGCCATTTTAACTCATTATCCAGAAATTTAAGAGTGGAACTTCTTTCTCAAGGTTTGGGTAATTATTCTCTTATCGATTCTAGTATTGATAGGGCGAGTTCATCAGCATCTGTATCTTTTTCCAAACAGTATGATTTTATATACACATCTTTAGGTTTTCATCCCTTTTGCGCTAAAAAGTTTAGACTGGATATATTGGCAGAATATGAAAAGCTAATTGAAGAAAATAAAAGAATAGTTTCAATAGGAGAGATAGGCTTGGATTATAAAGCGGATAGTGCTTTAGAAGAGCAAGAAGATGTCTTAAGGCATTTTATCCAGTTGGCTAGAGATAATAACTTGCCGGTTGTGATACATAACCGTTTGAATAATTTTAGGGTCATAGATATCCTTGATGAGTTTTATCAGGATTATGAAAATGTTGTTTTCCATTGTTTTTCCTATTCTGGAGAGTTCCTTGAAAAGATATTGGAGCGGGGAGGGTTTGTATCCTTTTCTCTTAATGTCTTGAGAAAGAATAAGGAAATTACCTCTTCCTTAAAAAGATGCCCTTTAGAAAATATGCTCCTTGAAACTGATTCGCCTTATATGAAGATTAAGGGTAATTCTTCCACTCCTTTAGATATAGATAAAGTATATGCTTTTTCTGCTTTTGTAAAAGAAATAGAACAAAAAGAGTTGGAAAAAATAGTTTTATCTAATGCAAAGAGAGTTTTTTCCCTGGCTTGAATATGGGTTCTATAAGATTTAAAAATAACCGGCTTTTCTATCTTGACCAGACTAAGCTTCCGCTGCAGGAGCTATGGCGGGAATGTAAATCTTTAGGTGACGGCTATAAGGCGATTAAGAATTTACGGATAAGAGGAGCTCCTTTGATAGGGGTTTTTGCCGCCTACAATGTTTTTATTGCCTCAAAAAAATTTTCTTCACAAAAAGAAAAGTTTCTAAGACAGCTAAAGGAAGCAATTGATTACCTTAAGACTTCCCGGCCGACAGCAGTAAATTTATTCTGGGCTCTGCAAAGATTGGTGTTAGTAGTTAAAAAGAATCAAAAAGAAAGCATTTTTAAAATAAAAAGCGAAATTTTAAAAGAAGCAAAAGATATACATGCAGAAGATATAGACTTATGCCGCAAAATGGCTGGTTATGGGGTTAAACTTATTAAAAAGGGAGATAGGATATTAACTCATTGTAACACTGGTTTTTTGGCTACTTCAGGTGATGGTACAGCTTTAGCGGTTATTTATAAGGCCCATCGCTTGCATAAAAATATAAGGATTTATGCTGATGAGACCAGGCCTTTATTGCAGGGTTCACGCCTAACAGCTTGGGAGCTGGATAAAAGGAAGATACCTTCTACCGTAATTTGTGATAATATGGCTGCTTCTCTTATGCAAGAAAGGCAAATTGATAAAATCTTTCTAGGAGCCGATAGAATTGCTGCTAACGGTGATACTGCTAATAAAATCGGTACATACAGCTTAGCTGTTTTAGCTCATTATCATAAAATTCCTTTTTATGTAGTTGCTCCTTTTAGCACGTTTGACTTAAAATTAAAGAGCGGTAAATTTATCCCTATAGAGAAAAGATGTGCTGATGAGGTGAGAAAGGTGCTGGGGAAGGTATATATTACCCCTAGACATATGCAAGTCAAAAATCCGGCCTTTGACATAACGCCCAGTAAGCTCATTACAGCAATAGTAAGCGATAAAGGAGTAATTTATCCGCCTTTTAGGAAAAATATTAAAAGAGTCATAAACCGTAAGCCTTAAGTCCTAAGTAGGCAAAAGTATTTAGAAATTTGGATGCCTGGAAAAAAAGCGCAGAAGATTTTATGCAGTTCAGAGAGCTAGAGTGGGTAAATTTTTTAAAGAACAATTCTCCTAAATCCAAAAATATTTTAGTAGGCATAGGAGATGATTGTGCGTTAGTTAAAGCTGGCCGGCAAAAGTTACTTCTTAAGAGTGATTTGTTCATAGAGGGTATCCATTTTAAAAGAAAGAGCATGAGTTTTAAGTCTTTAGGAATGAGAGCCGTAGCTAGAGTGCTTTCTGATTTTGCTGCTTGCGGCGGAGTGCCTAAATTTATCGGCGTATCAGCAGGTTTTCCCGATTATATAGATAAGAAGAATTTAAAAAAAATATTATCGGGGATTATTGAATATTCTAGAAAATATAAATTTTCTCTGGTAGGCGGAGATACATCACGGGCTAAGGAATTATTTTTAGATATCTGGGGTGTGGGTGAGGCTAGAAAATTCATATCAAGAAGCACAGCTAAGGTAGGGGATTATATTTTTTTAAGTGGTAAATTAGGCCAAAGAAAGTTTAATGCTCCCTTTAGCCCTCGGGTCAAAGAATCTCAGGAGTTAACCAGAAACTTTAAAATAAATGCCATGATTGATATATCAGATGGTTTTATCATAGATCTTTACCGCATAATAGAAGCGAGTAAAAAGGGTACTGTTATCTATCAGGATAAAATACCATCTAAAAACGGAGAAAGAGATTTTTATCGCGGAGAGGATTACGAATTGATTTTTACTGTGGATAGTAAAGAAAAAAACTTAAATTTTCTAGAAAAAAAATTCTATTTAATAGGGCGGGTAAAACCGGAAAGTTTTGGGTATAAGCTGAGGAGGAAAACCGGTTTATTTGATGTTAAAATTAAAGGATACAGTCATTTTTGATTTCTTTACCTGCAATGATTAATATAAGAAGCAATTCTTGTCAAGAAACAATCGATTGCGGAGAAGCTTTTTCGCAAGCCCTAGAAGCCAAAGATATAGTTATTTTAGAGGGAGATTTGGGAGGAGGTAAAACTACTTTTGTCAAAGGCATATTAAAAGGGTTTAATTTTAAAAGAAGAGTTTTAAGTCCTTCTTTTACTTTAATACGCCAGTATAGTTTGAAGAATTTACTAATTTATCACTTCGACCTTTATCGAATAGATGCAGCTGACTTATTTGATTTAGGGGCTGAGGATTTATTTTATTCTCAGAAAAGTATATCTTTAATTGAATGGGGAAATAAAATAAAGAAAGATTTACTCCGATACATCCAAGTAAAGTTTTTATTCTCAGCAGAAAATAAACGTTGTTTAATATTTTCTACAAAAGGTTATAAAAGGTCTAAAATTGAATCCATACTTAAAGCCGTAAAAATAAGGAAGAAGGGCAAGAAGGGGGCAGAGTCCTTTTTAAGCATAAAGGCTTCATAAAAAAAGGACGTTGTCTCTCAATAGAGTCCCCAATAATGTTTATGAATATCTTAGCTATTGATGCCTCAACAGAGAATATTTCTCTTTGCATAATGAAGGAAGGCCAAGTCGCCGCTGACTATAATCGCCGAATGCAATTTGGCGCAACCAAGCTCATTGGTTACATTAAGAAAAACCTAGAGAAAATTGCCTTGAGTCTGTCTGATTTTGACGCTTTTGTTATCGGCTCGGGGCCGGGTTCATTTACCGGTTTACGGATATCTTTTAGCATAATCAAAGCTTTTATGTTGGCCACTAAAAAACCAGTAATAGCAGTGTCCAGTTTTTTTTCTTGTGCCTATCCTTTCCGCAATGCTCAGAGAAGAATAGCTGTTATCTCCGATGCCCGTAAAGGATTAATATATGCTGCTTGTTTTAAGCCAAAGAATAATACCCTTCAAAGTAATGGAAAAGAATACCTAGTCAAACTAGAGGATATTATCCGGCAGAAAAGGAATCACTTATTTATTACTCATAATTCTCATTTACGAAAGCAGGCTTTAGAGCGAGATGGCAATATAGATTTTTACCCCAAAGATGTTTATCCTAAGGCCCGGTATTTATTATTACCTGCAAAAGTTCATTATAAAAACCGTAAATTTATTTCTGTTGAGAAATTAGAACCTTTATATTTACATCCCAAAACTTGCCAAATAAGGAATAAGCTAAAAGAGCTATAAGTAATAAGTTATAAGCTAAAAGCTAAGATGGAGAAAAATAAGAAAAGAAACGAGAGAAGAGGGGAAAGCTGTAAGCTAAAAGAGCTATAAGTTGCAAGTTGTAAGCTATAAGCTAAAAGAGCTATAAGTAATAAGTTATAAGCTACAAGCTAAGATGGAGAGAAATAAGAAAAGATAAAGTAATAGATAAATTGTGAGTAATGGCTTTTAGAGTCGCAAGAGAATCGTATGCTTGTTATTGAATTGAGCATTAAAGTATTTAAAAAATGTATTTATCGTCACTATATGACTTATAACTTAGGACTAAGAACATGATACGGCCGCTATGGATAGAAGTTGACTTAAAAGCTTTGAGGCATAATCTCGAAGTTGTTAAAAATCACATGGAACCTGAAGTTAAAATAATTGCGACGATAAAGCAATCGGCCTATGGACATGGTTTAGTTCCTGTTGCCAGAGAATTAGCTAGAGCGGGAATTGATTTCTTTGGCTTAGGTGATATAGAAGAAGCTATTTCTTTAAGAGAAGATGGTTTCAGGGGTTCTATAATTATTCTTAGCGCGATATTAGACAAATTTGTTACTTATTTTTTACAGTATGATTTGATTCCTACCATAGTAGATTTAGAATTCGCTAAGAAGCTAAATGCCGAAGCTCTAAGGAGAGGAAAGACAGTTTCCGCTCACGTAAAAATAGATACTGGTATGGGCAGATTAGGCCTTTATTATAAAAAAGCTCGGGTCTTTATTAAAAAATTAAGTAAGTTAAAGAACATATCTTTAGAGGGGATTTATACGCATTTTCCAGTTGCTGACAGCGATCCGGAATTTACCAATTATCAGATAGTAGCCTTCAATGGTTTTATTAGGGAGTTGAAAAAAGAGGGTATTTTTTTTAGGTTTTGTCATTGCGCTAATAGCCTTGGCATAATAAATTACCCTAAGGCCCATTTTAATATGGTCAGGCCGGGGTTAGTTCTTTATGGCGTTAAGCCTTCACCAAACCTTGGCTTAGATATAAAGCCGATTCTTTCTTTAAAATCGAAGGTGATTTTCGTTAAAAGAATAGATAGAGGTAGAGGGGTAAGCTATGGAAGGACTTATATTGCCGATAAGCCTAAAGCAATAGCCACTGTAGCAGTAGGTTATGCCGATGGTTATCCCTGGTCTTTATCAAATCGCGGTAAAGTGATAATTAACAATAGCTTCTTTAACATCGCCGGAAGAGTTTGCATGGACCATGTAATGATAGATTTAGGAGATAGCAAGGATATTAAAATTGGCCAGGAAGTTATTTTAATTGGCAAGGCTAAAACCGCTAGAATAAGGCCTGAAGATTTGGCCCAATGGGCAAAGACCATACCTTATGAGATCGTCAGCCGTTTGTCTTTAAAGATACCCCGAGTGTACAACTCTTTTTCTTCCAGATGGATAGGTAAAAAAAAGGGACAATAGCGACCTTTTTAGCTATCTTCCTAAGATGATTTTATACGCTATTCTTGAAATTATTAAAAATATATGGTATATAGAATATGTTCAAAATTGTTCTTTAAAATAGAGCTTTTCGATAAAGGCAAAGCACCTGAAAAGGTGATAACGCAAAGCTTAAAAGAGCCTAAGGCTATATTTAGCTAGGGCAGTCAGCTACCGGAAAAAAATCATTATTTTAAAAACATACCCATAGTCTAGGCTATGGGGTTTTTTATTTTTTAGCGGGTAAAACCCAAAAGGGAGGTGGATATGTTTAGAAAAGTAACCATTTTGACATTAGTGCTAGTAATGTTGGTATTATCAGGCCAAGCTTATGCTCACAAAAAATATAGACACAGAAAGTCTAGTTATTCACGCAGGTCTTATTGCCGGAAGAGTTATCCTGATTATTCACGCAGGGATTATTATCGGGAAAGCTACCCTGATTATTCACGCAAGGATTATTACCGGCAAGATTATGTGAGCGGTCCAGTAACTAAATTAGCCGGAGGTATAAGCCAGATGGCTCTTAGCTGGACAGAGATACCTATGGCTATAAGTTCTTATTCGCAAAGATACGATCCTTTTGCCGGTTTAATTCTAGGTACTACTGTGGGGACAGCATTAGTAGTCAGGGATTCTGTTGAGGGGGCTATTAATACCGCTTTTTTTCTAGTTCCGCCTTATGATACTTACGAACCTTACCAAGGCAGAACAGGTGGTTTTTTTGGCATGTTTAAGGAATTGGATAAGAAATTTAGCGAAAAATTTTGGTAAGAAAAATATCGGTATAGAATTATCGCGTTAGGCTAAGTCCGGTTATGCCCACAGTTAAGAAAAACAGCGGAGTAAGCCAAGCGCTAAGAATTGGCAGAATAATTCCCGATTTTCCTAAAGCAACACTGAAGGAAGAAAAAGTATAATAGATAATATAAAATATTAGACCTACCCCTAAAGAGGAAAGCCCAACTTTCCTCTTTTTTATTTCTAAAGCTAAGGGCAAAATTCCCATAACGAGAAAAAAATGCGAGAATGGTTCTGCTATTTTTTGATAGTAGTCGATAACCAAGTTTGATAATAGGTTGCCTGATTTTATTTTTTTCAGCCTTTCAATCTTACCCCTCAAACTGCTTAAGGAAGCATACTGAGAAAAAATACTTCTTTTTAAGATAAGTTCATGGGGTTTCTCTTTTAGGCCAATTTTTTTTGTGCTTAAATTAACAGGTATATCAGAGATATCTCCTTTTTCATTGAGGCTATACTCTATAACATCTTGGGCTATCCAGAAATCGTATTCGTATATTATACTTTTGCAGATTATTTTTTTGACAATATTTCTATTTTCGTCTTCTTTAAAAATTATCACATTCTGTAAGGTTTTTGTCTTCGGTATAAATTTTTCCACAAAAAATATCATATCTCCGGAAGTGAAAGCAAGGTTTCTTTCTTCAGAGACAAGAGCAATTTTATTTTTTATAAAACGAGATTTTATATCTTCAATTTTTTTTTGGGAATGTATGAGTATTTTTTCTTGCATAGAGAATACAGATACAGAGATAAGCAAAGAAAAAAATATAACAGGCGTAGCGATTCTTAAGACACTTAGCCCGGATGCTCTTATGCTTATAATTTCATTGTTTTTATTTAGTTCTCCGAAGGTATAAAGTGTGCTTATAAGAATAGATGGTGGGCTTACCCGCGATATTATTAAAGGTAGAGAATTCAAATAATATTGCCCAAGGATTGCTAAAGGGGGTTTTGTTTTTAATATATCAGAAAGGTTGGAAAAGAGGTCGATTATGAGGTATAGACCGATAAATGTTAAAAGGATAAAAAAATATCCTGAGGCAACGTGTTTTACTATATATTTATCTAAAACGCGCATTCTTAAAAATTAAGAGCCCTCCTATGGCAATTACTATTATATTAGGCAGCCACATTCCTATATAGGGTATGATTAAGTGGTGCTCGATGAGTGCTTCTCCCATAACAAATAACAAATAATACATTCCAGCAACGAATAATGCAATGCCAAAGTTTATAGATTTCTCTCTGTGTTTTACCACTAAAGATACTCCAAAACCAAGAATGATAAAAGCAATAACTGAGAACGAAAAGCTTATCCTTTTGTGAAATTCTCCTTGCAATTCTGCCGGGTCAATACCCAGTTTTTTAAGATGGTTTATTTTTTCCAGTAATTCTTTAAGCCTCATGTCGGCAGCTTTTTTATTTACCTTCACCTTTTCCTTTTTATTAATAGGTATATCCATGAAGAATATTTTAAAGTTTAACCGATAAAGCTCCATCTTATCTTTAGAGATTGTTTCATCCCGGAAACCGTCTTCAAGCTTTATTTTTAGAGTGTCGCCTTCAACTATAAATTCTCCTCGTTTTGCGAAAGTTACCTTACTCGTTGTATTTTTTTCGTCGACTTCGTAGATAAAGATATTCTTCAGTTTATTTTCGTTTTTATCCGACACATAAAGGATGTAGTTTTTGAAATTTTCTAAGAATACACCCGGTTCAATTAATCCGGAAATATTCTTTGAATAAATATTTTTTATTTGTTTACGATAGCGGTAGTGGAAATTAGGTATAACCCTATCGTTCAAGATAAATAGAAAAAGAGAAAATATAACGCCGAGTATTAGAAAAACTTTTAAAATTCTGGAAACGGCTATCCCGGCAGTGCCTATAGCTGTAATTTCATTATCAGCTATCAGCCTTCCCATGGTCAATAATACTCCTAACAGAAAAGCTAGGGGGATAGTAAAGCCTAGGAGGTAGGGAACAAAGAAGGAAAATATTTTTAAAGCGTCAGTAATGCTTACGCCTTTTCGTATTACCATATCCGATATTTTCATCATATTACCCATAAGCATTACCATGCTTAGAATAAGAAGAGAAAATATGAATATTGAAAAAAAGTCTCTAAGAATGTAATTTCGTAGTATCTTCATATTAATATTTTTAGGCGAGTATTTTTGCCTGTTGTGTTTTTGATAAAGTTAATACCGTAATTATTTCGGCACCTTTATTTTTTAAGGCTTGGCAGCAAGATCTAATAGTTGCTCCAGTTGTGAAGATATCATCAACAAGAATTATCCTTTTATTTTTTAAGTCTTTTTTTACAATAAACGCATCTTTTACATTCTTTTGTCTTTTATACAAGGTAAGTTTTGTCTGAGAAGACCGGATATTTGTATCGTTTATTATATCATTTTTGAAAGGGATTTTGAAATAGTTTGATAATAATTTCGCTAAAATATCAGCTTGATTATATCCTCTCATTTTTAGTTTGTGTTTATGCATAGCAACAGATGTTATAAAATGATAGCCGCAAGCATCAAACCCTATTTTTAATAAGTGCCTTTGCATTAAGGATGCCAGAAGTTCGGCAATATAGTCATAATTTTTATACTTAAAAAGGTATATTAAGCTTACAATTGGCTCTTTATACACAGTTACGCTTATAAGTCTATCGTAAGGGTGTATTTTACCGGCACATCCTTTGCAGACCTGGTTTAAATTCTTATCAATACTCAAAGCGCAATATCGGCATAAGGAGGGGGAGAGAAAGACTATTTTACCTTGGCATTCGGCACAAAGGTAACCCCGGAGGATTTTTTGCCCACAAGGCATGCAAAGCTGCGGAAAGAAGATATTTTTTGCTGCTGTTATATATTCTTTCAGCCCCGTTAGAAACGTCTGATTTTTAACGTAACAAGGGTCGTTAAGGTTATCTTTTTGGCTAGCTAGGCGCGTTTCTAGTGGGGTTAACATAAGGTGTATTGTACGACTTTTTTCTTCGATGTAAATAGTATTTGCTGTTTCTAAAATCAGCAGATTGGACCTAGAAGCCTTGAAATTTCTTGAATTAATAAACCCTTTGTGATATTATTTATTTAACAACCCATTGCTTTATAATTCATTATGGAATTTATAGTTATAGTATATATAGTGACAGCAGTCCTCAGTATAATTGCGGCTGCAATTTTGGCTAATTTCGCTCGGCGGTCAGCCCGAGCAAGAACAAAAGATTATACAAAATTAACAGGAACCAATGATGATTCATCTTCTCTGGATGATGATGGCCTAAGGAAGGTTTTGTTTCAGGAGATTAAAGGGGTAGTAAAGACGGAACAGCAAAGCTTAGAAATTGCCCGAAAGGCATCAAACGTTTTAGAGAAAGAATTGCAAAAACGGGTAGAATTAGATAGGGAACAGATACGCCAAAAGTATGACGATGCGATTGAACAACACGTCCAAAATGAAGAGCTTGCTTGGGATAAGTACAATAAAGTTCTTGATGATAAGAAAAGAACAGAGGCTGTTGTTCGTAGCATCGCCGAAGGATTGGTCGTGGTTGATGCTAAAGGTAAGGTAATAATGATGAATCCTGCGGCAGAGAAACTTCTTGATACTTCAAGGGAGGATAAAATTGGTGAGTCTCTTTTAGATGGCTTGAGTGAAGATAAACTGGTTTCTTTAGCTAAAGGTTCAGCAGAAAGTAGGGAAATAGAGATTACGAGCCCGGACGATGAGACTAAGAAGATTTTGCGAGCAAGCAGTGCGGTTGTAGAGGATGAAAACGGCCAGACCGTAGGTATGGTGTCTGTTTTGAGCGATATAACTAAGCAGAAAGAATTAGATAGGTTGAAGACTAATTTTGTCGCTAACGTAACCCATGAGTTACGTACTCCCTTTGTAGCTATTGAAAAATCAATTTCTCTGATTTTAAGTAAAGCTACCGGAGAGATAAATGCCACTCAAGAGAAATTTCTTGATATTGCTGACCGTAATTTAAAAAGATTAAGTCTTCTTATCAATGATTTGCTTGATTTGTCTAAACTTGAAGCCAAAAAAATGGGAATTAAGCGGCAGCTTTCATCAATCGAAAATACAATTAATGAAGCTGTTGGAACTTTGAAGGCTTGGGCTGGTACAAAGTCAATTAAAATTGAGCAAAAGATTCCTTTATCTTTGCCAAAAATTAACATAGAACATAATAGAATAATCCAGGTTTTAATAAATTTAATCGGCAATGCTATCAAATTTACCCCTGCAGGAGGTATTATTACTGTTGAGGCTGTCTTAGGCAGGGATAAAAAAGAACTAGAGGTTAGTTCACAAGATAGCGGCCCCGGGATAGCAAAAGAAGATTTGGATAAGGTTTTTAATAAATTCTATCAGTCTGGGGAAAGGTCTTCTACCGATATAAACGGGACAGGTATAGGTTTGTCAATTGCTAAAGAAATAGTAGAGCTGCATGGAGGCAGAATTTGGGTAGAGAGCGATAAGGGCCAAGGAGCAAAATTTATTTTTACTTTACCAATATAGTGCGGATTACAGGATACGTGTAACGAATATTATATCTTTTTTCTCATAATCAGTATCCCTTGCTTCGTAACCCCATAATGAAGGAGGTCAAATAATGGATAAGAGTATCAAAATTCTTTTAGTTGATGATGAAGAGGATTTCAGACAGCTTATGGCTTTTTGGCTTGAGTCAAAAGGCTACGCAATACTAACTGCTTCTAATGGCCAAGAGGCAGTAAAAGTTGTAAAAAATGAAGCCCCGGATATAATCTTTTTGGATTTGCATATGCCGGTTATGGATGGAGTTACGGCACTCAAAGAGATTAGAACATTTAACAAAGATGTCCCGGTAATAGTTATTAGTGCCCATACAGGCGATCCCAAAGCTAGAGAGGCAATGGCTTCCGGAATATCAGGAGTATTTCCTAAGAGCAATAATTTCGAAGAGGGGTTGACTTTACTGGAATCAGTTTTGCGAACGCATAAAAAGCTTAAAGATAAGTAATAAAGCTATAAGCTGTAAGTTATAAGTTGTAAGCTTTAAGCTAAAAGATAAGAAATAAGAAATTTAAGATAGAAGATTTAAGAGATACAAGCTGTAAGCTATGCAAGCTTTAAGTTGTAAGTTATAAGCTGTAAGCTATACAAGCTTTAAGTTGTAAGTTATAAGCTGTAAGCTATACAAGCTTTAAGTTGTAAGTTATAAGCTGTAAGCTAAGAAGATAGAAGACAAGAGAAGAGATGATAGATATAAAATAAAAGATTTAAGATAAGAAAAGTGATATAAAGTTAGACCCGAAAAATTGAGAACCGCATAAAAGTTTTCAATACTAACACATCTAATCAATCCACAGAATAATGAATATTGCAGGGGTAAGGATTTAGCACTACTTTTTTCTTGACAAAGTTTAAGATTACGGTATATACTGGAGTTATGGTAATTACAGTATATTGGGTATCTTAACGAAAAGGGGAATTAAGGATGCGAGATAATAATAAGTACAATAACGGCGGAAAAAACAAGTTGATTTCCGCAAGAAGTATAATGAACAGGTATAAGGTTTCTTATCAAACCGTAAATCACTATACTGATTTTGGTCTTTTGCCTGTATCGGCCAAGAAAGGAAATGCAAGATTTTATAGTAAAGTTGTTGTGGATTTAAGAATGAAAAAGATAAAAAAGTTAAGGGAAGAAGGTTATTCTTTACGGCTGATTCGAAAAAAATTAATTGGTATATAAAAGGAAAATATGAGTTATTACAGATTATTGGGATTCGAAAAAGAACCGTTTTCTACAAGCCCTGACCCGGATTTTTTCTATCTGTCTAAGAAGCATGAAACCGCATTGACAAATATTTTGATAGAGCTTCGGCTTAAACGGGGGCTATCGGTTATTCTCGGAGATGTTGGGACCGGAAAAACCACGCTTTCCAGAAAGCTTATCCAAGAGTTAAAGATGAGAGAAGATTTCATCTTTCATATAATTTTAGACCCTTATTTTGAAAATGAACATGTATTTTTGAATTCTCTAGTGAGGAATTTCGGTATTAACATAGACAGAGGTAGTTCTTACGGCATTTTGGACCTAAAAGAATCTTTAGAGAGGTTTCTTTTTCAGAAATGCATAACAGAAAGCAAAACTGTTGTTATTATCATTGATGAAGCTCAGAAAATAAAAGAGGATTCTTTGGAGGATTTAAGAGCCCTTTTGAATTATGAAACAAACCAATTTAAACTTCTGCAGTTAGTCCTTTTGGGCCAGATGGAGTTACATTCTAAGATAATGAATATGGCTAATTTTTTTGACCGTATTAGTTTTAAATATACCTTGAATCCTTTAGATTATAACGAGACTAAGGAAATGATTAAGTTTCGTATCAGACAGGCGGGTTATAGAGCAAATATGCATTTATTCATCGAGGAGGCAGTAAAAGAGATTTATCAATACAGCCAGGGTTATCCGAGAAGAATAACCATGCTTTGTTATAAAGCTTTAAAAAGTTTAATACTTGACAGAAGAGCTGTGGTAGACGCTGCTCTGATTCGTAAAATAGTTGATGAAGAGATTAAAGCCGGATGGCAGAAGAAAGAGATATTACTCCAGAAAAACAGCTATTAAGATTAATTGAAGACCCGAAGTTACAGAATAAAGGTGCATTACAGGCACAAAAGGTTAAACATCGCGGTTTAAGCCTGCTTTCGCCTGCTGCTTGGATAAGCAGGTTTTCTTTTTGGGCTGAGAAATTTAAACAAAGCGTCAAAGGAGGCATCAGCCCTTTAGATTTTAAACTAATAAATAGCATTTTAGTTCTTTGTATTATTATTTTAGCGGGTTATTTTTTGTATAATGCCTATTTTTCTACTACTAACTTAAGAAATATGCCTGATTTGCAATTGGATAGTAAAGAAAGTATAAAGACAGCGGCTTTTCCTGAAGTTTCGGTTTTAAAAAAATCATCAACGTATTATCTAGGAAAAGTAAGGCAAAGAAATATATTTCGGATAGGCGGTGCAGATAGTGTAGATCTTAGCAAAGTTTTTGCGCCGGTTATAGCGGCAAGATTGGTTGATGAAATAAAACATTTAAGATTGGTCGGGATTTCCTGGTCAGATGATCCAGACGCAATGGTTGAAGATACCAATACCGGCAGGACTTTCTTTATAAAAAGAGGTGAGATGATAGATAAATTTAAAGTCGAAGCAATTTTCAAAGATAAGATTATTTTAGGTTACGGTGGAGAGGAAGTTGAGTTGAAATGATTATTTTTAAAAGCTTATTTAAGGCGCTTTTTATGTCGGGATTATTTGTGGGTATATTATTGCTTATCCCTGGCAGTAATTATGCCCAGCAGAAAAGTGTCCAGCAGGCTTTAGCGTCGGCAGAACAGATAAAGGAAGCAGCTAAACCCGTGGGCATGGAAGGCTTGGTTTCTTTGGATTTACGCAATATTGATGTGGGTGATACCTTGAAGTTTTTAGCAATGAAAGCCGGTTTGAATATTGTTTCTTCAAAGAATATTACCGGAAGAGTTACGCTTAAAGTTGACAATGTAGTGGTTAAGGATATCTTTGATATTGTACTGCGTTCCAATGACCTTGCTTATGTTAAACAAGGTAATATTTATAATATAATGACCGAAAACGAATACAAGTCTTTATTCGGCCGCAGGTTTTCTGATCAGCGTCAGGTTAAGGTGTTTCGGCTTCAGTACGCTATACCTGACCAGGCTTTTAGTCTCTTTGATACTTTAAAGAGCGCCATTGGGAGAGTGCTAGTTGAGCCGGATTCAGGAACGGCTTTAATTATGGATACTCCGGAAAGCATTAAAAGAATTGAGCAGGCTTTGGCCGTACTCGAGGAAAGAAATACAGTGAAGATTTTTGATTTAAAGTATGCTAACGCCAAAGATGTACAAACACAACTTAAAGCCCAAATAGATGCTAAAAAGATAGGTACAATTAAGGCAGATGAGCGCACGAACCAGGTTATTGTCAGGGCCCTTCCGGAGCGGATGAAAGAGATAGAGGTGTTAATCGCCGCCTTAGATAAAAAAACTAAACAAGTGATGATAGATACTAGAATTATTAAGATAAAGTTATCTAATTCTCAGGCTAGAGGTATTGAGTGGGAGGGGTTGTTTAATCTAAATCCAGGGGGAATGACCTATTTTGGGTCTTATCCTTTTAGCATGTTGCAGGATAGCTCAGAGGATTGGATGTCTAGGCTAGACTGGCTTAATAGCATAGGAGGACAAGTCGGTTCTTTTCCCGGCTCAGGAACTACTAGCGGTTATACCGGCAGCGGGACAACTAAACCTGGTAAAAATATGCATATCGGTATGGTGACAGACGACCATGATTTTGATGTAGTAGTTAATTACCTAAACACTTTGGGTGAGACCAAAATTCTTTCCAATCCTACCATATCAGCACTAAATAACCATGAAGCAAGAATTCACGTGGGAGAAAGACAGGCTTATATTACTACTACCACTACTACCGGCCAAACTACTTCTACTATATCTGAAGATGTGACTTTCATCGATGTCGGAATTAAATTATCAGTTACACCAACTATAAATGATGATGGATATGTTACCTTAAAAATAAAACCGGAAATTTCCAGTGTAGTTGATTTTTTAATTACTCCCAGTAATAATAAAATACCTATAGTTGATACTTCAACTGCTGAGACAACCGTAATGGTAAAAGATGGTGCTACTGTAATTATTGGGGGGATGCGTAAAGAGGAAAAAACTGCTAACTCTGATGAAGTTCCTTTCTTTAGCAGGATACCTTTTTTAGGCTTTCTATTTAAAAGTTCTACGGATAGAGTTGATGTAACAGAATTGCTGGTTTTAATAACTCCGCACATTTCAGCACCAGACGCTTTAATTACAGCAGATGGGCGAAGCGTTAGCGATGATGTAAATATTAAAGAATATAAAGGTTATCCTGCTTTTACTTATCAAACAGAACTGGAAGAATCTAGGAAGACTCTAGATGAGGCGATAAAACCATATCAGTCATATTATTATGATAGAAGGGAAGAATCAGATTCAGAATTAGTAATTGGAATTAAAGGAGAGAGAGAAGATGAACAACCTTAAGCTGCCTATTATATTAATAGGCGTTTTATTTTTTTCTGGAGCTTTAAACTTTGGGTTTGCATATTCGCAGGATAATTCAAGATTGCTGGAGGGAGAAGGAGCAGGTGGTGGATATTCAGATTTATTCGCTGAGTTTGAATCAATAAAAGATGATATTTCGGACGAGTTAGAAGGTATGATGCCGGGCTATAGAAAGCTTAGTCAAGAAAAACAAGAGTTAAAAGAAAAATATATGGAGTTGTTTAAAAAGTTTGAGGCTATAAAAGAAGACCGCAGGAATCTTTTGGCCCAGGTGCGGAATTTACTTCCAGTGAAAAATAGAATTAAAGAGCTCCAGAATTCTTTAGACAAAATCAGAGTAAATCTAGAATTAATGGGAAAAGAAAAAGATGATGCCTTAAGCCACAATATTGTCTTAAAAAGTGAAAATGATGAACTTAAAAAAATGCTGGCCCAGAGGGTCCAGGGCTTAAAAGACGAAAACGAGAAGCTTAAGATTTCTAACTCAAAAATCATTAGGGGGTTAAGAGATGAGGTTAAAGAGTTTAAGTCTTCCCAGGCAGAGTTAGTTAAAGAAAGAAATCGCTTTAAGGCCGCTTATAAGGATTTAAGCGATGGAACAGCAGTCAGAGAATTGGAGAAAAAAATTACCGGGATTAAGAAAGAGAAAAAGGATGTAGTAACGCTTTTAAAGAAAAAAGAAGCTGAGTCTGAGCAGCTTAAAGCGGCGAGAGACCGCTCTAATCAAAGAATCGAAGAATTGGATATGAGTCTTCGAGAGGACAAGAAAAAATATGCAAAAGCGGTAGAAAAAAATAAGTTATTGGAGGAAGAAGCAAGGGTTTTGCCGGCAAAGTTTACGGAAATTGTGCGCCAAAATAGAGTGCTGGTTAGAGAAACTGCCCGCATGCATTATAATTTAGGGGTATTTTACACAAGGAACAAAGAATATGAAAGGGCGCTTGAGGAATTTAAAAAGACTGCAGATATGACACCGGATGATGCCTATGTTCATTTTAACCTAGGATTTATTTATTCAGAGTATCTCGTAGACAGAAAAAAAGCTATAAATCATTTTCGAAATTTCTTAAGACTAGTTAAAGGCGGAGATAAGGATGTTGATTGGGTAAAAAAATACTTGCTTACTTGGGAAACCTATGAAGGCCAAAGGACTTTTCATTGATACTTTAAGTTTTTATAAGTTTTAAAAACACCAACCTTTAATTATATAAATATTAAAATGAAGTCAGGCCGCAGGGCTTTAGTTACATTCGTAATATTTTTTGTTTTTTTATTCGAGGTGACGGCTGTAGGTAGAGATTTAGTTTTAACCCTCCTCTTTGATAAATCCCAGTATAAGAAATCAGACCAAATATACGTAGAGTTTAAATTGAAAAATAATGGCGAAGAAGCTGTATATGTTAATAATAGGTTTTATTTAAATTCAAAAGTGAGCAAAAAAGATGACCGAGAAATTTATCTTTCTGTTATATCTCCCAAGGGAATAGGGTTGCCTTCTAAAATATCTCAAGAAACAGGACTGCCAAAAACTGATGATTTTATTTTATTAAAATCTGGCGAAGAAACAGTTTCCCAAAGAAAGAGAGGTATAAAACCTTATTTTGATTTTTTGGAGTTAGGAGTTTATAAGATTACCGGAATTTATCAGAATGTATACGGCAGAGAAATTGGCCTCAACGTTTATAAAGGTAGAATTACCTCAGAGCCGGTCACAATAGAGATAGTTGAATAACTCGATATGTTTATAAAAAGATTATTGTTTCTTACATTATGTTGTTTAGTTTCCTTAAGCCTTGGCGCGGATATTATTTCTGCTCAAGATATAAAGTCGTTGCAGGATGTTGTTGGTGAGGCTTTCGGAGAGAAAATAACCCGAGATAGGTTTAACTATTATTATAAAACTGCCGCTATTTTTACCCGTAGCGGGACTCAGGATCGCAGCGACGAAGAGACTCGCCAGGAAGCTTGGCAGAATTTAATATTTAGGCGGGCAGCCCAAGAGGAAGGCATAAAGGTTAGACGGAGTGAGTTAGAGGAGGAATTGAAGCGCCTGCTTAATGAGAAGGGAATAGAAAAGGATACTGCCGCATACAGCCAATGGGTAAAACTGCAGCTTTATGAAGACACAAGTATTTTTGAGCATAGGATAGAGGATTTGTTGATAATTAATAAATTTTTAAGTATAAAGACTAACCCCCGGGTAAAAGTAACAGCCAAAGAGGCAAAACAGAAATTTTTGAATCAATATAATTCTTTTGAGAGTGAGTATATAAAGTTCGAAAATGAAAAGGAAGCTAGAACATTCTTAAAGAACGTTAAAAGAAATCCTAGGCTTTGGAAGCAGACTTATGATACTAAAAAATCTCTAGGCCAAAAAGGAGCTGCATGGATAAACATAATGGCCCTAGATGCTTTAATAGATCTTTGGAAAATACCTAAAAGCGATGCTTACCGCATTCTAAGACATAAAGAAGGTGATTTTATTGTAGCAAAATTTTACTATGGCGATGCTGTTTTTCGCCTGCTTCGCAAAAGAGAGGCAGGCATTAAGGAATACGATGAAAAAAAGAAGCAATATTATAAAGATATGCTTACCAGGTTTAAAACCCGCAGAATAGTTAAAGATTATTTCGATAATTTATTTAAGCAGGCCAATTACAGAGATTATGTAGCTGAAAATAAACAGACTGCGAAAATAGAGGAGCTTAAGAATAAATCTTTAGTGGTTTTAAAGACTAATAGAGGTGAGATAGAATTGAAGTTGTTTGTTGACATTGCGCCTAAGACTTGTGAGAATTTTATTGGATTGGTTGAAAAAGGCTATTATGACGATACAATATTCCACCGGATTATAAAAGATTTCATGATTCAAGGGGGTGACCCTACGGGAACAGGTACAGGGGGTGAATCTATTTGGGGAGAGGCTTTTTCTGACGAGATGACCGATAAGGTTTCCTTTGACCGGCAAGGACTCCTAGCCATGGCTAATTCCGGGCCAAATACAAATAAAAGCCAATTTTTTATAACAGTAAAACCGGTACCCCGGTTAAATAAAAAACATACGATATTTGGTGAGGTTATTTCTGGATACAGAGTAGTTGAAAAAATAAATAATATAGCAACAGATTCTAATGATAAGCCTAAGAAAGTACAAAAAATCATAAAAGCCTATATAAAAACAAGAAAAACTAAATGATAAAGCTCAAAGCAAATTCGCGCAAGATGGGTCTAGAGCCTTTTTAAGCAAATATGAACAAACGAAAAGCAATAATTTTAGCATTCTTTACGAGTGTTTTCATGCTTTATTTTTTTGCGGTTTATTGCGAGGAAACTATAACCAGAAAGGAAATTTATGGCAGGCTAATATCGCTTAGCCCGCTTGCTAACCCGGTATATATAGGTATAGAAGCCATGACCGAAAGAGGGGTCCTTAATCGTGATATGCATTTTCATCTAGAGCCCGGTTACAGAATAATAGGCAAAGATTTTATTAGCAATATAAAAATGGGAGATGTTGTAATCGTGGGTTATGACCAGATAAAAGATACAACCGACCAGGGAGAAGGAGAGGTAAAAAATATCGCAAAAACCATTGAGTTTATAAGGCTGGGAGAAGATGTCGCTGACAGAGAGCGTATACGAAGCAGGATGTTAAAGCAGGCGACTAATTAGCAAACCCCGTTAGAGAACTTCCTCCTCTAACGGTTTGCGCTGACCCTCATTAGATGTTTACTATCTAACGGTGGCTTTCTCTAACGGGGCAAAGATAATTGGGTATAAATAGTCATTTAGGAAAAAAAGAAGACAGATCGGTTGACCAGAGAAAGATTTCTATTTTTTTTTGCTAAAATAATTATTTTAGAAGGGTTTGTTTTTCTCCCCTTTTTCCTTCCTAAAGCCCAAGCAGTCCAGGTTAAAAAAGTCCAGTCAGGGATAGTCGAATTTTCTGCTGAAGATATCGCAAGAATAGTTTCCATAAGAGAAGTTGATACCTCCAAAACTATTATTTTAATTTCTGTAGAGACAGCCAGCACTCATGACTACGGGAGTTTTTTTGTTCCGGACTTTTATGATTCAAAAACAATATATGTTTCCCGCAGCAAGAAAGAAAAGCCTGCAAAGATTGGCTGGACAATTATTGAGTTTGATGAGGGTGTTTTTGTTCAGAGAGGAAGCAGTGATGTCCCTGAAGGTATATTGGAGAGAGTAACCTCAATTCCCCAATCAGTAAGTCCTGCCAAGAGTTTTATAATTACCTACCCGAAGAGTTC
>JAMXCX010000029.1 GCA_024542985.1 Candidatus Omnitrophota bacterium | reverse complement strand
CCTCCTAAGGCTGGGAGCCCCGTTCGACTCGGGGTGGGGGCATATAGTTTTATTTTTCTGCAATTCTTGAATTGTCTTGACAGAGATTTTTACTTAGCTATAATAAATTGGCTCTTTTTAAAAATGAAGGATAATTTTTTTGGTGCTGCGAGGCTTAATAGGGAATTCCGTGAAAATCGGAAACACTCCCGGTGCTGTAATTCCATTCTTTTCAGTATTTCTGAAAGGAAATTCTTTTAGCAATTTTAGGTCACTATCGTGCTCTTGCAGGATGGGAAGGCCGCTAAAAGACAGAAAAGTCAGAAGACCTGCCAAGAAAGTTAGAGTTTAGGTTTTGCGAGGAACACAGCCTAAATTTTTTTATTTTCTGGGCCAAGAAAACAGGGTGCACCCCGGCATAAGCTGGGGTTTTTTTATTTTTAGGACATGAAAAAGTTAACTCTAGTTATAAGTTTTATTTTAATGGTAGTTATTGCTTGTGGGCAAAGTTCTATTTTTGCCAAAAATAAAGAGAAACGGATTATTTCACTTGCCCCGGCTGTAACAGAAATTTTGTTTTCTTTAGGCTTAGATTATGAAATTATCGGAGTTACTACTTTTTGTGATTATCCTCCTAACGCACAGAATAAAGAAAAGGTCGGATCATTCAGCCAGCCAAATATTGAAAAGATTATTTCTCTTAAGCCAGATATAATTTTTGCAACCAGTTTAGAACAGGCTTCAGTCGTAGCTAAGCTTAAACAATTAAGATTGAATGTTTACGTTAGCGACCCATTAAATTTTGAAGAGTTATTTAATTCAATTAAAGAAATAGGAAGGCTTACCGACAGAGAGGAGCAAGCGAAGTTATTAATTAATAAAATGAAGTCAAGAGTTAATCGGATTAAAGAGGAAACAAAATTTATTCATCACGATGAAAGACCGAGGGTATTTATTGAAATATGGGATAATCCGCTAATGACTGCCGGTCGAGGTTCTTTCGTTGATGAATTGATAACTATAGCTGGTGGTGTAAATATAGCTTATGATACTCCTAGAACCTATAGTTATTTTAGCACTGAGCAATTATTACGTCGCAATCCCGAATGTATTATTCTTGGTTATATGGATAATAAGGAAGGTAAAATGCGGGTTAAGAGTAGATTGGGTTGGGAGAATGTTTCAGCTGTAAGGAACGATCGTATATACGATGACATAGATTCAAATCTCTTTTTAAGACCAGGGCCGAGATTAGTTAAAGGCTTAGAGGAGATTCATAAAAGATTATATTCGGAATGACCACACAATCGATTAGAAAAATAACATTACTAGTCACAATTCTTTTAGCCGTTATCTTATTTGGTATTTGCAAGGGTTCTGTAAAGATACCCTTTTTCGAATTATTTTCTGATCTAAATCGGCAGATTTTGCATTTAAGGTTTTTAAGGGTTTTACTGGGTATTTTTGTGGGAGCGGGTTTAAGTGTTTGCGGAGTTACCTTACAGGCAATTTTAAGAAATCCTCTGGCTGAACCATATTTGTTAGGTACTTCCGGGGGGGCAGGCTTAGGTGCGGTTTTAGCGATAATTTTAGGTTTATCTAGTGTATATCTTCCCCTTGCTGCCTTTTGCGGTGCCCTCTTAAGCATTGTCTTGGTCTATAATTTAGCCAGACAAGGGGGAAAAATACCGGTTCAATCGCTTATCTTATCCGGGGTCATTGTGGCTATAGCGCTTTCGGGAATAATTGTGTTTTTGATATCGATATCCGGCAACCAAGCCTTGCATGGGATGATGTGGTGGTTATTGGGCAGCTTACAAATCTATGACCTTAAACTCATTTTTCTGGTCGGCGGCATAGTTATCTTCGGGGTTAGTTTAATATTTATTTTGGCGCAGGATTTAAACGCCATAAGTATTGGTGAGGAAGAAGCTACTCATTTAGGTATAGAGATAGAAACTATAAAAAAGATATTATTTTTAGTCACAGCCTTGATTACCGGAGCTTTGGTTTCGATTTCCGGAATGATTGGCTTTATAGGTCTGATTATACCCCATATGATGAGGTTTGTTGTGGGGCCGAACCATAAAGTGCTTATTCCGGCAAGCTTTTTAGCCGGAGCAGCATTTTTAGTCTTATGTGATACTTTAGCGCGCAGCCTTATTCCACCGGTGGAGATTCCCATAGGCGTGATTACTTCTTTAGTGGGTGCACCGATATTTATTATTTTATTAAAGAAAGGGCAGAAGGTCAAATAGGTCTATGGATGTTTTATTGAAAGTAGATAAACTTTTTGGTGGCTACGACAAAGAGAATGTATTAGACGATATTACTTTTGATATAAAGAAAGGTGAATTCTTGGGTATTATCGGCCCTAATGGTTCAGGTAAATCTACTTTGCTTCGGTTAATGAGTAGGGTGTTGCATCCTAGGAAAGGGAGAATGTTGTTTGAAGGTAAGGAAATAAGTACGTTGAAACTAAGAGAATTATGCAAACGAGTAGCTTTTGTTCCCCAAGATACTCAAATAAATTTTTCGTTTAGCGTCTGGGAAATAGTTTTAATGGGTAGAATTCCCCATTTGGGGAGATTACAGCTTGAGACAAAAAAAGATTTTACAATTGCCGAAAATTCTCTTTCCTTAACAACTTCATTGGAGCTAAAGAATAGAAAGATAGATCAGCTAAGCGCTGGCGAGCGCCAGAGAGTTATTATTGCCAAGGCTTTAACCCAAGAACCAATTTTATTGCTATTAGATGAGCCCACCTCACATTTAGATATCGGCTACCAGATACAAATACTGGATTTATTAAGAAGGCTAAACCACGAAAGAAAATTGACCGTGGTCATAGTCTTACATGATTTAAATTTAGCAAGTGAATATTGCAATAGACTTATTTTGCTTAATGAGGGGAGAATATTTAAGGAAGGAACCCCTGAGGAAGTCCTTACCTATCAAAATATAGAAACTATCTATAAAACAACTGTGGTAGTAAATAAAAATCCTATTTCATCAAAACCTTATATAACCCTGGTTTCCGGAGAAAGATTATGTCAACAAAATTAATTTTAATTAGGCACGGCCAAACCGATTGGAGCCTTCAAGAGCGGTATTGCGGTTTTACTGATGTGGGCTTGAATGAAAAGGGAAGATTTCAGGCAAGGCAACTTTTTAAGGGGTTGAGTAAAGAAACAATCCACAAGGTTTACTCTAGTAATACCAAACGGACGCGTCAATTTGCAGAGATAGTATGTAAAAGTATGCCCATAGAAGAATTGTCGGGTTTGCGTGAGATTAATTTCGGCATTTTTGAAGGTTTAAGATATCACGAGATTATGAACCGATACCCAGAGATTTATAAAAAATGGCTGGATAATCCATGTGATATCAGTATTCCTAGAGGTGAAGGCCTATGCGATTTGGCCGCAAGGGTAAATAAAGCATTAGTGAAAATTTTGTCTAATAATACCGATAAGACGATTGCTGTCTTTACTCACGCCGGTCCGATAAGGGTAATTTTATGTGATACATTAAAGTTAAGGCTAGGAGAAATATGGCAGATAGAGGTAGATTTAGCGAGTATAAGTATAATTGAGTTCGGTGGAGGAAGAGGAAAAATCCTCTTGCTAAATGATACTTCATATTTAAAGGCTAAGGAATTACAAAATTTTATTTTTCTTTTAAAGGGGTTGTTAAAGAAACAAAGTTCCCTTAAATGGGCAAAAGATGCCGAACGCAGTGAGGCATATTTTCATGGGTAAAATTGTATTTATTCTTGGTGGTGCCAGAAGCGGAAAAAGTAGCTTCGCAGTTGAATTGGCAAAGGGTCGCAATAAAAAAGTCGCTTTTGTGGCAACTTGTCAGGCTCTTGACCGAGAAATGAAAGAGCGTATTAAACTGCATATAAAAAAAAGGCCTCAGAATTGGCAAACCTTTGAAGAACCGAAAAATCTTAGCTTTTTACTGAAAAAAATAAGCCGTGTGGTTGATGTTATTATCATTGACTGTCTTACTCTTTTGGTTTCTAACCTTTCATTAGGCGGCCTTGATGATAAAGCAATTGAAGATAAAGTTAGTGAAATACTTAAAGTACTTAAGTCGGCCAAAGCTAAATCAATAATTGTTTCTAACGAGGTAGGTTTAGGTATAGTTCCCCGAAACCGGCTGGGAAGAAATTTTAGAGATTTAGCCGGAAGGATTAATCAGATAGTGGCAAAGCAGGCAGATAGGGTATTTTTTATGGTTTCAGGCTTGCCTTTACAAATTAAAAGGAGCAGAAGATGAATAAGATAAATGAGACAGTAAAAAAAATTGAAAAACTTGATGAAGATTTGATGAATAAAACACAAGCAAGACTGGATTCCTTAACTAAGCCCCAAGGAAGTTTAGGAAGATTAGAGGAATTGGCTAAACTCGTTGTGGGTATTAGTAAAAAAGAAAACCCTTCTTTTGAAAATAAAGTTATTTTTACCTTGGCAGCAGATCATGGTGTGGCCGAAGAAAAAGTAAGCGCTTTCCCCAAAGAGGTCACAGCACAAATGATTTATAATTTTTTAAATGCTGGTGCTGGAATAAATGTCTTGGCAAGTCATGTTGGTGCAAGAGTCAGGGTTGTAGATATGGGAGTCGCTGCTGATTTAAGACCGCACCCAGAATTACTTGTTAAAAAGATAGGTTACAGCACAAAGAATATGTGTAAAGGCGCAGCAATGACAAAAGAAGAGGCAATAAAGTCTATCGAAGCAGGAATCGAAGTCTTTGAGGATGAATTTCGAAAGGGTATTGACATTGTTGGTACCGGCGATATGGGAATTGCAAATACGACCCCTAGCAGTGCCATAACAGCGGTTTTTACCGGCAGAGGAGTTGAAGATGTTACTGGAAGAGGTACTGGAGTTGATGATAATGCTTTGAAAAACAAACAAAATGTTATTAAGCGGGCTTTGGAGCTAAACCGGCCCGACTCAAACGATTCGATGGATGTTCTTTCCAAGGTAGGGGGATTTGAAATCGGAGGATTGAGCGGAATAATGATTGCGGCCGTAGCAAAGAGAATTCCGGTGGTAATCGATGGATTTATATCCGGAGCAGCCGCTCTGATAGCGTATCATTTAGAACCAAAAATTAAAAATTATCTTATTGCTGCCCATTGTTCTGCCGAAAGCGGGCATAAATTTATTTTAGAACATCTTGGCCTTAAACCGCTTTTTGATTTAGAATTGCGTCTTGGCGAAGGAACCGGTGCAGCTTTAGGGATAAGTTTGGTTGAGGCCGCTATTAAAATTTTAACCCAGATGGCTACATTTGAAAACGCATCAATTTCGCAGCGGTCCGATAAACAGGTGCTAGATAACCAAAACAGATAAAATTATGAAAAATTTTTTAATTGCTTTGCAGTTTCTAACTATCTTACCGGTAAATATAAAATCAGAAATCAAAAGCCAGGATTTCGGTAAATCTTTGTTATATTTTCCGCTGGTGGGGGTATTAATAGGACTTTTTTTATCGGCAGTTTCACTCACTTGGCATTTTTTACCTCAGGTTGTTTCTAGCGCTTTAATTATCTTAGCCTCGATTATTATAAGCGGAGCCATTCATCTTGATGGATTTGCCGATACTTGTGACGGTTTTTATGGAGCTAGGACCAAAGCCAAGATGCTCGAGATAATGCGGGATAGCCACATCGGTGTTATGGGGGTTAGCGCAATAGCTTGCGTGTTGCTTTTAAAATTCAGCCTAATATTGGCCATTCAAAAGAATTTCTTGAGTACTACCTTAATTCTTATGACTGCCTCATCGAGATGGTCGCAGAGCTTTGCCTGTTCGATATCTAATTACGCCCGAAGAAACGGCAAAGCTAAATATTTTATCGAATACGCCCGCAAGAAAGATTTTTTTATGGGGACTTTATTCATTATCGGATTGTTTTTATTGCTGATGAAATTAAAAGGTCTTATTGTGTTGGCAACTTTTATCCCCTTAATATTTTTATGTATAAATTATCTAAGGAAAAGGATCGGAGGAATGACCGGGGATACTATCGGCGCAACCAATGAGATTGCCGAAGTTTTAATTCTTTTGATTTGTCTTTTTTACCAAAGGTTAATCATATAAAAGCATATACAAAAGGAGGCAGGAAAATGAAAAAGTGTACAACTAAAAAAACAGGCACAAAGGCAAAAAAAGCTTCAGCTATTTCATATCGTATGAAGTGTAAGAGAACCGCAAATGGTTTATCGCATTATGTTCCGGCCGAGAAGAAAACCTTAGTCTAATTTTATTTTTTGTCTTTAAGGTAAGTTTCTTTCTGAAGGCAAAGATATAGGTCTATTTTCTAGACAAATAAGGAAGGAGAAGCTATGCAAATAAGGTTTAAGCAAGAGCAATTACAAAAAGAAGATATTGATTCTAAAATGAGATTGTTAATTGATCCCGACAATGTGTTTTGGGGTCTAATTGATCGGGAAAAAATGGACAATCAAGCCGAAGAAAAAATTTCTGTATTAGGCGAAAAGTTTAAGTCTAATCTCGATCAGTCAATGAGGGATTTTAGATCCAAGGTGGACGTAAATTCAGTCTACATAAATCCAACTGACCGTTGCAATGCCAATTGTCCTTATTGCTATATTCCGGCCAGAATGCGAAGAAGCGGCAAACACCTAGGGACCGATGAACTCACCTACATTCTCAAGAAAATAGATAATTATTTTAAGGGTAGCAGCAAAAAACTTAAGTTTAAGCCGATGGTGATATACCATGGAAGCGAGCCGCTTTTAGTTAAGGATTTAATATTTTCTTCTATAGAGAAATTCAGCAAGAAATTTAATTTTGGAGTCCAGACCAATGCTATTTTACTTGAGAAAAAAGATGTTAAATTCCTAAAGTCTCAAAAAGTGAGTGTTGGAATATCATTAGATTCTTTAGATAAGAAGGTAAATGACTACACAAGAAGATCTCAGGAAGGCAATAACTACGATAAGGCAATTAGAGTGCTTGAGTGGTTTAAGGGTTATGAAGGCTTAAGCGTAATTACTACTCTTACCAAGTATAATTTAAAAGGGCTACCTAAGCTTGTTGAATTCATGCATTCTAAGCGGGTTGGGTGTTTTTTACTTAACCCGGTGAGAATAACCCGAAACTCGGTTTTAAGGCTTAAACCAAAGGATAAAGAGCTAACAAAGGCTTTCCTAGGTGCGATAAAGAAGGCTGTTGAGATTTCAAAGAAATCAAAGCATAGGATAATCATCGGTAATTTTTCAAATATTATTCTAGGTATAGTAGCACCTTCGGCTCGTAGGCTTATGTGTGATATTTCTCCCTGCGGTGGAGCTAGATGCTTTTTTGCCATAACTGCTAATGGAGATATGGTTCCCTGCGGTGAATTTATCAGCTTAGAAGAATTTTATGCCGGGAATATTTTTAAGGATTCGATAAAGAAAGCTCTTTATTCAAAGCAATTTAAAAAGATAAGATCACGAATTGTTGAAAAAATAGAAGAATGTGATGTCTGTAATTATCGAAATATTTGCGGGGCTCCTTGTCCGGCAGAAAGTTACTCAGCCAATAAGGACTTAAATGTTAAATCACCCTATTGTGAGTTTTACAAAGAGATAATAAAGTATGCTTTTAAGTTAATAGCTGAGGATAAGATCAAATATCTTTTCAGAAAAGAGGCTTTCAAAAATGTTAAGTACGAGTACTACCTTAAAGCAGGATAAAGCACTCAAAGCAATAGCTGTCTGGAGCGGCGGCAAAGACAGTTGCCTTGCTTACTGTCGAGCCCTAAAGAGTGGTTATCAGATAACTGATCTTTTAAATTTTACAGTTAAAGATAGTAAACGCTCTTGTTTTCATGGGATAGCTAATGATTTTTTAGCTTTACAGGCAGAACAGATCGGCCTTCCGCTTTTTCAGAAAGAAGTTAGCGCTGGCATGAAAGACTATGAAAAAAATTTTAAAGAAGCAGTCTCTAAATTTAAATCTGAAGGAATCGAAAGGGCAGTTTTTGGGGATATATACATAAATGGTTATTCTAACTGGGTTGAGCGAGTTTGCCAGGAGCTAGAAATAGAGGCTATTGAACCGCTATGGGGTCAAGATACAGAAGATTTATTTAAAGAATTTATAGATTACGGGTTTAAAGCAATCGTTGTTAGTTGCCGTTCCGAGCTTTTTCCCAAGGAATTTATTGGACGCTGCCTAGATAAAGACATTTTAGATGAACTTAAAAGAAGAAAAATTTGTCCGTGCGGCGAGAATGGTGAATTTCATACCTTTGTTGTTGATGGACCGATTTTTAAAAAGAAAATCGAGATAACCCAGAGTCAGGCAATTTTTAAGGAAGGTTTCTGGAAATATTGGTTTCTAGATATTAAAGGGTGTCAGCTTAAGGATAGGGAGGGAAGATGAAGCTAAAATATGGGCATCTGAATTTAAGTCTATTTTTAATTTTATTTCTGGGGCCTAATATGGTCTATGGACAAGAGGATAGTTACGAAATTAATTTAGAGCAAATTATTGTTACTCCTTCCAAAATAGAGCAAGAGTACCGGGACTCTACGCAGAATGTAAGTGTTGTTAGCAGCGATGATATTGAATCCAAAGGAGCACTTACTGTTTCAGAAGTCTTAGATTTATTACCATCGTTAGATATCGTCGAATATGGTTCAGTGGGCGCTCTTAAAACTATTCATGTTCGCGGTTCAACTCCAAGCCAGGTATTAGTTCTTGTTGACGGAAGGCCCCTCAACAATCCTCGCGACGGAGTAGCCGACCTTAATGAAATTTCCCTGGCTAATATTGAGAGAATAGAAGTTCTGCGTGGGCCGGCCAGCAGTATGTATGGTAATAGCGCTGTGGGGGGAGTTGTTAATATTATTACCAAAAGCGGAACTGACACTCCACAGACTGAGCTAACTACTAAATTCGGTTCCTTTAGCACAAAAGCGGTATTATTCAGCCACGGATACAAGATAGCTAATTTTGATTATTTTATTTCCTATGAATATCTTGCTTCGCATGGCCACCGAGATAATTCAGATTATTTAAGTAATAACATAAATACAAAACTTGGTTATGAAATTGGTGATGGCCATCACATAAGTTTCTCCAGCGGATATTTTAATGGTGAGCTAGGGACTCCCGGAACACTTTCTGCTCAAGACCTTGATGACCGTCAGGAGTCTTTTGATAAATATTATGACCTTACTTATAAGGGCTCTTTCTTTGAAGGACAGAAGCATACCTTAAAACTATTTAATAAAACTGATAGGTTGGAATTCATTGAAACATTCAACCCCTTAGATAAAAGCGCTCATACTACCAAACTCTACGGAGTTGACGGACATTATTCGCAGCAAATAACCGAGGAATTTCGTACTGCCATA
Source organism: Candidatus Omnitrophota bacterium (assembly GCA_024542985.1). Lineage (GTDB taxonomy): Bacteria > Omnitrophota > Gorgyraeia > Duberdicusellales > 4484-171 > JAMXCX01. The sequence continues at coordinate 8,085 of JAMXCX010000029.1, read as the reverse complement.
GGTTATACATATCAAAATAATCGATTTAATAGTTCTGTCTCGGGCAAGAAAAAGTACAACTTTAAGGCTTTGTATTCTGATTCTGAGCTTAATTTGCTGGATTGGCTTGCCTTGATCGGCGGGGTTCGGTGGGATAAATATTCTAATTTTGGAAGCCAAGTTAGCCCTAGCGGTGGCTTTAACTGGTGGCTTTGGGATAAGTTAAAGCTTCACTTGATTTATGGAGAGGCTTTTCGGGCACCAACATTTAATGATTTATGGTGGCCTTCTGGCGGAGGAGTCGCAGGGAATCCCAATTTAAAACCAGAAAAGACTTCATCAGGTGAAGTTGGGTTTACAACCTATTTGTCTGATAATTTTAATGTGGATTTTACATTTTTTAAAACACGGTATGTAGACTTAATAGAGTGGGCTCCTGATAATGGCGATATTTGGCGGCCGAGCAACGTCAACACAGCTATAACCCAGGGGTTTGAGATTGAAGCTGATTACTTAATGCCGGATAAGCTGAAAGCCAACTTCAATTACACCTATTTAGAGTCCAAAGACTTAAGTACCAAAAAATGGTTAAGATACAGGCCCCGGCATACCTATAAACTACGAGCTTCGTTTTTTCCCCAACCGCAATTCGAGGCAGGGTTTACTACTCGCTATCGGACAAAGGTTTTTACTGACCCTGCAAATACGGCTATCTTAAAACATTATTTTTTGATGGATTTACACTTTTCTTATGATGTCAATGAAGAGATGAAAATATTTTTCGATATCAACAACCTTTTTGATTTGCATTATAAAGAGCAGAATGACTATTCTCTGCCGGGGAGAGCCTTTTATGGTGGGGTAAAACTTTCGTTTTAGACTTAAAGAAATAATAAGGTTTATATTATGAATAAAAAAATGTTATTTTGTTGGAGTGGTGGTAAGGATAGTGCAATGGCGTTATATACCCTCAGTAGGAATTCTGAGTATAAGGTTTCAGCTTTATTAACCACTCTAACTACGGATTATGGTCGAATTAGCATGCATGGAGTTAGGGAAGTATTGCTTGAGCAACAGGCAGCTGCAATAGGACTTAATCTTAAGAAAGTTTTTATTTCGAAAGAAACTTCAAATCAGGAATATGAATCTAAGATTCGTAAGGCTTTAGAGGAATATAAGCTTAATGAGGCTTTTGATGTTGGTTTTGGAGACATCTTTTTAGAGGATCTGCGAAAGTATCGTGAGGAACAATTAGCCAAAGTCGGTTTAAAAGGGGTCTTTCCTATTTGGAAGCAAGACACTTTTGACTTGGCGCATAAGTTCATTGATCTAGGGTTTAAGGCAATTATCACCTGCGTTGATTCAAAGGTTATGGATGGAAAGTTCGCCGGAAGGGATTTTGATAAGAGTTTTTTGTCAGAGCTTCCTTCGGACGTTGACCCCTGCGGCGAAAATGGAGAATTCCATTCTTTTGTCTATGAAGGGCCGATATTTAAGAAAAAAATACCGCACAGAAAAGGGGAAATAGTCTTAAGGGATAAGCGTTTTTATTATTGTGATTTACTGCCCCTTCGAGATGATGTTACTAGGCCTCAATAAAGGATAACTTTTTGCCTACCCATTGTTCCTTTAGGCCTTGCTTTTCAGATTATTTAGATTTATCTCCTTGTAATATTCCGGCTCTTTGCTATAATATTTTTAAACCTGGTTTTTGTATGGATTGTAAAGATATCAAACAAATAATCCCTAAGTATTTCAAGCATACCGCTACCGATGACGAAATAAAAACAGTAGAAGAACATTTATGCACTTGTCATAATTGCCGGACAGCTTTAGGCGAATTAATGGATAAAGTTTCTGATTCAGAAGATTCCCAGAGTCAAAAATCGCAAAATTCCCACAATCAATCCAGTCCCGAAGATAGGCTTAAGCCCGGTTCGCAAGAGAAATCCGCGAGTAAAGCCAAAAAAAAGCAAAAAAGCTCCTCAGAAGATAAAACCAAGGATGAAGGTTCTGGAGCAGAGGAAATGGAGTATTTTCCCGGCGTTGATCTTGAAGCGGCCATGGGTAAACTTAAAGAAACTCCTGTCGGTGAGGAAAAAGAAGAGAGCGATGAGCTTTTAGATGAGGCAGAAAAAGAAGAAAAAGATGTTGCTGGGGAGCAAGAGAAACCTTTGAAAGAAAAACCTGAATATTACACCTTCGATGAAGAACCAAAACCTGAGTCTCAAGAAAATTCTCAAAAGCAGGATGAGGATAAAACCGAGGATTTAGCTGAGAAAGAAACAGTACCTTTGGATTCAGCCGATAATGTGTATAATTTAGATGAAGACGGAAATAAGCCATCCAGTGAAAAAGACAAATCATTTGCTGAAGAAGATAAAACAACCGGTAAAGAGCCAAAGTCTTCTCCGGAAGATGAAGCTAAGGCCGCTGGAGGCCAAAAGGCTGAATCAGCCCAAGAAGAAAAGGCTGAACAGCCTAGCGGAGATAGTGATAACTTATCCCCAGATGCCTTAAAGTCTTCATTAAATAACAAAGAACAGGCTTCTGAACAAGAGGAAGAAAAACCAGTTGAGGAAAAGGAACCACCTGAGGAAGTGAGGCCTGACTACGTTATTGAAGATGAACAATCTCAACCGCCTGAGCAAAATGAACCCAGCCCAAAAGAAGATAAAACTGTTGTTCCGGCAGATGGTTTTGAACCTCAAGCTAAAGATGAGACCCTTGAGCCTGCTGCTGAAAGCGCAGGGGCTGATGAATATAAGGAACCGGAAACTGCCCCAGAGAAACAGGAAAATATCCCTTCACACCCCGAGGAATTAAAACCAAGCTATGAGTCTAAAGAGCAGTCTACCTATTCTCTTGACGGAGTTCCGATTGGCAAAGGCAAGGCAAGATTCTTAGAATATATTTGCTTGATTGCCGGCGTTGCCATTCTGGGATTTTTCATTTTTCTTCTTATAAAAGGTTAAACAGTGAAATTTATATTTCTTGGTATTATACAAGGATTAACTGAGTTTTTACCTGTAAGCAGTTCCGGACACCTGTATATTTTTAAAAAATACCTAAATTTAACCCAAGACTTACTTCCCTTTTTCGTCTTTTTGCATCTTGCAACATTTTTAGCAATTTTTGTATTCCTTAGAAAGGAAATATTTTTGCTTTTGCTTCAAAGAAAAGTGGCTATTAATATTCTTATTATCAGTATTATCACTGCCGGATTTGGTTTGCTTATTGATCATTTTTTCCAAAGTTTTTTTGAAAATAAATACTTAGTCCCGTTTTTACTGCTTATAAATGGCGGGATTCTTTTGAGTGTCAGGAATACATCTCAAAAAAGAGAAGCCGCTAATATAGGGCTTAAGGATTCTCTTATCCTTGGTGTTTCGCAGGGATTAGCTGTTTTTCCCGGGATATCTCGTTCCGGCATAACCATTGTTGTTCTATTGAAAAGAGGATTCAAATCTAAGGAAGCTTTTAGCCTGTCTTTTTTAATGGCTATGCCAGTTATTTTGGGAGTTTTTTTGCTTAAACTGAAAGGAATACTTAATTCCCATATACCTGTTCCTGATATGTTTTTAGGTTTTTGCGCTGCCTTTGTGTTTGGATTGCTAGCTTTGGCACTAATAAAAAGAGCGCTTATAAGTGAAAAATTTTCTAAGTTTGGGTATTATTGTATTTTAGTTTCTTTTTTGGGGTTGTTTTTTTGCCGATGATAACTGACAAATATTAGAAACTACGCATTGATGTTGTTGATGTATTGATGCTTGTTTTATTAGTATAATATTGGTATAATTATTTAACTTATAAGATAATGTTGTTTTTAGAAGGAGGTATATTATGAGTTTTTGGACATATACCAACCGGCGCATAAAATCTTTTAGCCTTCTTGACCTAGCCCTAATCCAAATCGCGGTTGCATGTTTTACTATTTTGGTTATCAAGTTTAGGCCGGAAATAATAATTATAAACAAATGGTGGTTTATCGGTATTTTTTTATTCGTACTGTTAAGGCCGCTATACAGATTTTTCGTGGAAATATAAAATAGCTATTTTAGGTATACAATATGGTCAAAAAGGAGGTTAAATGCCGTACGATAGTAATTTAGATGAAAAGTTGTTTTCAAAATCCTGGGAATCTGAAGGTACTAGAATTAGTGTTAGTGTGTATTCGTATAATAAAGGGGCTAAAAAAATACAAATCACCAGGGAAAACAGCGATCCTGGCGGAAATTTCAGATTCACGAAATTAGGAAGGATGTCTAAAGAAGAAACGGAGGGGGTTTTGCCTTTAATCCAGGAAGCATTAGCTAATATGTAAGATATCATTTTAGCCTGAAGCTATTAGGCACTGATGCGAAGATATTTTTTCTATTTTTTTCTCTTAGTTTTCCTCTCAGCTCATCCAGCCAATTTATTCGCGCATTACATATTAAAACCCGATGAATATTCTGTATATTCAGTTTTAGTTGATGAGTGGTATTACAGCCCTAAAACTAGCCGGGTTGTGATTCGGGACCATACAGCTTTAAGTTCATCTCTTGATTTTTTGGAAATAGAATTATCTTATGTGCGTAGTGTTATGTCTGTTTTAGGCCTTGAGACTATTGATGATTTTAAGGCAAAGAACATAATTTCTTATCCCGTAGAGGATTTTTTTGATTTAAGCGTAGATTATAATATTATTACACAAAGGGAAATTGACGGAATCTTTGAAAGCAGAGGAGGCTGGAAAAGATTTTATAGGCGTTATCAAGGTGCTGATGGAATTTTGACTTTTTCCCGAGTCGGGTTTAACCAGGATAGGAGTCAGGCTTTAGTTTACGTTGTGACTCAATGGGGTGATTTAGCAGGAACAGGTTTTTATATTCTTCTTACGAAGCAAAAGGACAATACCTGGAAGTTTCATAGAGACTTGAGGGTCAGGAATTTCTGGTATTTTGAGGATATAAAATTGTAGTTATTTTTTACCCGTCTTTGCCTTAACTGGTTTAGGCAAGCCTTTCGAAACTCACAAGACGGTAAGAGGAGCTTAGAGAGTTTCATTTAGAGGGCAAATAGAGCAAGTATGGATAAAAAGGAAAAACGTTCTAAAGAAGAAAATAAAGACGTAGAGTTCTATCGGCGGATAAAAAAAGATAAGTTATCAAGTTTGAGCAGTTTCAGCGACAGTTACAACAGCGATGATTTTATCGCGGATTTAGAGAACTATTTCGGCAGCGACGTAGATTTTAATTTATCCAAAATAAGACAATTTATTGAAAAGTCAGGAAAGTTAGAACAGTTAACAACGCAGGCTAAAGAAAAAAATACACACCCGGTTACTGAATTCGTACAAGAACTTTTTCGCGGATTAGTTCCCTCGATGTTATGAGAATTTAAGTTAGATATTTAGAGAGAGGAAAGTTTTTCTTTTACAAGCGAGCTTACATTTTTTGAATCTGCCTTTATCCCAACTCTGGTGAGTACTTCTTTCATGACCCGTCCCATATCTCTCATTGAAGAGGCTTTTGTCTTCGATATCACTTCTTCTACAATCTGCAGTAATTCAGCGTCTTTGAGGGGTTTGGGCAGATATTGATTTAAGATATTTGATTCTTGCTCGATGTTTTGAAGAAGATCATTGCGCTGCGAAGAAACAATAGCTTCTTTTGTATCCAGCAGGCGTTTCTGTTGTTTTTTGAGGATTATTAAAGCTTGGGAATCGTCGAGTTTTTCTACTTTTAAGTTGATAGCCTCATTTTTAAGTTCAGACCTTATAAAGCTCAAGAATTCAGATTTAGATTTATTTCTGGATTTAAGCGCCTCTACATAATCCTGGTAAATTTTGTCTTCTAACATAGTAAAGAATTATATCATCATTTTGAGGATTATCAAGGGAGGCTTTAAGGGAAGGCTTTAAAGTTTTTTAAGGATGCACTACAAAAGTGCTAATTGGTTTTAAATTGTAATTTTGTATAATAAACGGCCAATTCTTTTTAAAATGTTCAAAAGCTATGGTATAATTTTAGGTCAGTAGAAGTTTTTTTCGACGTCAAGTTTTAAAACTTAGATTTAGCCAAATTTAACTAAAAGGGAGGTAGATATGCTGGTTAAGGATGTGATGACAAGTGAGGTTGTTACTGTTAGGCTTGATATGAGTGTACATAAATTGGCCGAATTATTTATTGAAAAAGATATAAGCGGAGCCCCGGTGGTTGATGATGCCGACAAGTTTCTGGGTATTGTTCAGGAAGAAGGGGTTATGTTTCAAGACAAAAAGGTTCATTTACCGACTTTTATTCATATTTTGGGCGGATTTCTTGCTCTAGGAGTAAAAAGGTTTGAGGAAGAAATGAGAAAAATTACCGCAACTAAAGTGTCCGATATCATTGAAAAGGACGTCGTAACTGTTTCAGCGGACACTAGTATTGAGGATCTTGCCACAACCATGATTGAGAAAAATGTTGGTTACTGCCCAGTGATCAAAAATGAAAGATTAGTAGGGGTGGTTACAAAAAAGGACATCATCCGTTCTATCGCCAGGAGTTAAACAATAACTTCTGAATAGGGTTTACTCCTCTACCAGAAGACTCTAGAAGGCGCTACCCGTGGCGGAGGCTCCAGACACAGGCAATTTTATTAGAGGCGAATAATGCTAATAATTTATCTACTTGTAGGTATAGCAATGCTTGCCGTATTCTACACTCTAAATTCTGGCGAGGCTAAGTCTGCAGATAGGGATTTAGATAGAATAAAAAAACCCACAGCCTATCAGCAGAAGATTTCAGTATTAACTGAACAGATTAAATCCTTAAAATGGCAAGTTACCAAGCTTAAAGAAGATAAAGCGTCTCTAGATAAAGCTCAGGCAAGAATTACTTCTCTAGAGAAGGAGTTAGTTGTTTTGAAAAAGAGAGAAAGGGAATTGAAAGAAGATGTGCGAAGAAGTAAAAAATGGGCTACTAACCAGCAAGAGATGTTAAAAAAAGACAGAAATCCTGTTAGTGAGCTTAAAAGTAAATTAATAGACAAGGAAAAACAACTGGAGAAAGAGTTTTCTAAAAACGTAAAGCTGAGTAGAGAGGTTGCTCAGCTGCAGAAAGAACTAGAGCAGCTAGAGAAAAGAATCGGCCGAATGAAGGATGAAAAAGCGGCTTTAGATAATAAAATTAAAAGCCAAGGTGATAAGATAAGTGAAATAGGCAAAGAGTCAAAGACGCAGGCTAAAGAAATAAGCGATTTAAAGAAACGGGAAGAAGAAAGTGCCTGGGTTTCTAAGGAGGATCATCAGGCCTTAAAAGAGAGGTATGAAGAAGATAAGAAGCATTTCGAGATTAGAAAAAAAGAGCTCCAGATGAAAGAAAAAGCAATAGAGGAGTTGGGTAAAGAACGAATACGCCTTTTGCATCAAATAAGAGAAATGGAACAAAAAGGTATAGATGTCCCCCAAGAAGAAGAGCAAGTTAAACCAGAACCGGTGGCTGAGGATATCCTTCCAACTGTCACCCAGGAGGAGGCTCAAGATAAACCGAGCGGGATGGAAAGAGAAAGCGAAGAAGTCTCTTCTGTCGCAGATTCTCAAAGTGGGGGAGAAAAACAGCTTCAAGATTTGTCTCAAGAAGAAAAAACAGTTCTTGATAAAGAACCTGCTGCTGACAATGATGCGGCGGTTGTCTCAAAGGATCAGGAGTTGCTAAAAAAAGAGCTTGGCAAGCAGAAGAAAAAAGAAGAAGAGCCTTTACCCGTCCGTAAAATTGATTTAGAAAAAGTAAGAAATATCGGGATTATGGCCCATATTGATGCCGGTAAAACCACCCTTACCGAGAGGATCCTTTTCTATACCGGCCGTTCCCATAAAATAGGTGAAGTCCATGATGGAGCAGCCCAGATGGATTGGATGAAACAGGAACAGGAGAGAGGAATTACTATTACCTCAGCCGCAACCACTTGTTTTTGGAAGGGGTTCCGAATCAGTATAATCGATACCCCGGGCCACGTTGATTTTACAGCTGAGGTGGAAAGGTCTTTACGGGTTCTAGACGGAGCAATAGCTGTTTTTTGCGCTGTAGGAGGGGTTGAACCCCAGTCAGAAACAGTCTGGCGTCAATCCGATAAATATAA
>JAMXCX010000028.1 GCA_024542985.1 Candidatus Omnitrophota bacterium | reverse complement strand
AAGTGCTCTTACTAAATCCGTAATTTTCATTGAAGGTATTTTTGGCACAAACACCTCTCCCCCTTCTGCTTCCTCTACTGCTTTAATTACTAACTCTACACTTTCTTCCAAAGTCATCCAAAACCGCGTCATTCGTTCATCGGTAATGGGAAATTCTCGTATTCCTCGCTTCTTCAAACTTAAAAAGAATGGTATTACACTACCGCGTGAACCGAGAACATTCCCATAGCGAACTACCGAGAATTTTACTTTATTACCAGCATAGGCGTTGGCGGCAATAAATATTTTCTCGGCAACGAGTTTAGTCGCTCCATATAAGTTTATAGGATTGACTGCTTTATCAGTAGACAGGGCTATTACCTTTTCAATACCTGCATCAATTGCGGCATCAACGATATTATCTGCCCCTACAACATTGGTCTTTACTGCTTCCATAGGGTTATATTCTAATGCTGGAACTTGTTTTAAAGCCGCGGCGTGAATAACGTAATCTACCCCTTCAAAGGCTCTATAAAGTCGGTATTTGTCCCTTATATCTCCTAAAAAATACCTAATAGGATATTCCGCGCTAGGGAAGGTTTTCGCCATCTCATACTGTTTAAATTCATCTCGGCTGAGTATTATTAGCTTTTTAGGTTTATATTTTCTAAATACAATTTCTGTAAATTTTTGTCCGAATGAACCTGTTCCACCAGTAACCAGAATAACTTTATTATTTAGCATAAACCACTCCTTTTTATTTGTAGCCTGCTCATCCAATTAACCTTTCACCTTAAAATTTCGCAAACAATCTATACCTCTATCTTTTGAGAGATATCCTGTGACTTATCAGAAATTTTTTCCAATTCTTTTTTTAACTCTAAATATTCTTTTTCTTTTCGCTCTAGAAAATGGAAAGTAAGTTTTAGTTTTTCCTCAAAACCCATTTTGGTTAAAATGTATTTTATTTTCTTAAGCTTATTTGCTCTAACAGTGAAATTTCTAATCTTTATAAGGTTTTTCTGAATGAGAGAATTTAAGAGATAATTGGTTTTACCCAGCGAGAATCCTAAGTGAGTGGATAAATCTCTCTGGGTTAAAGAGTCATTTGAGGAAAGGAGCCGTAAGATATTGAAAATGTCTTCTTTTATGCTATGTTCATTCATTGAACATTAGTATAGAACTAAAAAGGCCTCTGTCAAGGATAAATCTTTTACAAATAATACAATGTTTTAAGGGGAAAAACGGAGGGATTTGCCAAAAAGCAAATGTTTAGTAGGCTTTTTTAGTTATATATTGAATTATTACTGATATTTTCGGAATCAACCCTAAGAAGCCGCTACACGAAGTCAAGCCAAATAAACTATATTAACTAAGTTTATTTCTTACTAAGCATCCATTTTCTGTGCTCCAGGCACCAGGTTAAAGTTTTGCGAAGTCCTTTGTCAAAATTAATTTTAGGATTCCAGCCTAATTCTTTTTTTATCTTTTTAGTGTCTAAAAAGTAGCGAAAATCGTGACCGGGCCTGTCTTTTACAAATTTTATATAATTTTGTGATTTTCCTAATAAAGTAACTAACTTTTTAGCCACATCAATATTTCTTTTTTCTATACTGCTTCCGACATTATATACCTGGCCTATTTTTCCTCTTTTAGTTATTGACCAAATAGCTTGAGCACAATCAGAAACATAAAGCCATTCCCGGATATTCTTTCCCTTTCCGTAAACCGGGATTTTTTTACCCTCTAGCAGTCTTAAGATGCTCAAAGGAATAAATTTTTCCGGATACTGCCAAGGCCCGTAATTGTTCGACGGCCGCACAATGATTGCCGGGAAATTATATGTTCTGATGTATGATTTTATCAATAAATCGGCTGCCGCTTTAGAAGCAGCATAAGGGCTACTTGCCTTCAAGGGTGAATCTTCATAAAATTTCCCTTTTTTAATATCCCCGTAAACTTCATCTGTGGAGATATGAACGAATTTATCTATTTTATATTTTTTTGAAACATCAAGAAGTATCTGAGTGCCTTTAATATTGGTCTCAATAAAGGCTCCTGAGCTCTCTATGCTTCTATCTACATGGGTTTCAGCTGCAAAGTGGACAATTATTCCAGGTTTTTCTTTTTTAAAAATCATATCTATTTTTGCCTTATTGCAAATATCACTCCTGTATAATGTAATTTTATTCTTTACATCTTTTAATCTTTCTAAATCTCCGGCATAAGTTATTTTATCAACAACTGTAATTTTATAACCCTTTCTTACGCCTTGTCTTACAAACTCACTACCAATAAACCCTGCTCCCCCGGTGACTAAAATTTTCTTCATCCTAATCCTCCTCCAAAATATCTATAAACCTGTCTATTGCTTTTTCCCATTTAGGGATAGCTACACCTAAGGCTTTTGAAATCTTCTCATTAGACATAGCTGAAAACTGCGGCCTTATGGCCTTAGTCTTAAAATCTTTCATTGACGCAGGAAGTATCGAATTATCAAGCTTCATTTTTCGAATGAAATATGCTGCCAATTCATAACGAGAACAATATCCGCTGTTGGTAAGATGAAAAATTCCTTTAAGCCTTTTCTCTAAACTTAATAAGGTTATATCCACAACATCAGCGGTATAAGTAGGAACTGATATTTCATCAGAGCTTACCTTAAGCACTTTTTCTTTAGCTGCCCAGCTTTTAAGTTTATACAAAAAATTCTGCCTGCCTCTGCCTATTACCCAGCTTAAGCGAAAAATCAAAAAATTCCCTAAAACCTTCTTTATGCTTTCTTCGCCAGCCAATTTACTCTTTCCGTAAGCATTTAAGGGATTAGGGCTGTCTTCTTCTGTATATAAACTATTTTTTTTGCCATCAAATACATAGTCTGAACTATAATGTACAAGAAATATCCCTTTATCCTTACAAACTCTTGCTAAATTAGCTACTGCCTTATTATTTACTAAATCCGCGCGCTTCGGCGCGACTTCAGCCTCATCAACCGCATTATAAGCAGCGCAGTTAATGATAATTTGGGGATTTAGTTCTGTCAGTATTTTCCCTATTTCTAAAAAATTTGCAATATCACAATTTTTTTCTTGGGGCGCTACAAAATTATAACCTTTTAGCTCTAATACCTTGATAAATTCTTTTCCTAATTGACCCTGACTACCCGTAATTAATATTCTTTTATTATCCACGCCTAAACTACACTTTGATTTAAAGTTATTTACTGTAGACGAAATTGTTATCTGCTTTCGCGAAAGTAAGATGCTGGGAATCTCTTTTTGAAAGAATGGGGTCAGAAACCGGCCAAGCGATTCTAATAGACGGGTCATTCCATATTATTCCCCGCTCGTGCTTGGAAGAATGAATATTAGTATTCTTATATACTATTTCGGTTGAATCACATAAGGTACAAAAACCATGAGCAAAACCGGGAGGAACATATAGCATGTTTTTGTTATTCGAAGATAAATTTACTCCTACCCACTTACCATAATAACGAGAGCCTTTCCTTATATCTAAAGCAACATCAAAAATTTCACCGCTAACCACCCTGATTAATTTTCCTTGAGAGAAAGGATTTAATTGATAATGTAGGCCCCGTAAAGTATATTTTTTGTCTGATTTAGAATGATTATCCTGGCAAAATTTGTCTTTTATGCCTGCCTTTTCGAAATCTGGATATTTGTAAGTTTCAAGAAAAAAACCCCTCCCATCAACTTTTATGGTTGGTTCTATTAATATAACATCAGGAATGTCTAATTTTTTAAAATTAAACGACACAGAATTTATCCTATTTCTTTTGTGATTTGAACAAGATAACTGCCGTAATCAGTGTTTATCTTGCCGGCAAGACGTAAGAGCCCATCTTTGTTGATATAACCCATCCTAAAAGCTGCTTCTTCGATGGAGCCGATTTTCAATCCTTCTCTCTCTTGTAAGGCTTTCACAAATATCGAGGCATCGATTAAAGAATCATATGTGCCTGTATCAAGCCAAGCATGGCCCCTGCCAAGCAACTTTACTTGCAAACTCCGCTGTTTTAAATATTTATTGTTAACATCTGTAATTTCTAATTCACCTCTTTTGGACGGCTTAATACTTTTGGCTATTTTTATCACTTTATTATCATAAAAATAAATACCGGTCACTGCCCAGTTGGATTTTGGCTTCTTTGGTTTTTCAACAATAGAAAGCACTTGCTTATTTCTGTCAAATTGAATTACCCCGTACCTTTGAGGATCTTTAACTTGATACCCAAAAACAATAGCTCCATTTTTTAAAGACGCTGCTTCTTCCAGGTCTTTGACCAAATCATGCCCGTAAAATATATTATCACCGAGAATCAAACATACTGGGTCTTGACCAATAAAATCTTCTGCGATTATAAAAGCTTCAGCAATCCCCCTAGGTTGGTCTTGCACAGCATAAAAAAACTTTACCCCTAAATCTTGACCATCGCCAAGCAAATCCTTAAATCTAGGGATATCCTTAGGCGTAGAAATTATAAGGATTTCTTTTATGCCGGAAAGCATCAAGACTGATAAAGGATAATAAATAAGGGGTTTATCATAAATAGGAAGCATCTGTTTACAAACCCCTTTGGTAATTGGATATAACCTTGTGGCTTTTCCGCCGGCTAGAATTATCCCGCGCATGGTTTATTTTGCCTAAATATTAAATAATATATATACAAAGCCCACCAAAACTCTTAAAGAATACACCCCCAGCGTTAAAAGAGGGTGGCAAAGGAGTCTAATTGCCTTTTTCTTTTAAATAAATACCCCGAAATAACGGTACCAAAATCCTAACTGTTTTCTCACTATTTTATCACTTTTTTGCCATTTTTCTACATATCTCTTAAAGCTCCCTGAATAGTAAATTTTCTTGGTCAAATATTGCCTAAAATTGAAACTGCCTCAACAACCTCATCAACTGATATAGTTTCTAAACATTTCATTGAATATGAACAGGCAGACAACCTAAAATTCTTATAACAAGGCCTACAGGATAAGTCTTTTTTTATTACAAAATGTTTTTTTATATCTTGCGGGTAAGGGCCGTAGACTAATTCATCTACAGGCCCAAAGATAGAAACTGTTTTTATTCCTAAAGAAACAGCAATATGGACAGGCCCTCCGTCATTAGCTATAAGAATTTTACTTTGGCCCAATAAAGCAGCATAATCCATTAAAGCTAAGCCTACGGCCTTTATAGGTTTATGATGCATCAAGCCTTCTATTTCTTCAATAGCTGCCCTTTCATTATTGCTTGCGGTAAGAATGATTTTTGCCTTATGCTTATTAATAAGCATATCGGAGACTTGAGCAAATTTTTTCCTGGGCCAGTGTTTCCGGTAAGAATCAGCCCCCCAACTTGCTCCGCCGCAAGGTGAGACCGCTATAAGCAAATCATCTGGGCCAACACCGTTTCTTTTTAGGAATTCAACAGCTTTATCGGTTTGACTTTTTGAGACAAATAATTCCATTTCTTTATGTTTACTTTCAAAGCCCAATAACTTTGCAAGCTCAAGATAATATTCAATGATATGTTTATTCTCATAACTTTCTAATTTTATTTTTTTGGTTAAGAATCTACCCCGGTTTTTATAATTGTAGCCAACCCTTTCTTTAATTGCGGCTAACTTGGCAAAAAAACCAAATTGTGAATTTAATGATAGATCTATAGCTATATCTATTTTCTCTTTTTTAACCTCGGAAATTAAATTCCATAACTTCTTTAGCCACAAAATCTTAGACTGCTTTTTTACCTCCTCGAATTCATCTCTCTCGTAAACAAAAACTCCGTTAAGTAAAGGATTGCCCCTAAGAGCCGGCTCGACTCTGCGATTGCAAAGATAAAATATTTTTGACTCCGGAAAAGTCTCTTTTATGTTTCTTGTAAGAGGCGTAGAAAATAAAACATCACCGATACCGAAAGGATTAATAATAAGAAATTTCTTGTTTTTGCATTTAGACAGGCTTTCCATTGAAAAGTAATTTTAACTTTTTATTAAATATATTTTAAACTTATATCGCTTCAAAAACGTAATCTAACCCCTAGGCCCGCATAGATACTCTTACCTTGTTTTTTAAGCTGGATAAAGTATTCTAAATCGCGCCTGGATAATGAGCCTCGCTTAAATATTAAAACAAACCCTAAATTTCTATTGTCTTTGGCTCTAAGTGTAAAAATTACCTTATCTTTTTGGCTCAAGTTAAGACTGGCTCCGAAATATATTGACTTTGATGAACTCCGGCCATAATGCATTTCAAATACCAGGCCTAGTTTTCGGCTGAATTTCCAATTTCCATAAAGAGTAAGGCTTTTTCTGTTCTTATTCTTTTTTAGGCCAATTCCTAAACGGTATTTTATTACTCCTCTAGCAGGATAAAGATTAGGGGTTTGGATTTGAACTCGAAAATCGAAAAAAGACTGTGAACTTTTCGAAAGAACAAATTTAAGCCTGTTTTTTTTATTTATTTGCCAGAAACCATCAAAGGTTAAAATGCCTTTGCTTGTTCTTTTTGTTTTAAGATTAAGCTGAGTATAAGTATAGATTATTTTTTGATTTTTGTTTAGCTGCCAAACTCCTTTAAGGGTAAGTATATCCGGTACCTTTTTTTTCTTAACTTCAAAAGTAATCCTGTTGTACTTATCTGCCCGCCATAATCCTTTTAACTTTAGATACGAAATCTCATTTTTTACGGCTGAATTTTTACTCTTAATTTCAAAAATCAAATAGTCGGAATCGACTTTAAGTACTTTGCCCTTTAATACCAAGGTGCCTTTAGCAAATTCAGTTTTTTTCAGATTTAAAACTAAATCATGGTTAGAATTTAGTCTCCACTTACCTTGAAATTTTATTTCCTTGGGCAGATTATAGATTCTACGCCAGCCGGAAGATTCATTGATTAAATAAACAAGATTGTTATTTTTTGTTTTGAATTTACCACTTACTACTACTGTTTTATTTAAATTTACGTCTTTAAGGAGTAAATGGTTAGAGTAGTCGACAAAAACTTCTTTTTTCTTTAGCCCGCTCTTATTATATTTACCAGACATCTGTTGTTACGTGCGCTAAAGATTTTTAAAAAGAGGTATTGTTTTTGCCTTATTTAGCAGGTCTCTTCTACTGCCAATGCACAGAAAGTGAGGGTTCTTTAATGATTCTTTGTTATACTGTATGCGCTTTCCTTCTAAATCGCACACTCTAGCCCCGGCACATTCGGCTATACACTGGCCGGCAGCAGTATCCCACTCCATGGTAGGAGCTGTTCTTAAATATATATCAGCTAGGCCTTCGGCTACATAGCAGAATTTTAGAGAACTGCCAGCGGAAATAATTTTTGTTTTATCAAACTTTGAGATAACTTCTTCCTCTTTAGGGTCAGCATGAGAACGGCTTCTAGCAAAGACAATCTCTGGATCACCAGCTCTTTTTACTCTGATAGCTTCACTCCTACTACCTTTACTTCTTTTAAATGAACCTTTAGCTTTGTGGGCAAAATAAAGTAATTCTAAGGCCGGGGCATAGACAATGCCCAGGATAGGAAAGCCTTTATCAATTAAACAAAGGTTAACAGTGAACTCGTCTCTTTTGTTTAAAAACTCTTTTGTGCCGTCTAAAGGATCCAGCAACCAGAAACTATCCCAATATTTTCTCTCATCAAAGGGTATTTCCTGGCTTTCTTCAGAGATAATAGGGATGTCAGGAAAAGCAATCTCAAGCTTTGTGGTTATTATCCGGTGAGAAAATCTATCAGCAGAAGTTACCGGGCTATTATCATCTTTAGTAGTTACTTCTATCTTTGCGGAATTATATACCCGCATTATTTTATCCCGGGTTGAAACAACTACATTGATAACCTTTTCGATATCATAATACTCTAAAACCATAAATAAACCTCTGGCTAAAAGAGCATGCTTCTAAGCCTTAACATATGTTTTTTGGAGCAAGTAGCGCAAAATGTATTCTGCGCTTTTCTGCTTTGATAATTTTTCTGTATCAATAACTAACTCTGGATTTTCAGGCTCTTCATAAGGAGCAGAAACCCCGGTGAATTCTTTTATCTGGCCTTGTTGAGCTTTTTTATAAAGCCCCTTAGGGTCTCTTTCGGCACATACACAAATATCCGCCTTTATAAATACCTCTATAAAATCACCTTTATTGAGTATATTTCTTGCCCTATCTCTATCTTTGCTATAAGGAGAAATAAAAGCAGTTATAACTAAAAATCCTGAATCTGCGAAAAGTTTTGCCACCTCACTAATTCGCCTTATATTCTCTTCTCTATCTTGAGGTGAAAAACCTAAATCTTTATTAAGGCCATGCCTTATATTATCTCCATCTAAAATATAGCTGTTAACACCTCTTTCAGCTAATAAAGCGTTCAGCTCAACGGCAATAGTCGACTTTCCGGAAGATGGAAGGCCGGTAAGCCATATAACGGCGCCTTTATTCTTACCACTCTTTTCTCGAGCCTGCTTTGATATTTTTGATTTATGCCAGGTTATGTTTTTGCCTTTCATGCTCTACCCTTTTGTTTTTGCCTATAAAAATCTGATAAAATCTTAGCAACCGGTTTGCGCATAATTCTTTCATCAATGCTTTCATAATTAGCCAGCTTTTGCCGCAGTTCTTTGCCGGAAATCGATACTTGATGATACCCTTTTTTTTTAAATTCGTCAACCAAGCCCACTTTGTCTATTTCTTCGAAATAGGCTGCAAATCCTACCTTAAAGGGTTTTATTTTAAGCTCCCCTTTTAAGCTCTCAAATTTATCCTGGGCTTGGAAATCTCCCCAAACAGGCTCGCCAGTATCAAAAGGAGCATCGGCATGCTTACGTCCGATTATAATATCAGTAAACCCGTAATTCTGACGGTAAATCGCATGCATAATTGCCTCTTTAGGGCCGGCATAAAACATCTTCATATCAAGGCCGATAAGTAAAATCTGATCGCTTAAGTCGCAACCTCTAGATTGCCAGAAGCTTTCGTCTTTATCCCCATATCCTATGAGTTTATTTGATAATAAAACCTCATAAGTCTTCATTCGAATATCGGCCGGGACATCATCGGACTTGGTTGCTCCCAGCAAAGGATTTAAAACAACTCCGGTAAAAATACCTTTCTTGGTAAGCTCTTCTAAGGCATATACCATGGTGTACTCATGGGCTCTATGGAGTGCATTCCTAGTTTGAAAAGCAACAATTCTTTGCCAACCCTTCTCTTTAAATAAAAATCTAGTTTCTCTAGGCCCTAACAGGTATTTACCGTAGGTAGAACTTTTAGGTTGCGTCAAAGCCAAAATTTTCCCTCCCAAAAGAAAATCTCTTGGGTCATCGTTGAATATGCGAGGGCCGGGATGGTCAAGCCTTTCAGTTCCATAAACAGCCCTATTATATTTAGTTTTATCAAAGGGATAGATATCTGAAATCTCTAAAGTCCCGATAATAGCTCCTGTTTCATTCTTTACGGCAATTGTTTCGCCAGCTTGGAAATTATTCTTCTTGGACAGAGAAAAAGCTATGGGTATAGTCCAAGCATAGAGCTTGTCATTTCTACATATTACCTCTTCATCCAAAACTCTATAGAATTCGTCTTTGCACATAGGGCCTTCCAGGGGAGATAATGTTCCGTCAGCAATTCTATAAAATACTGAAAGGTCGGCATTGCTTATGGTATAGCTTTTGTAACTGAAGGCTTTCTGAATAAAGGTTTCTTTCTCCGACTCTATAATGGCTCTATTAATAAGCCCACACCCTCCCTGAGCACAAGGAATAATATTTTCTGCCATAAGTTATACTCGCTCCTTAACGCAGTAAATCTTTCTTATCTAAATAATCTAATATTTTCTTAACACCCTCATCCAGAGAAATACGGCTGGCATCAATGACTAATTCCGGATTTTGCGGAGGCTCATAAGGACCGTCAATGCCGGTAAAATTACTCAACAAACCTTCTTTTGCCTTTTTATATAAACCTTTTTTATCGCGCTTTTGGCATTCCCTTAAAGGCGTATTCATATATATTTCGATAAAATTATCACATATTTTGCGTACGAAATTTCTGGCTTCTTGGTAAGGAGAAACAAAAGATGCCACTACAACAATTTTATTATTCTCCAAAATATTTGCCAATAAACCTACTCTTTTTATATGCTTGTCTCTATCTTCTTTAGAAAATCCGGTTCTAGGCAATATGCCTCTAATTTTAGATCCATGCAGCCTTTCCACTTTAAACGATTTTTCAGATAATGTTTTGCAAACTGCATCGGCAAATTCAGCTTTGCCTGAAGAAGGAAGGCCGGTAAACCATATAACAAAAGGCATAATGTCTTTTCGGCCAAAAGAAATTTTATTCCATAGCCTTTCATGGAAAAAATATATAATAATCTTTGCAGCAAATTCAACGGCACCGATGGCCAAGGCAATTTTAATTCTTTTTGTAAAAATATAGACCAAAAGAGTTGTAGTCAAAGTGGCTAATATCCGCCATGAAAATGTCTTTAATATTGACCTGGCTTTAGTTTCTCTAAACATAAATTACCAGAAAAATTCTAAACAGTTATTTGCTAAAAAAAGAGTGAACATTTCTCGCTATGTATTTGATCTGGCTATCTCTTAAAAAAGGATGCATCGGCAGACTTAAAACTTTTGGCAAAATCTCTCTAACAGCCTTAAAGTCTCCTTTGGCTTTGATACCTTTAAAGGCTTTCATCTCATAAAGAGGCACTGGATAATATATCCGGGAAGCAATCCCTTGGGAATTCAGATACTTAGATAATTCATCTCTTTTAGAAAAAACTTTTATAGTATAAAGATTATAGATATGATTTAATTCGGAATATGCTCTTGGAGCCTGAACTTGCTTTATACTTCTAAAAAGCCTGTCATATTCTTTAGCCACCTTTCTTCGCAGTTGATTAAATTTGTCAATATGTTTAAGTTTCACGATAAGGATAGCTGCCTGGATAGAATCAAGCCGAGAATTATATCCAATATAATCAGCTTTATATTTTTTACTTTGACCATGGTTTCGCAAAACCCTTACCAATTCTGCTAACCTACTATTACTGGTAGCCACAAGTCCGGCATCACCGAATGAACCTAAATTTTTGGAAGGAAAAAAACTAAACGCGCTTAAATCTCCAAAGCTGCCTATCTTTTTACCCTGATAACTACACCCAAAGGCCTGAGCGGCATCTTCTACCACAAACAAATCATGTTTTTTAGCAATTTCAGAAATTTTATCCATGCAGCAAGCTAAACCGAAAAGATGAACCGGCAAAATTCCTACTGTATTTTTTGTTATAGCTTTTTTTAGCTTTTGAGGACAAATATTAAAAGTGTCTGAATTTATATCTACAAATACCGGGGTTGCTCCACTCCTTACAATTGCCTCAGCAGTAGCAACAAAAGTAAAAGGTGTGGTTATGATTTCATCCTTTTTGTCAAAATAGCCCTTCTTTCTTAAAGTAATAGCCAAAGCTCTTAAAGATAGCACTAAGGCGTCTGTGCCTGAAGCAACACCTATCGTATATTTAGCGCTTAAGTACCTAGCTGCTTTAGCCTCAAATTCACTAACTTTCTTGCCAAGAATCCAGCTCTGACTCTTTAGGCAACCGGCTAACTCTCTCTCTATGTCTTTCTTAATGAATGTGTATTCTTCTCCTAAATCAATAATATTTATGGGTTTCATTTTTAGGAAAATTTATAGGATATTTCTAAAATACTCTATTGTCCTCTTTAATCCTTCTTCTAGAGAAATGGCCGGCTGCCAGTCTAATAACTTATGAGCCTTGCTTATATCAGGACTCCTTTGTTTAGGGTCATCTTCCGGTAAGGGTAAATTCTTTATTTTTGACCGTGAGTTTGTCAA
Organism: Candidatus Omnitrophota bacterium; assembly: GCA_024542985.1. GTDB lineage: Bacteria > Omnitrophota > Gorgyraeia > Duberdicusellales > 4484-171 > JAMXCX01. Next base: position 7,378 of record JAMXCX010000028.1, on the reverse strand, counting down.
TTTTAAAACTAAATCGGCAAGCTCAATAATTGTAAATTCAAAGGAATTTCCCAAGTTTAAAGGCTTTTTGTAATCTACTCCCATCATCTTCAAAATACCTTTTACTAAATCATCAACATAACAAAAAGAACGGGTTTGCCGGCCATCTCCGTATATAGTTAAGTATTTGCCTCTTAAAGCCTGTACAATAAAATTCGATACAACCCGGCCATCATCTATTTGCATATTTGGGCCGTAAGTATTAAAAATACGCGCCACTCTTACATTCGTATTGTGTTGACGCATGTAAGCATAAGTTAGGGCCTCGGCGCCGCGCTTACTCTCATCATAACAACTACGCACTCCAATTGTATTCACATTACCCCAATATTCCTCTGTTTGAGGATGAACCAAAGGGTCTCCATAAATTTCAGAAGTAGAAGCCAAAAAAAACTTTACCTTTTTAGCTTTAGCAATACCAAGGCAATTATGGGTACCTAAAAGGCCTGATTTAAGAGTCTTTATGGGTTGGCCAAGATAATACTTGGGAGACGCTAAAGAGGCAAAGTGCAAAACCCAATCTAAATTTTCGCCTAGGTAAAGAGGATTAGCTATATCGTGTTCAATCAGTTTAAAATCTGAGTTAGCCAGTAACTCCTCAACGTTCTTCTTTGAACCAGTGATAAAGTTATCTACACAAATCACAGAATGTCCTTTCTCAAGAAACTTTCTGCATAAATGTGAACCGATAAATCCAGCCCCTCCAGTAAGTAATATATTCATTTCAACACACCTATTTTTTAATATTGCTAAACCAGGCAGCAGTTTTCTCCAAACCCTGGCGAAATTTAACTTTAGGAGAACAACCTAATAGTTTTCTCAGTTTATCTATGTCAGCATGAGTCTTTTCTACATCTCCGAGCCTTAAATCTAAATAAACAGGGTCTATACTTTTACCTGTGATTTCCTTTAATTCTTTTAAAAGATTGTTTACGGATTGAGGAATTCCGCTAGCCACATTAAAAACTTCTCCTCCAACACCCTCCTTGGTAAGAGCTAAAATATTAGCCTCAACGACATTTTCAACGTAAGTAAAATCCCTCTCTTGATTACCATCTCCATAGATAGGAGGCTTTTCATTATTCAGGAGGCAATTTATAAATTTAGGCACAACTACAGCATATTGGTTCTCTAAAGACTGCCGGGGACCAAAAACATTAAAATAACGCAATGACACTACTTCAAGATTATACAATTTTTTAAAAATATAGGCGTAGTGCTCTCCCATAAGTTTTGTAGCAGCATAGGGCGATATTGGCTTAGCTAAATCGGCCTCTCTTTCCGGAAAATCAGACCTTTCACCATAAACTGAGCTGCTAGAAGCAAAGGCTATGCGTTTTATTCCTTTATCTCTGGATTTTAAAAATAATTTTAGAGTCCCGGTTACATTTACCTGATGATAATCAAAAGGAAGCTCTACAGATTTGGGAACACTGCGCAATGCTGCTTGATGACTTATGAATTCAACACCTTCTAAGGCCTCGTCTAAAGCTTGGTCATCAGTTAAATCTTTTTTTATAAACCGTATTTTATCAAAATTATGGGAAATATTTTCCAGCTTGCCGGAAACTAAATTATCCAAAACCACCACTTCTGCTCCGATTTTGATAAGCCCATCTACTATATGAGAACCTATAAAACCGGCACCTCCTGTTACCAATACTTTTTTCCCTTTTAACATATTACTCATATTTACCACCTCAAGTAGCTAATATTGGCGCTGTTACATAATAGCACCAGCGCCTGATTTCAATGATTAAAAAGAGATTACAGAGATTATTAATCTCTAAAATCTTTCTCTAATCGCTGCAATCAGGGACTGTTGCAAAATGCAACAGTTCCATATTTTATCACAAATGCTTCAATGGCTAAAGACTCACCACATTAGAAAAACTGCCCTTGTAAACATTACGGGTATCAAATATTAATTTGGAATTGTTACGCACCAACTCATAATTGATATCGGAATGAGCCGTAACCAGGACTACACAAGCGTATTTTCTTAAAACCGACGGACTTAAAAGAACTCTCTTTAAATTAATCTTATTGATTTTTAGGTAGGGTATTAAGGGGTCATAAAAACTTATCTTTATGCCCTTTTTTTGCAGAATTTCAATAATGTCTAGAGCCGAAGATTCTCTCAAATCTTTTACATCTTTTTTATAAGTCACACCTAGCAGCAAAATCTTTACTTTTTTTACCCTAATCTTCCTCTCCTTTAAAATATTCATCACTCGGTCAACCACATATCTAGGCATAAAATGGTTTATTCCTGATGCTAAATCAATCATTTTGGTTTTGAATCCTAGCTTCCTTGCTTTCCAGGAAAGATACATAGGATCATCGGGAATACAATGACCGCCTACCCCAGGACCGGGATAAAATGGCATAAAACCAAAAGGTTTTGTTTTAGCAGCCGCAATTACTTCCCATGCGCTTATCCCCAACTTCTCGGCTACAATCGCAAATTCGTTCACTAAAGCAATATTTACCAATCTAAAAGTATTTTCAAGTAGTTTAGAGCACTCGGCTACCTCCGGGCTAGACACAGAAAAAACATCCTTTATAATTTTTCCATATAAGCTTTTTGCAAGTTTAGTTGACTTATTTGATAATCCTCCTACTATTTTCGGTATTTTTGACAAAGGGAATTTTTTATCGCCGGGATTAATTCTTTCCGGAGAAAAACAGAGAAAAAAATCTTTTTCTTCCTTTAACCCCGACTTCCTTAAAATTGGCAAAACTACTTCACGAGTAGTAGTAGGATAAGATGTGCTTTCTAAAATGACTAACTGATTCTTGCGTAAATATTTTTTAATTGTTCTACTCGCCATTACTACATAAGAGATATCCGGTATTTTCACTTTGCGCAAAGGAGTAGGGACACAAATTATTATTATATCACTCTCTCCTATAATCTTTTTATCGGTAGTTGGAATAAAACACTTCTTTTTTATTAAATCTAAAACCTTATTTGAGTCTACATCTAGTATATATCTTTTGCCGCTATTCAACTTACTTATTCGAGAGCTATTATTATCAAAACCATAAACAAGATATCCTTTTTTGGCAAAGCATACTGCCAGAGGAAGGCCAACGTAGCCTAAACCAACCGTACAAATCTTAGCTTTCCTTTTATCGATTTTTTCTTTTAATATCCTGTAAGAGTCCATTTATAAATCTCTTAATTTATTATTTCTCTTTAAGGTTAATTATCAAAAAATGTTCCTACACCTTAAACGCTCTCAAGCAACTTTAGCTTTTATCTTTTTGGGCTTACCAATTCCGATATAATCAAACCCTAATTTGCACAGCCCTGTTCCATCAAACATGTTTCTTCCGTCAATGATTAAAGGATAACTCATGAGCCGCTTGATTTTTGTAAAATCAAGTTCTTTGAATTCCTCCCATTCAGTAAGAAAACAAAGGCAATCACAACCACGCACAGCTTCATAAGGACTCTTAACAAACTTTATTCTGTTTGTGTCTCCAAGAATTTTCCTTGCTTCTTCCTTGGCTTGGGGGTCATAGACTTTCAAAGCAGCGCCTTCCTTAAGCAAGCTGTTTACAATATCAATCGAAGGGGCAAAACGCATATCATCTGTATCCGGTTTAAAAGAAAGGCCGCAAATGGCAATATTTTTATCTTTGAGAAGCCAAAGCTGTTCTTTTATTTTTTCTACAAAATTGACCCGCTGAGTCTGGTTGATATTTTTAACCTCTTTGAGTAAGTCAAAATCATAACCCAGTTTTTTTGCTATATAGATAAAAGCTTCAACATCTTTCGGAAAACAAAAACCCCCGTAGCCGATGCCGGCCTGCAAGAAATCTTTACCAATTCTTTTATCCATGCCCATTGCGGCTGCCACTTTGTCAACATCAGCTCCTGCTAAATCACATATACGCGAAATTGCATTTATAAATGATATCTTTGTCGCTAAAAAAGAGTTAGAAGCATGTTTTATAATTTCAGCTGTATTTACGTCTGTAACGATAAACTTTGTTGACAATGGAGAGTATATATCTTTTAATATCTTTTCTGCTTTTTCTGATTCTACTCCAATAATTATCCTATCCGGATAGAAAAAATCATGGATCGCTTTTCCTTCCCTTAAAAACTCAGGATTTGAAGCAACATCAAAGCTATAACTGTTCTTTTTGTAATGAATAACAGTCTGCTTTATGTTTCTGCCAGTTTGCACAGGGACTGTTGATTTCTCGACTATCAACTTATACGAATTAAGGTTCTGAGCGACTACACGGGCGACTTCGCCGATTGAAGTAAGGTCAGCCGAACCGTCAGCTTGAGGAGGAGTACCAACTGCGATAAAAATTACCTCACTTTTCCTAACCGCCTCCGCTAAGGACAAAGAGAAAATCAGATTACCTTGTTTTCTCCCCTTTTCTACCAAGGGCTCTAAATCCGGTTCATAAAAGGGAAGGATATTTTTCTTTAAAGAATCTACTCTTTTTTTATCGTTATCTACGCAAATGACCTCGTGGCCCATTTCTGCAAAACAAGCTGCCGCTACGAGGCCTACATGCCCTGCGCCGATAACACAAATTTTATACTTGTTTTTAACTTTTTTATTCGTACTTCTTTCTACTGCTGCCATATGCTTCCTCCTTAATAAGAACCTTTCGCTCCGCTATAGCCGTGATCAAAATCTACGTGAATTTCAGGAAAAGCTTTTATGGTGAAACCGACCCAAAAAGTCAAATCCTTCCCTCCATTTTGGTGCCTATCTATGTTAACACCAACGTCCATCCACCAACAATGCAAATCTGTTCTTATAGAATATTGCTGTTCAAGCAAATCCTCTCTATTGTATTCATAACGCATATAATTCTTAAATTGGAACTTAGGTGTAAGTTGATAAGTAAAGGCCAGAGTCCCTTGAGTATCATCTGAATGAACATATCTGTGGCCTAGAGTAAGAGAATACTTTTGTTTTTCTACTTCTTCACCGTTTTCAATCATTTTAGTTTTTCCGCTGATAGTAATATCGACATTGACTTCGGCGACCCTTCTTGTATTAACATCGTATTTAGTATTAGCTGTTAACGACAACCCTTCTCGGGGATAAATCTCTAAATCAGCCTTTACATTATCAAAATAACTCCCTTTGCCTTCTTCCTTTAATCTATATTCAACAGAAGGGCTAAAAAATATAAAATCCCAGGTTCTTTTTTCGTTTTTTACCTGCAATTTATTTTTTAAAGTAAATATTATCTTTTCTTCTCTCGCCAGAGAATCATCGCTATCAAATGGAAAAAGATTACCACTAGAAACTGTAGGATCATGAATATAACTATAAGTTACTTCGGGAGTTATTACATGCCTCGCCTCGTCAATTCTTTCTCCGAATAAGCTCCACCCAGAATTAAAAAATTTATACAGTTTTGTACTCAAAGTAACACCCATTTTAGGAGCGATTCTCAATATGTTTTCATCGCCGAATTTATTCTTAGAGTAAAACGTGGTATAGGCCCCGGAAAAAGGGTTGAAATTCAACCACCCTATCCTGTTAATATAACTTACGGAATTGAATGAATGAAATCTAACGGTATTATCTTTGGACCGAGAATTAACATTTGTAATGTTTAAATTAGCTATTTTATTGTTTGATTCAAAATAAAACTTACTTGAACCTATATTCTGACGATAAAATTCATATTGTAATTGGGGAAGGTATTCTGTCTCGGCGCGGAAAAGATTAACCCTTTTCTGTCCCAGCAAAGATAAAGAAGAATTAGCAAATGATTTATTTATAATAATATAGCTTAAAGGATTCGGCTCAACATCATATTCTCTCTCAAAAAAATCCTTCATAAAAAACTCATCTGAGAATTTATGAAACTCTCCTTTTATGGAAAGACTGGGTTGAGGGTTCCAGCTATATGAAAATTGTCCGCGGTAACGGTCGTCTTCTAAAAATTTAGCTGGTATACCTGCTCTTTCGGGATATTTATCAAGAAACTCATTTCTCTTATCAGCTTTGTATAGTTCGTCTTCTAGAAGATAATATTTTACTAAAGCTTTACCAAAATTTTTGCTCTCCATTGTATGAATCACACCTGCTGTCAGGCCTCTTTCCTCATACCAGCCAAAATGAATTTTACCCTTATTTTCCTCACCCAGCCGATAAGGCCAATAAGTCAGCAGATAATAACCCCAATCGCTATTTTTACCCGGGATAAATTCTACGGGAAGAGATTTATCCTTTAATGATTGTGAAAAATAGGGAATGTAAAAAATTGGGATTTTCCCAACCCTTAAAACCATATTCCTAGCCTCGACCCTGTCTCCCGGATAAATAGTAATACTTTTCGTAGTTAGACGATAATGAGGGTCTGCTAATTCGCAAGTTGTGGCATAGCCATCATTTAAAACATATTTTTCGTTGCCTATTTTCTCAGCATTTTTAGCTTCCCCGTAAATAGGCGGATCCTCCAATCTCATATTTTGTATTTGTGCGTTATTGGTGTTAAAATTAAAAATTATATTACTGCCATAAAGAGTAATATTCTCTCTTTTTATTCTCACATTTCCGTTAATATGGGCAATATTCGCATTGGCATCAAACTCTACTTCATCGCAAGAAATCTCAACACCTTTATATTTCATCTTCACCCCGCCGGTAGCGAGAATTTTTCCTTCTTCCTGAAGATAGGTTATTTGGTCTCCATCAATAATCACCGGATTCGGTCTGCCCTGACAAAAAACCGTCAAGGGCACAAGGCATAAGACGAATAAAAAGGCAAATTTTATTTTCATTTACAGATAGTTACTTAAAAAGCCGGCATTTTTTCTAAAAAATAAAATATTTTATTTTGCCAAAACTTTCTTTAATTTTTCCCAATCATCAAGGAACCTTTTTATCCCTATATCAGTTAAAGGATGTTTCATTAATTTCTCAATTACCGCGAAAGGAACAGTTGCTACATCTGATCCTATACGGGCTGCTTCTATAAAATGGATAGGGTGACGAACTGATGCGGTAAGTATCTTCGTAGTTATCCCGTAATTATCATAAATTAATCTTATATCTTTTATTAAATTCATTCCTTCGGTGGATATATCATCCAATCTGCCGACAAAAGGAGAAACATAGGTTGCCCCGGCTTTAGCTACGAGAAGGGCCTGCGAAGAAGAAAAACAAAGAGTAAGGTTAGTTTTTATACCTTCTGAACTAAGAGTTTTTGTAGCTTTTAATCCTTCAACAGTGCAAGGGAGTTTTATTACGATGTTTGCAGAAATCTTGGCTAAACCTCTTGCCTCTGTAACCATCCCCTGGTAATCAAGGCTAACCACTTCTGCGCTGACCGGCCCTTTGAC